>NZ_JBGVFE010000029.1:0-25168 GCF_045120835.1 Methanobrevibacter sp.
TAAAACATTAGTTAAAAATAATTTCAAATATTATTAAACTTTTTGAAAGTGCACAACTGTGCAAAAACACATTTAAAATAAGAAAATAATTAATATTTTCAGCATGTTAAGAGTAACCCACCAAAAATATGGTGGGTTACAAAACAAAAATAGGTAAATCATACCTTAATTTTTGACACCTAACCAATTAAATAATCTCTAAATCCATTAAGAAGTCAACCAAATTCAAATGAATAATCCCATCATGAGACATATCAACTTCATCCATTGTTATCACATACTTCGGATAATTATCATTAATATTTTTTAATGGTGCGAATTCCCTTTCAATTGTTTCTTCACTTGCAAGCAAATATGAAACTTGAATATAAATGGGTTTTGATTGCTTTTTACATACAAAATCAACTTCCAAATCGCCCACTTTACCTATTGTGATTTCATAACCCCTTCTCAATAATTCCATATAAACTATATTTTCAATTACTCGTGTAATATCTCTTTGATTATTTCCTATTATTGATTGTCTGAATCCCAAATCAGATAAATAATATTTTTCATCATATTTTAATATTTTTTTACCTTGTAAATCTTCACGTTTGACCTGATGAATCAAACAAGCGTTTTCAAAAAATTTCAAATAATTGTAAATCGTGTTTACTGATAAACTTACCAGATCCTGTTTTAATCTTTTATGGACTTTATTTGCTGAAAATGGTTGGCCAATATTATACATAACAAATCTAATAATACGATCCAATAAATCAACATTTTGTATGTTATTTCTTTGAATAATGTCCTTTAGAACAATTGAATTGTATAAATCCATAATTATTAATTTTTTATTATCCCCTTCATAATCAAATGTAGACGGCATTCCACCATCATCCAGATAATTATAAAAATGTGTTTTGAAGTCATCTGAAATTTCATAATATTTTAAATATTCCCTAAAGGAGAAGGGATAAATGCTTAATTCCACATATCTGCCTGATAAATAAGTGGCAAATTCACCAGACAACAATTTTGAGTTGGAACCAGTTATGTATATATCATAGTTGCCTTTAGCAAAATATGAATTGATTAACTTTTCCCATTGAGGAACAACCTGTATTTCATCAAAGAACAAGTAAACTTTACCATCTACATTTTCCAGATTATTTGAGATAAACTCTTCAAGTTTCTCTATAGTGTTCAATTGAAAATAATCACTTAACTCAAAATTAATCCAAACAATATTTTCTTCAGGAATTCCATCATTAATTAATGAATCAATTATTTGTTTTAATATTGTAGATTTACCCGAACGCCTAATACCAATTAAAACTTTAATAATATGCTTATTCATAAAAGGCCTAATTTTGTCAATATACTCTTCTCTTTTAATAATCATGGAAAATCACCCTGTTTAATTATTACTTTATAGAAACTTCCATATAAAGATTTCATTTGAATGAAATCTATATCTAAAAATCAATATTGTTTTCAATTCAATGAAAAGTAATGAAAAAATTAATGATAGTTTTCAAATAATTAAAACAATTTGTTTTCCATATATAATAATCAAAATTAAATACATTAAAAAGTTAAACCTTTAAAATTAGTAAAATAAGAAAATAATTAATATTCATGGCCTGTTAAGAGTAACCCACATTCTGTTTATCAGCATTCATCTTAGCGAACTACCTTGCCTACACAAGCGATTATCGGCAACTTTGCTCTTGCATCCTATGGAATGGCCGTTTCACCGTCTCTTTTAATGTCCTCAAATAAATATCATAGTCAACCATTAAAAGCCGTGTCGTTTCTGCTCCAGAGTCATACTTCTCAGTATACGCCTTTCAACGCCATAGTCTTGTTTGATGTGCGGAGTTTCCTTAGCATAAAACCAGCAGCTGTCTTTAACTTGCCAAAAAATATTAATTAAAATTAGCAGGGCCTAGATTTGAACTAGGGATCTCAGGGTTATGAGCCCTGCGGGTTCACCAGACTACCCCACCCTGCTATAAGACAAAATTAGTAATACACTATTATATAATTATAGTTTAAATTATATATAAAGTTTTCGTAAAAATGGAAAAAATCAAAGAAAATAAATTAATTATTTTCTAATGATTCTATTCTCTTATCTAAATCGTTTAATTTTTCCTCAGTAGATTTTTGGAACTCTTCGGATGATTTTTTAAATTCATTGAAATCTTTTTCTAAAGTGTCCACATTCGCAGTGGTTTCAGAAAATTTGGTTTCAAGATCTTCCAAATCATCAGTAGTAGCCAAAGACCAATCTTTTATTAACTCTTCACTTTTGGCATCCAAAAATGCATCTATCTTATGGGAAAATATATCGGTGTTTAAAGATGACATGTCAATGTCACTTAATTTAACCTTGATTCTTTTACCCATGGATTCGCCTTTATCTTTTGAAGAATTTTCTTTTGGCAAATCTTCATAATCTGAAGAATCATTATTCAAAACTTCGTTCATATGTGCATCAGCACTTGTTGGAACATAAGCTCTTAATTTATCCATAGTCGCCGGACTATTTAATAAATAATAATAAACTAAAACTGCAATCGCAACGATTAAAATTATGACTGCAACCACTTCCATAGCATCCATATTATCACCTATTTCATTCCTTTAAGTTTTTTCTCTTTTTCTTCAATTTCAGTAAGCATCTTTTCTAGTTTTCGTTGTTCAGTTTCAGCTTCCAATCTTGCTAATCTTTCATTGATTTCAGAGTGAAGGAATCCAACACGACTTCTAGCTTCAGTAGTGGATTGTCTAATTTCAGATAGCCTATCCTGTTGGTCTTGTGGCAATGGAATTGGATTGTCCATTAATCTTTTAGATTCAATGTCTTTTTCAACCATAGACATTTTTTTAAGCTCAATTTCTTTTTCTAGGATTGCAATTGAGTTTTTAGATTTGGATATGCTTTTCCATTGAAAAACAATGATAATTAATACGATAGCAGCTATAACCACAAGTATTAACAAAAACATTTGGTTAGGTATTGTAGGAATATCCATTTTTTTTAAACCTCCAATTTAATATATACAGTTAGTAATATAAAATATTATATAAACTTTATCAATTAAATATTTAATTGTATCAATAGAGAAGGTAAAAATTTATGATAGAATCTTACATACAATCCGGAAAACTTGCTTCAAAAATACGTAGCGAAGCTTCAAAAATGATTAAAGAAGGAACATTGGTTATTGATTTGGTTGAGTACGTCGAAAGCGAAATTTTAAAATCAGGCGCTGAAATAGCCTTCCCTTGTAACGTATCATTAAATGAAGTGGCAGCACATTATACCTCCCCTGCAGGAGATCAGACAGTTATTCATGCTGGTGACATGGTAAAATTAGATTTGGGAGCAATGATTGATGGATATATTGCCGATACAGCTATAACTGTAATAGCTGATGGGAATATTGATGAAAATTACACACAAGACGAGATTAACCTTCATGAAGAAATTGTAGAGGCTTCAGCAGCAGGACTTGAAGCGGCAATTGCAACTGCAAGAGCAGGAGTGGAAGTTTCAAAAATAGGTGCCGCAGTTCATGAAGCAATTTCAGAATACAAATTAAATCCTATTTTTAACCTAACGGGACACAGTCTCGAACAGAACAACCTTCATGCAGGAATTTCCATACCAAACTATAACAATCACGATAACTACATTCTGGAAGAAGGCCAGGCAGTCGCAATCGAGCCGTTTGCAACTAACGGTGAAGGCATCGTAAATGATGCTCCCGGCCATTACATTTTCTCATATATGGCAAACAAACCCTTCAGAATGAAAAGTACCCAAAGAGTCCTGAAATACATACAACAAAACCACAGATTTGTTCCGTTTTCAGGAAGATGGATTACAGATGAATTCGGTGAGAGAAAAGGATCAATAGCACTAAAACAATTATCCGAAGCAATGGCAATCTATCCATATGCTCCGCTAAAGGAAAAACAGGGCTGCTTCGTAAGCCAAAAAGAGCATACAATAATTGTTGAAAAAGAAGG
The DNA here is from genome assembly GCF_045120835.1 of Methanobrevibacter sp. GTDB lineage: Archaea > Methanobacteriota > Methanobacteria > Methanobacteriales > Methanobacteriaceae > Methanocatella. The sequence continues at coordinate 4,030 of NZ_JBGVFE010000029.1, forward strand.
TTGTACCGTTACAACTATCTAAAATAACTTATTTTACTAAAAAAAAAAATAAAAAAGAAAGAAGTGGGATTAGTATTCCACAGGAAGTGGTAATCCTAATTTAGCTCTTCTTTCACGTTCTTTGCCGTTTTTGTCTTTCTTACCTTTAGCTAATTTTTCAAGTAATCCAAGACCTGGTTTTACTTCATCCATTGGTTTTGTTTCAATTAAACCAGCATCAACAGCAGCTTTGAATATGGATTCACCATCGTCAGTTCTGGTTAAGACAGTGGACCATCCGTCAGGAGATCCTACAGAACCGGTTGATACGTCAGCCCATTCAGCAACGTAATCCATACAGATGTTACATCCAGCTTGTTCGTATCCGTGTGTTTCTTTAATAGCTAAACCAGAGTCTTCACCGTCTTTGGTTAACCAGAATTTACCTTTACCGATGTCCATTTTACTAGCATCTTGTAATGAGTCAAATCCTAATTTTGCGGTTGCAAAGGTGTCAAGAGAAGCCATAGGGAAGTTTTCCATACAGTAGATACCGATTAATAATTTAATTTTATTAACGACAAATCTTGTGAATGGATATGCTTGTGCTTTTCTTAAACCTTGGGTCTGACATGGAGTTGCTACAACACCAACTTTCTCTAATCCATATTGACGGGTTGCTTCTTTTATAGTGGATAGGGTTGGAGACATTGAGTATTTGGTACCTGCTGCTGCAATAACTTCATCAGCGGAAGTTACTACAGTAGGAATAGGTCTCCAATCTTCATCAGGAGTTCCAGCTACGACTGCACCTTCAATGATTCCTTCATCGAGTGCGTAACATAATAATGCTGAAACAATACCTCCGTCCTGTGATACATCAGTAATTTTACTATCAGTAGCTCTTGCAGATAATGCTTCTTTATAAGTTCCTAATGGCATGTTCAATCCTCCTATAATCCAGTTTCCTCTTTAATTCTTTTTATAGGTAACCATGCTCTTGGACACATTGCATAACAAGTTCCACATTTAATACATCTGTCTCTATCACAGCTAGGTCTACCTTCACTAAAGCCCATAGCTCTTGTAGGACATGCTAGAGCACAAGTTCCACATCCACTACATAATCCGTTACGGATAATGTTAGTTAACACGTCACAGCCACATCCAGTGTTGCAAGCAGCTTTGTCCATTGCAGGTTGTAAGTATTCTAAATCACCGTTACATAATGCAACAACTGCATTAGCAATCATTTCAGGAGCTACAGGACAACCTGGAAGTGCTAAATCAACTTTAACTAATGAACTAACTGGTACAAATGATTCATGTTTAGGTTGTGCTTGTTGTCCTCCACGTGCGAAGGTTGTGAAACAACCGGTCATAGCACAGGAACCGAATGCACAGATTAAGCCGGATTTTTTCCTAGCTTCCTGAATCTCATGTAAACTGTGTTCATCTTGTAAACAAACGGATCCTTCAATTAAACATAAGTCCATTTCAGGCATTTCTTCAGCGTAAGTACCGTGAATCCATTTGTCGACTAAAGTTTGTCCGTATACAATATCCACCATATCAGTTAAGACTGTAGATAAAATGTCATAGTTTTCGGTTAGAGACATTGCATCTCCAGTACAACCACTTAAGTGTATGTAACCGATACGTGGTTTTGCTGAAGCAGCTTTTTCTTCTGCAGGTGCAGCTTTAGGTGTTTCAGGAGCAGCTTCAACTTTTTCTTCTACTTTTGGTGCTTCTGGTTCATTTGAACCTCCAAAAGCTTTTTTCAATTTATCAAACATTATTTTACCCCAATTTCTTTTAAAATAAGATCAATAGCTTCAGGAATTGCCTTAATTACAGTTTCTGTTAAACCAACATCAACATCCGGAGTTGGAATTTCGGCGGGCTTGCAACCAACAACCACTACATCGCATTTTTCAGAAATTTTTTGAAGAGGCTCTTCAACTGTCATTCCATGAGGATTGTCATATTTTCCAACTTGCATTACGTTAGGATCGAAAACCTCAACGGTCCCAGGTTCATCGTTGAATTCAACAACATCAACAACTATCAGCTTTTTCCAGTCATATTCCTCATATAACGGGAAGAAATTAGTTGGAGCTGCAGTTCCACCATCAACAAATTGAACACTTTCAGGTAAAGTTATCCCTTCAAATTTTTCTTTGATTTGGTTTAAAACATCCTTATCAAATTCATCTTCAACATACGCTGTAACGGCAGGGTCATAGTAATCATTTTTGTCATTACTGTATTTTTGTAAAATATTTATCATGATTGGACCGAATCCATCATCTTTGAATAATATATTTCCGCATCCGATTACAATGATCTCCGAATCATAAGGCATTTAATATTTCCTCCCTCACTTAGATTCTCACCATTTCGTTTTTGAGAATGGATTTATCTTCATCGTCAACTACCATCACGTGAGTAGCACAGGATAAACATGGGTCGTATGCTCTGATAACGTGTGGACCAAATTCATGATGGAATCCTTCTGTAGCTGGACCCATTGTTGGAATGTTCCAGGTAGTAGGTACAATTGCAGAATAGAACTGAGTTTTTCCTTCAACAACTTTTGCCATGTGTACGTCAGTTCCTCTAGGACCTTCAATAACACCAAATCCAAGCTCACCAGTTCCTCTTTTATCGTAGGATACGTTTGCAGGTGCTGCAGGATCAATTGCATCTAGCGCTTCTAAACAAGCATCGTAGTTTTTCAACATTTCATCTGCACGAGCAACGTGTTGTGCGATTACACCTTTGTCTTTGAAGCCTGCGAATTTTTCCATCCTTGCTCTAGGACCTGTTTCAACGTTTTGACCTTCCCATAAAGGAATTACTGAACATCCTCTTTTACCGATTTCAGGATCATCGTACCATGCTTCCGGCAATACTTCAGAGAATTTGTCCATATCAAATTCGTTGGTACCGTAAGTTGCATCAGTTGCCAATAATGGTTGGTTAACTACACCTAAGTCTTTAGGTAATCCAGCTTCGAGAACTAAGTTTTTGATTAATTCAACGTGTTCTTCGAGTGCTGGTCTAAGTGCAGTCATTCTTTCTATTAATCTTTCTTTTGTAAATGGAGTAATGTTTCTTGCCATTCCTCCTACTCTAATATCAGATGGGTGAATACCTTCACCAGCAATCATGTCAACTACATATTGAACATTTTTTCTGATATTACTTACACTGTCTACAGCAGTAGCAAATAAGTCATCTGGGACAATATCTGGTGCAACTAAAAAGTGGTGTATAGCTGCACTGTTAATACCGTGTGCTGCTGCAACAGCTTTTCTTAACAATTTACCGGCTTTAGGAATTTCAATACCTAATGCCATATCCATTGCTTCAGCGGATGCTAAAGTGTGTGGAATTGGACAAACTCCACAGATTCTTTGACATAAAACTGGAGCGGTTTCAGGTGCTTTGTTAAGAACCATCTTTTCTAAACCCCTTACAGGAGTTATACTAAAATACATACCTTTTGTAACAATCCCTTCGTCGTCGACTTCCATGACGAGTTCGGCATGGCCCTCTTGACGAGTTGTAGGGGATATAACTACTCTATCTTTCAAATATGTCACCTCAATTATAAATTAGAAACTAACATTAAATATATATGTCTATTATTATTAATAAGTTTCTTCTAAAATTATAAATAGAAACATATATAAAAGATAAGAAACTATATTTTACTTATTATGTATATAGATTGATAGGAGGGAAAATAATGGATAAAGCAAATATAATCATTTCAATAATAATTGTATTATGTATTGCGGCAGCTGTTACCGCATACGGCATAACAAATAGTGATAACCCAATATTTTCTAGTTTATCTAGTATGGGTGCAAATGATGATGCTGGAAGTGGAATTGGAAACAACACCTCATTGACAAATGGAACTACTTCATCTGTCGCTACAACTTCAGGAAGTTCTGCTTCTACCGGATCAAGTGATTCCGGCAGTTCATCAGGAAGTTCCTCCTCAGGAAGTTCCTCAAGTAGTGGAAGTTCAAGTTCTGGAAGCAGTAGTTCAAGTTCAAGTTCAAGCAGTGACAGTGGTTCAAGCAGTACCCAATTATCTTATTCAACTGCAAAAGCAATCGCTAGCGATGCTATTGAAGAAGAAGGTTGCTATGCTGGAAGCGGATATTACTCTGATGGATACTGGATTTTTACAATCTACGATGAAGACGGCAATGCAGTAGACACAATCGGTGTAAATGACGCAACCGGATCTACTGAAAGAGTATAGGATTAGTTTTAATCCTCTCTTTTATTTTTTTTGAAATAATAGATAACTATATATAATAAAAAATACAAACTAATTAATGTTATTTATAAGGGCCCGTAGCCTAGCTGGATAGGGCGTCGGACTTCTAATCCGAAGACCCCGGGTTCAAATCCCGGCGGGTCCGTCCCTATAAATTCTTTTTTTGTGAAAATCAAATTCAAATAATGAAATTGTTTTTTGGGCTTGTAGCCTAGTCTGGAAGGGCGTAAGACTCCTAATCTTAAGATCGAGGGTTCAAATCCCTCCAAGTCCGTTTTTTAAAAATTGTCTAAAGTCACCACTTTAGGCTTTTCAACCTCTTTTTTAAATAGAATCTGACCGTAGCGGCCCCCGCCTCCAGGAATAATGTCAAGTGTATTGTTTCTAAACGATTCAATAGCCAAACCCACATCAGAATCAATTTTTTTAATGTCTTTCAATTCAGCATCGATTAAAACATTGATTTCATTTTCAAAACTATCGATTAATTTCTGCCAGATTCCCTGAACAAATTTTGTAGTGACCCCTTTGCTGTGGACTGATGAGATTATTTCAGCCAACGGCATTAAATGAACATACGGAGGTCTAAATGAGGGATGTTTAGTTTCCTTTAAATCAGCAATTTCGGAAATTCTAAAATCCACTCCCTTTTTTATCGTTCCTCCACAGGAACATTTCATCCTATTTTGACGAGCAACCTGAGGGTCCGTCAATTTGAAACATTTTGTGCATGCCGTCATATGATATTTGCCCAAATTCGGAACCAACCCGTAATTTGCTTTGACGTCCTTGTTTTTAATTGCCTTTTTGATTGAGGCATATGAAATATCATCAAGTTCCATTCGATTAAATTCCCTGCCTAACCTATGGGGCCAAGGAGAATGAGCATCTGAATTTGATAAAAATGGAAAATCCTTAAGTTCAGATACCTTATCTGCCATATCGGTATCTGCAGATAATCCCAACTCAACAAAATCCGGCTTTTTTTCATAGCAGTCATAAATGCTGTCATGTGACTTGTACATTCCGGTCCAGGGCGTGAATGCGTGAGCCGGACCGATCAAACAGTCATAGTCATGTGCCAGTTCCAGAAGTTCAGCCCCCCCAAGATTCGTCTTGGGCCTTCCGTCAATTGTCTTGTTTTTAGAAGGCAATTTCTGTGACATTTCACGTGCAATGTCCAAATCCGGAATAATTATGACATGATGAATTCTGCTTTTTGCTTCAACTTCAGTTGTTATTACAAAATCCATTCCCTCGGCCGTGTAAATGCCATCACCTGCATAATCAGTACTTTCCTCAACTATATCCAACCATTTTGGATGAAATCCATCACCTGTTCCCAATAACTGCAATCCTTTAAGCCTGGATTTCAAAGCAATATTCCTAATCAGCATATCTTTGGATGATGCCATTGAAAAGCAACTGTGAATGTGAAAATCAGCATTTACTAACATGTTTAAATGTTAGAAAGTATTATTATTTAACATTTTTTTAAATTCGCAAAGTGGATATTTTTCCTTTTTGGAAGTCAAATCTACATTCAACTCACTGTATGGCTCTAAATCCTTTAAAAAATTGTTTGTTTTACTTATCAAATCGATGATTCCCCTTTGTGTTGTCGGATAGGCCAGCTTTAATTTTGGAATATCCAAATCATCCACTATTTTGACAAGAAGGGAATGTGCATTGTTGCAGGAATTTGAACCGAATAGTATTATCTCATTCAAGGAATTATACATTCTTTTATACGATTCAGGACGTTTTCCAATAATGATTGCAGCATCTACATTGTCAATTATTTTAGAAAACAAATATAATCTTGATTTGACTCCTGATGGAAGTTCACTTGATGAATACTTGGTAATAAGGTTATCAAAAGTTAAATTACCCTCACAAATATCCATATTATCATGACGAGAAAAATTGACCGGAGATAAGTATGTATGTCCATTCTTTTCAATCAATGGCACTACAATCATCGAAGCATCAGGAATAACGATAACATTCATGATTAAAAAAAAAAGTAAATGAATATTGGATTGATTATCCAATATATCTTAAATCATCAGCATTTCCGGCATTAGCCTTATTGATTAAATCCTGTTCCATTTGTTGAGCTTGAGCAATCATTTGCTTGGTTTCTTCAGCTCTTTCATCCAACTTATCAGTGTTGATTTCAAAATTAAGCAATAACGCTAATTTTTTCAATAAGGCTTCGGCAGCTTCAGCATCAATGAAGTATCCTGGAGTTTCACCCATAAGGCAGGAGCCCTGAATTCCTTTGCGTGCGCCCAGACCTAAAAACAATCCTGAAGCGCCAACAATTCCTCCATCATTTGATCTCATTTCAATTTCAGCTTCCTTTAATAATTCAACATTAGCTTCATTTGTAGCCGCTCCAAAGACCTTAGGATTTTCAACAGGCTGTGGAGAAGTAACCATTCCACCTAATGTGAAAATTCTATCTATGCCGAATCCTTCAACAAATTCCAGGATTTCTTTACAAACGAGATATTGTCCTTCAGGAGATAATGCTTGGGTATTTCCAACAAGAAGAATCAAATCCAAATTATCTTCGCCAACATCCTTTAGATAATATAGTTCATTGTACATATTTTCTATAATTCCCTCATCCTTTACAAGAACTTGAGGAGGGAAAGTTGGAGAATGAATTTCAGCAAATTTTGTAGCATTCAACTCATCAATCATATGATCAGCAGCTAATTTACCCACATGTCCAAGACCAGGTAATGCTTCTATAAAAATTGGATTGTCTAATTCAATTTCTTCTAAAACAGTAATTTCTGTAGTATTCATTAATATTACTCCTTATTCATTGCCTCTTTTTTTAATATGCGTCGATATTTACCATATTTATCCTCAATTGAAAATTTGGGAGGATAAATAACCTTAAGCGGTCCTCCACATTTAGGGCAATCATCCTTTAAAGTATAAATTCCGCATTCTGGACATTTATTCATTTTCATATTCATAAGAATCTAGTTATTCTAACTCTCTTAAGAAGGAACCGTTACCACCAGACTCTTCAACAACTGCAATGCATCTTTCGGCAGCGGCCTTGAGTGATTTTTCTGCTAAAATATAATCTGTAGATTTTACAGTAATCCTATATCTTGGAGCACCAACACATTGGACTTTAATTTCCTCTTCTTCACCTTCATTATCTTCAGCAGCCTTAAGAGCTGAAATAATGACATCTACACCATCAGGTACAAAAGTTTCAATATCTACATAACCATTGATGTGAACTTCAGGGGGAGTGATATTCTTTTTGGCCACTTCAGTAATGGCATCTGCCCAATCTTGAGGGATTCCCTCTTCGGTTAAAGATTCTGCACCTTCATCAGAAGCAGTTTCAAAAGCACCGTAAACATCTCCGAAAATGTCCATAAGTTCGTAACCTACTTCATCATAAGCTTCATCCAAGGTTTTATCTAATGATTTTGCAGACAATTCTAAGAATTTTTCAGCTTTTTGTTCAATTTTCCAATGTTGGATTTTTTTAGTTCTCTGATCTTCACGGATTCTTTTTAAGGAAGCATCAACATGCCCCTTTTTAGGGTTAACTCTTAAAACACGACAGACAATCTTTTGATTTTCTCTTACGTGATCCCTGATATTTTTAACCCAACCGGAAGATACTTCAGAAATATGAATAAAAGCTTCTTTGCCCTGATATTCTTCCAATTTAGCAAAAGCCCCATAATTAAGAACTTTGTAAACAGTACCGACAATAAGTTCCCCTTCATCAGGCCATTCTTGACTTTTTCTTACCATATTCTCACCAACATCAAATAAAAATTATAAAAAATAGTAAAAAAATAAGTTAAAAACTAGAAATCTAGTTTAAAACTTTTTCAATGTGTGCGGTGATTTTAGCTTTAGCACCACGAGATTTGACAAGAGTTTTACCACAAATAATACATTTTACATCAGATGCTGCACGATCAAATATTACTTGTTCATTGTCACAATCTAAACATTTAACTTTTAAAAAGTTTCCTCTACCTTTACTAACCATGTTAACCACCTTATTTAGCTACAAATTCAGGTTTACCTGTTCTGAAAGATTGTTTAATATGAGATTTACCGCATTCTTTACATTTAAGTCTTAAATCTAATTTTTTAACTGGTTTGTTTCCAGCAGGTAAAGGCCTTGGGTAACCTCTATAACCAGCAGTCACACGTCTGAATTGTCTTTGTCCCCAGGTTAACTCACTAGCTTTTCTTTTTTTTGCTGTGTGAACCTCATGTACTGTGTGTTTTTTACAGTGAGGACAGTATGTTCTTTTTTCTTTTGGTATTTTCATTTTTTCACCGTAAATTAATAAGTTATGATAAATCTATCTATGAATTTATCTAAATCTAATTTCTATCAAAAAACGTTAGAGATAAAAACTGTATTGTAACGCATCAAGTCTACAGACAGCAGAAATCCAAATTATATAAAATATAATTTTTTACTATCACAAATAGATACGATTAGTATATCTATAGATTAAGTTATTTAAATGTAATGGAAAAAGTGGGATTTTTTTAGAAAAGATGTTTTTGAAAAAATTCTATAGGCATCTAAATTTTAACCTGACGGCCTTTTCTGTTTTTGAAAAATATCTTTGCATTTATCAAAGGCAATGTTACAATATCCTGTGGTCTGAAAGGTCCGTAAACTTTCTCATCAACACCTACAATGGCACCAACCTCATCAAAAACAAGCATTGTGACAAGTTCAGTATCTTTTGCCACTTTTTTGGATTCAAAATCATAAAATTCATCCTGATCGTCAAAAGCGTTAGGATTATCTTCAATATCCGCAACAGGTTTTGATTTAACCGGTGCAGTTTTAATCTCCTCAACAGGTTCGGATTTATCTTTTGGCTCAGCAACTGGCTTGGCCTCTTCTGTATCCGGCTTTTCATCAGCAATAGGTTTTGACGTTAAAGTATTGGACTGAGTTTCTTTAGGCTTGATAATTGGTTTAACTGTAGTTTCATCATCATCCGCCAATTTTTCAAGTGAAATGTTGCTTCTATGATTTTTTAAAGTGTCAATTAAAGTATAATAGAACTTCTCTTCCTCAGGAGTTAAATTCAATGGAGTGGTGTCAACCAAATCAAACTGCGGCTTGCCTGTAAATAAATGATAGGACCTGTGAATATTAATAACGGCCGCCTCTGATATTTTCTTTTCACGCCTTTCGCAAATTTCAGTTGCAATAATCTGGGATTGCTTTAGAAGAGATAACGCTTTGGAAAATGGATCGGCCATTGCCTCTTGCTTCAGCTCATCCATATACTCATGGATTTTAGTGTAGAAATCCTCATCTACACGAGCCAATGTACCGTTGTTACGTTCTTTTTTTTGAACCTTCCGCAATTCCTGATAAAATTGATCCACTTAATACCATCTCTAAAAATGATTAATAAAATAAAAAAAGATGAACTGATGAAATTAATCATCTTGTTCTAATCTAGGAGCAAGTAAGAAACTAAGCTTACCGTCACCGGTTACCATATTAAGTGTTAAACTTAATGGCATATCGGTACCCAAGCTAATTTCCGCTTCCTCTGAAAATTTATCTGCTTTAAGCATTTCTCTAATCTTATCTAAAGAGAATAAAGATTTTGCATGTTCTTGAATATTTTCTCCATGAAGATATTTGATGCTTGCATCACCAAATTCACCATCTGCTGAAGCAATAAAGTAGTCTTCATCAACCTGTAAAGCGATTTTGTCGGAAAAGATATCAATATCGTTAATACAGTCTTTTAGAATAGAGAAACGTACCTTGAATGATGTCGGATGTTGAATTTGAGGAGGGGTCGGATTGTCATATTCAATATCAATCAATCTGATTTTGAATGTTCTTGTTGCATCTCCTTCAAAAGTAATAATGAAATTACCTTCATCCAAAGACATTAAAACTCTGTCTTGAGATTTAGCACGTTTAAGTACTCTCATAAATTCATCAGTATCAATATTAATCTTTTCAGGCACATCACAAATATACTCATCGAACAATGAAGCTTTAAGCTCTAAATGTACGAAAGTTATGTGACTACGGTCTAAGGCATCTAATCTCATGCCTTCACTGTCAGTTTGAATTTGTACTTCATCAACAATAGATGAAATAGCATCAAAACTGGTTTTTAATATACTAGAATCACTTAATTCTGCTTTAAACATAAATAATCCTCTTTAAAATAATATTATTATATTTATTTCTTCTAATATAATAATGTTTATGTTCATATAATATCATTCATTGGCAGCTTTTTTCATGCCTGAAACATATTCCTTCAACGCTTCGGTTGCATTTTCGCCATGATTTTCGATTATTTTTACAATTGCGCTTCCAACAATTACTCCATCGGCTATCTTACCAATATTTTGAGCCTGTTGTGGAGTATTTATGCCGAAACCAACTGCCAATGGCAAATCTGTAACTTCACGAATATCTGATAAAATTGCATTCAAGTCTGTTTTTATTTCTGAGCGCATTCCTGTGACTCCCAAAGAAGAAACGACATAAATAAATCCACTTGCATCACGGGCAATCTTTTGAATTCTTTGTTTTGATGTAGGGGCAATTAATGATATGACATCTACACCATTTTCTTGGGCAATGTCGGCAATTTCTCCCTTTTCTTCAAATGGCAAGTCAGGAGAGATTATTCCGTCAACTCCCAATTCCCTGCATTTCCTGAAGAATTTTTCATAACCATAAAAGAAAACAGGATTTATATAAGTCAGAAATACCAATGGAACATCAGTTTTTTTGCGGACTTCACGAACAATGTCAAAGACATCATCTGTTGTTGTATTGTGCTTTAGCGCCCTTACATTGGCATCCTGGATAACAACACCTTCAGCCATAGGATCTGAAAATGGAATTCCAATCTCCACCAAGTCGCATCCTGCATCCACCATCGCCAAAATGTATTCCACAGTTTTTTCAACAGTCGGGTCCCCGGCTGTTAAAAAACCGATGAATGCTGTTCCATTTTTAAATGCATTTGCTATTTTACTCATTTAACTCAACCCCCCTATATTCGGCAATTGACCTGACATCCTTATCTCCCCTTCCGGATAAGCAAATCATTATTGTTTCATCTTTATCCATTTCGGGAGCCAATTTCATTGCATAGGCAACAGCGTGTGCACTTTCAATAGCTGGAATTATTCCTTCCATTCTTGATAGATATTCAAATGCCTCGACCGCCTCTTCATCAGTTACAGGGACATATTCTGCCCTTCCGCTATCTCTTAGATATGCATGTTCAGGACCTACGCCCGGGTAGTCAAGACCCGCAGAGACGGAATATACCGGAGCAATCTGTCCATAATCCCCCTGATTGAAAATTGATTTCATTCCATGGAATATTCCAATCTTGCCCTTGGTTAAGGCGGCGGCATTATATGGAGTATCGATTCCTTTTCCGCCAGCTTCACATCCGATAAGTTTAACTTCATCATCCTCTATGAAATTATAGAATGCTCCCATTGCATTGCTTCCTCCACCGACACATGCAATTACTGCATTCGGAAGTTTGCCTTCCTTTTCAAGGAATTGCTCTTTTGCTTCAGCACTGATAACCGCTTGAAAATCACGGACAATCATTGGAAAAGGATGAGGTCCCATTGTGGAACCGATTACATAATTAGTGTCATGAACTCTTGCAATCCAATCCCTGAATGCGTCATTGACAGCATCCTTTAGTGTTTTTGTTCCTGATTTAACTGAATGAACCTTTGCACCCAACAATTCCATTCTATAAACATTTAAAGCCTGCCTTTTTGTATCGACTTCACCCATGAACACTTCACATTCCATATCAAGAAGGGCAGCGGCAGTTGCTGTTGCAACACCATGTTGGCCTGCACCGGTTTCTGCAATTACCCTTGTTTTACCCATTTTTTTAGCAAGTAAAACTTGACCGAGGACATTGTTAATCTTATGGGCTCCGGTGTGGTTTAAGTCTTCACGCTTCAAATAGATTTTTGCTCCGCCAAGGTCTTGCGTCATTCTTTCTGCATAGTATAGCAATGACGGCCTTCCTGCATATTCCTTCAACAAGGTATTCAATTCATCCACAAATTCAGAATCGTTCATATAATAGTTATATTGCTCTTCCAAATACAGCAGTTCATTCATCAATGTTTCTGATATGTACTGTCCGCCATATTCACCATATCTCCCGTTACTCAACGTATAACCTCCATAATCTCTTTAACTTTTAATTCATCTTTAAATCCATTAACTTCAAGACCTGAACTTAAATCAACAGCATAAGGATCAAATTCAGCAACTGCCTGTGAAATATTTGAGCTGTTCAATCCCCCTGCCAGGAAAAAGTCTTTCTTTATATCATTTTTAATCAAATTCCAATCAAATGTTTTTCCACTGCCCTTACCGCTATCCAGCAACAGATAATCGGCTTGTGATGAGTTGAATTCCACCAAATCAATATTTTCATTCATTTCAATTGCCTTAATAATTTTCAATTCATTATTTGTTTTTTCTTTTAAATCCAAAATATAACCTTCACTCTCATTGCCGTGAAGCTGAGCGATTTCAATTATTCCCTCGTCGAATAGCTTGACGATTTCATCTTGATTGGTATCAACAAAAACCCCTACAGGAACGATGTCTGAGTCCAGATTTTGCCTTAGCCTGTAGGATTCCTCATGTGAAACGCGCCTTTTGGAATCGGCAAATACAAAACCTATAAAATCCGGCCCATACCTGTTAACAATTTCGATATCTTCCATTCTCCGGATTCCACAAATCTTAATCTTAGCCATTTTTCAACTCCGAAATCATCGCCTTTTTATCATCACTTTTCATTAAAGTTTCGCCAATTAAAACTGCATCGACATCATTTTCTTTTAATCTGGTGACATCTTCCTTTGTTTTAATGCCACTTTCTGAAATAAATATGACATCTCCACTAACACATCTACGTAGACTTATACTATTTTCAATGTCAACACTGAAATCTGTCAAATCCCTATTATTTACACCGATGATTTCAGCACCAACAGTTAATGCACGCCTGATTTCATCACCGTCATGGGTTTCGACAATTGCAGAAAGACCCAAATCATGAGCCAGGTCCAGATATTTTTTTAATTGGACAATGTCTAAAATAGAGACAATCAACAATATGGCTGAGGCGCCTAAAGCCTTTGCCTCCCAAATCATGTATTCGTCAACAACAAAATCCTTTCTCAAAACTGGGATACTGACATTTTTTGCAATGTCTGAGAGATAATCATCAGCGCCCATGAAAAAGTAAGGTTCCGTTAAAACTGAAATTGCAGAAGCTCCTGCAGATTCATATTCCTTTGCAATGGTCAAATAATCGAAATCCTCAGCAATAATCCCTTTAGATGGTGACGCTTTCTTTACCTCGGCAATTATTGCAATATCTTCACCACTCAAAGCCTTTTTAAATGGAAATTCATCAGAGATATCCATTAAAGAAACTTCATTCTTCAAATCCTCCAGGGAAATGATTTTTTTATTATCCTCAACTCTTTGCTTGGTTTTTTCAACAATTTCATCCAACATAATATCATCTGTTTGTAACTTCAATAAATCTCTCAAGCTGACTTAATGCCCTGCCTGAATCTATGATTTCCTCAGCAAGACTTACGCCTTGCCTAAATGATTCAACCTTTCCTGCAACATAAAGCCCTGCAGCAGAGTTCAATAAAACCGCATTTCTTCTTGGGCCTTTTTCACCCTTCAATATTGACAGTGTAATTTCAGCATTCCGTTTCGCATCTCCTCCAACCAGATCCTCTTTGGAAGAGACCTCCATACCAAAGTATTCCGGAGATATTTCATAAGACATTGTTTTGCCGTCCTTAAGTTCACAGACGAATGTCTTGTCGCTTGCTGAAATCTCATCCATACCATCCATTCCATAAACGGATACTGCAGACTTGACACCAAGATTATTTAATACATCTATAAGAGGTTCCACTAATTCTTTTTCATAAACTCCCAGAACCTGCATTGTAGCTCCTGCAGGATTAGTCAACGGTCCCAAAATATTGAAGATTGTTCTTATTGAAAGCTCCTTACGGACATTTGCAACATATTTCATTGACAGATGGTAGTTTTGAGCAAACAAGAAACATAAATTAATCTCATCAAGACACTCGAGACTTTTTTCAGGTTCAATATTGATATTGACTCCAAGCTCCTCCAAAACATCTGCAGCACCACATTTACTGGATGCGGACCGATTTCCATGCTTGGCAACAGGCACTCCAGCAGCAGAAATAACGATGGATGAAGTAGTTGAAATATTGAATGTATTTGAACCGTCACCGCCGGTTCCAACAATCTCCAGCACTTCCCTATCATTCAATATTCTAACGCAATGTGCCCTCATCGCTTCAGCAGAGGCAGTAATCTCTTCAATTGTTTCGCCTTTCATGGACATTGCAGTTAAATAGGCGCTCATTTGAACTTCGCTAGCCTCTCCACTCATGATTTCATCCATGGTTTTATATGCCTCATCATAAGTTAAATCCTGATGTTTGTATACCTTTAAAATTGCTTCCTTAATCATAAAATACCTCTTGTAACTTTATCTATGAAATTTTCAATAATTGTCAAACCGTCAGGAGTCAATATTGACTCCGGATGGAACTGCAATCCGTAAACATTAAACTGACTGTGCTTTACTGCCATAACTTCGCCGTCATCCTTTGCCTTTGAAATTATCTCCAGACAGTCAGGAAGAGTATCCTTAACCAAACTTAAAGAATGATATCTTCCAACGCTTATTTCACTTGGAAGGCCCTTGAACAGATAATCGTAGTCAAGGGAAATCTTTGATGACTTGCCATGCATCAATCTTTTTGCATAGGACACTTCCCCGCCGAAAGCCACGCAAATTGCCTGATGGCCAAGACAGACTCCCAGAATAGGAATTTTGTCATGAAATTCACGAACGACGTCAATGCATATTCCCGCATTTTCAGCCCTTCCAGGACCTGGAGACAAAATAATGGCTTCAGGATTGAGCTGCATTATCTCATCGATTGTGATTGTGTCGTTTCTTGAAACCTTAATGTCACTTCCTGTCTCACCAATCAATTGGTATAGATTATATGAAAAACTGTCATAATTGTCAATTAAAAGAATCATTGCAATCCCCCATCTGCAATTTTCAAGGCATCGATAACGGCAGCAGCCTTGTTTAAACATTCCTCAAATTCCTTTTCGGGAACACTGTCTGCAACAATGCCCGCTCCTGAACGGATAAAGACCTTATTGTTTCTTGAGAATGCTATTCTTATTGAAATGCATGTATCTACATTGCCGCTTAAGTCCACATAGCCAATAGCTCCGCCATAGATTCCTCTCTTGTTGTTTTCAAGCTCATTTATTATCTCACATGCCCTTATTTTTGGAGCTCCGGACAATGTTCCTGCCGGCAAGATTGAATCGACTGCCGCAAGAGAGTCCAAATCACTTCTTAAAGTTCCGGTTACTGTAGATCCAATATGCATTACATGTGAAAACCTCTCAATCGACAAGTATTTCTCAACTTCAACCGAACCTATTTCTGCAATTCTGCCAATGTCATTTCTTCCCAAATCAACCAGCATGTTATGTTCCGCCAGCTCCTTTTCATCACAAAGCAAATCCCTTTCCAACTCCAAATCCTCCTCATCGGTTTTTCCGCGAGGCCTTGTTCCTGCAAGCGGAAATGTGTAAAGCCTGTTGTTGTTCAATTTGACCAGTGTTTCGGGAGAGGCTCCTGCAATCTCAATGTCATCACTTGAAAAGTAAAACATGTATGGGGAAGGATTTGTTGTTCTCAAAACCCTGTAAGTGTCAAAGAGACTTCCTGAAATATCGGCTTCAATCCTGTTTGAAAGCACGACCTGGAAAATGTCACCCTCATGAATATAATCTTTAGCAGCATCAACCATGCTGCAGAATTTTTCACGTGAGAATGCGGGTTTGAAATCTGATTTTAACTTTAACGGTTCGATATCTTCTTTTTTACCGTTTTTTATCAAATCGGCAATTTGAATTAATTCTCTGCAGGCATTTTCATAATTATTTTCCAAATCATCGGTTTTCATGTTTACGATGATGATGATCTTTTGTTTGAAGTTGTCAAATGCGATGACCTTGTCAAACAGCATCAAATCGATGTCCTTGAATTTATCCTGGTTTTCAGCATCCAGATTTAGAGTCGGCTCCTGATATTTTATATAATCATATGCAAAATAGCCTACAAAACCTCCCGTAAATGGAGGAAGATAATCCAGTTTAGGAGATTTGTTTTTTAAAACCAGTTGTTTGATGATTTCATTGGGATTGTCTGTCCTGATGGTTTTTTCCTCGTCGGTTAATTCGTTGAAATCCTCATCTCCCCTGATTTTGACAATTCCGTCCTGACATGTGAATTCCAAAAGAGGATTGAATCCTAAAAAAGTATATCTTCCCCATTTTTTTGAATCCTCAACACTTTCCAACATGTAGCAGTGTTTACTTACACCCTTTAAAATTCTCAACAATTCTATAGGAGTTGCCATATCTGAAAACAATTCATAGGATATTGGTATTCTCCTATACTCATCATTTTTTGCAATTTCTATTACTTTTTCATAACTTGGGGAAAACATTCTATCACTATTATGAATATATTCATTGTACTATTTAAAACCTTGTTGTAATAAAATGTACATTGAAAAAAATTTCAAAAAAAATTTACATCCTGTCCTGTTCCTGACTGAACTGAATAACAATCTTTTTAATTTCTCTGCTTTCCAAATAAGGAAGTTTTTCAGTTATTTCACGTTCTAGGCTTCTGTTAATCTCTAATCTTTTTTTAGCGTATTCTTCACCCTCATATTCAGACCTGTACTTTTTGTTTAGATTTGAATATTTTGTAATCAAAGGCTGAAGAACAGTGCCTATGTCATTGTCCAATCTGTCATTAATGATTTTTCTTCTTCTAACTTCACTAACAAATCCAACGATTGTGATAAAAAATCCCAAAACAGTGACTGTCAAAGCCGGAACGAAAATCTTCTGATTGTTAATGAATAATACGGTAACCGCAATACCGACTAAAATCAATACAATTCCAATTTTTTTTAAATCCATGATATGAATTTTATATGTCATTACTATTTAAATTTTTGAATTGCTGAATGATTGAAATCAAAAGTATGATAAATGAAGCAACAGCCAAAATAGACATTGTACCCATAGCCAAAACGTTTGTAAACAAAATATTATTGGAATCCAGAATCATGATCGTTTCAGCAATGAGATTATTCAAAAAGTGAGCAAAAATAACAACGAAAATATTTTCGGTTTTAAGATATAGGATTGCAACGCAAACCGCAAAAACAAATGCCGCAAAGATTGCGCCATAGCTGTGAAGGGATGCAAAAAACAGTGATGAGATTAAAACTGCAAAAGTTGTTGGAACGATTAATTTCAACCTGTTTAAAAAAACGCCCCTGAAAATAAACTCTTCAGAAATTGGAGAAATTAAAATTGTTGCAAACAAGCTTCCAGTTAAAACAGCAGGCGATTTGAATAAATTAAAATGTGGAAAGATATCTAAAATAAATTTTGAGAAGTACAGCATTCCATATGAAAAAAATATGTTTAGAATAACGACGATGAAAATAACTTTTAGCGTGCTGAACTTAAAAACTTCACCAATGTCCCCTTTGGCAGCGGAAATTTCACCCCTAAGCTTAAAAATAAAGTAAAAAATTAAAAAAATATAAATCCATATCGAATCGATATGAACAATATTTAATTGGTTTAAAAAATATTGAATTAGGAATAAAATTATAATTAGCAACAATACTTCTTTTAAAGTGATTTCCTTAAGTTTTTCGTTAAATAGAGACATTTTATCACAATATGTGAAAAGAGATACTTCTGTCTGAATAATATTACAGATTTAACTAAATCTCAAAAATAGTTAATTTTTCACTTAATCTGCGTCATCTATTAAAAATACCTCTTCAATCGCATTTTTACCCAATGTTTTGGTAATCTTATAGGCTAACATTAAAGAAGGATTGTAGCGAGCATTCTCTAAAGCATTTATTGTCTGACGTGTAACACCAACAGAATCGGCCAACTCTTGCTGAGTCATGCCTGATTCCTGGCGGAATTGCCGTATTTTTGTTTCCAATGTATCACCTATTATATCAGTTATAATAGCAATATTAAGTCTTATTATAAAACAATATAAATGTTTGCCAAAATATTAAAACTTTGAACAACCAAAACTATATTATGTAGAAAAAATTCTGTGAGTTGATAAAAAATGGCTATACACCCAATTGAATTTAGGTATGGTACTCCTGAAATGAAAAATATTTGGGAAGAAGAAAACAAATTACAAAGAATGTTAGATGTGGAAGCTGCACTTGCTTTAGCTGAAGGAAAACTTGGAATAATTCCTCAAGAAGTGGCAGATGAAATTGCAGCAAAAGCAAATACCGATTATGTTAAACTAGAAAGAATGAAAGAAATTGAAGCTGAAACAAATCATGACATTGCAGCACTGTCAAAATCAATTACTGAAGTATGTGAAAATGGTGCTGGCGAATATGTTCACTTCGGTGCTACATCAAACGATATTGTAGACAGCTCAAATTCCCTGCTCATTCGTGACTCCATTGATGTTCTTGAAGAAAAACTGGAAAGATTGACCAAGATTATGCTCAAACTTGCAAGTGAAAACAAAATGAAAGTGTGTATCGGACGTACACACGGACAGCACGCACTTCCAACCACATATGGTATGAAGTTTGGTATCTGGGCAGACGAACTGCACAGACAATATGTGAGATTGGAAAACGCAAGGGCAAACGTTTGCGTTGGAATGATGGATGGTGCCGTTGGTACAACCGCCGCTTTAGGCGAACAAGGTTGGGAAATCCACAAAACCGTTGCGGAAATCCTAGGCCTTCCTGCAGCAACAATAACCAACCAGGTTGTTCAAAGGGACAATCATGTTGAGTTCATCAGTGTCCTGGCAAACATTGCATCCACCCTGGATAAGATCGGATTGGAAATCAGAAGCCTTCAGCGGACTGAAATAATGGAAGTCGGAGAGTATTTTGATCCTGAAAAACAGGTGGGAAGCAGCACAATGCCTCATAAGATGAATCCTATTACTGCTGAAAGGATTTGTGGTGTTGCAAGAATCGTGAAATCCTTTGTCAATGCCGCACTGGACAACAACCCTCTCTGGCATGAAAGGGACCTGACAAATTCTTCCTGTGAAAGAATAATGTTTCCGGAAAGCTGTATTTTAACCGATTACATCTTAAACTTAACCATTAAATTAATGAATAATCTTGTATTCTATGATGAGAATATTGAAAGAAACTTAAACTTGACCAATGGTTTAATTATGGCAGAAAGGTTAATGGCCGAATTGACTCGTGCAGGAATGGGAAAACAAACCGCATACGGAATTGTTCGTAAAAATGCAATCAAAGCAAACAAAGAAAAATTACTTCTTGGCGAACTGATTCTGGAAGATGAAGAGGTCCAGAAATTCCTGACAAAAGATGATGTTGACAAGATAATGGATCCTCATACCTATATTGGCTCTATCCCAACAATCATTGACGAATTGCTTGAGAAATCTGAAGAGTGGTTTTAATGGTTGAAATTAAAGAATTGCGCTCCATTGAGCTTTCATCATTCACTATAATTTCTACAGCCATTGCAGTATTGTTTTCAATAATCTCTGCAATTCTCATTTCAATTTTGATTGCCCTTCTAATGCCTGCCGGTTCAAGCGTGATAATATACCTGATTCCGACAATTGTTGTAGGCGCATTCATGTTCGGAATTTATAATTTCTTCAGTGAAGGTCTACTGTACAATCTACTTGCAAAAAAACTGAAAACAGTAGCTGTCGCAATCAATGACGGTAAGGAAATCGTAAAGATATCCACCACTGAAACCGCAACAATGGTTTCCATTATCCTAACAATACAAGTGATTTTGTTTTATTTAGTTTCAGTACTTGTATTGCCTCTGCTTTTATCTACCGCAATGCAGACATTAATGTTTTCCGGCCAACAAGCAATGGCATACAGCATTTACCAATTATTGATTGTCATAAGTCAGCCTGTAACAATAGGTATAGTCATCTTCGGTACCTTCATCATATCTTTCGTATTTGTTCTGCTGGGTACATACATCTATAATTTCCTGGCAAAAAAAGGAAGAGGAATAGTCTTAAACTTAAATGATGAAAACGGATTGACTTCAATTGAATCAATAGATTCCCTGAAACTGGCAATTGCATTTGCAATCATTAGCGGCCTTTTAGGTTTAATCTTTGGAGTAATTATGGTTTTCAGTGGCGCACCAATTGCAACTGCACTAGGCAACATACTGACAGGCTTTGTTGGAGGATTCATTGAAGCATATCTGGTGGCATTATTCTACAATTTTTTAGCACCAAAACTTGGAAAATTAAAAATAGAATTAATTGATTACAAAATCAATTAATTTTTATCTCTTTTTATTTCGGGAACATATCTCTTAAGCATTAGGGATAATGTAATAACAGTTACTGAACTCATCGCCATCGCAAGACCTGCAAGAGCAGGTTCGAATGTTATTCCAAATGCGGGATATAGAACACCTGCGGCAACTGGAATCAACAGGGAGTTATATGCAAATGCCCAGAAAATGTTCTCTTTGATTCTGCGCATAACTTTTTTGGAAAATTGAACTGCAGCAACAACATTTTCCAAGTCTCCTTCCATAACAACAATATCCCCGCTTTCCATTGCAATGTC
>NZ_JBGVFE010000030.1:0-58253 GCF_045120835.1 Methanobrevibacter sp.
AGCATCATTTGATTTGTACTACCCACCGGATTATCTTGACAGACAATCTCTATCCACAGTATTCTCCGAACAAGCAAAAGAAATTGGAATTGAAGTAAACCTCCAAGGTGCTGACTGGGATACCATTTACTTGAACATGTATTCCTCTGCTGCAGTAATGCAACAAACTTCACCAGACCCATATAAATCTATCTATCAACAATATCACAGTAAAGAGGTAGATGACTTCTACATGAACCCTAATTTATATAGCAATTCTGCTTCCGATGCTTTAATGGAGCAAGCAATGCATTCCAACAACTTTGATGCTGCTAATGCTTTATGGGCACAATCCGCTCTTGTAAATGGCGGAGGTTGGGGTCCTGCTGGAGACGCTCCATTTGCATGGCTTGTAAACTATGACTACAACTATTTCATTAAAGATGGAATTGACATTGGCGAACAACCTGATGGTTTAGGAAATGATATCTTAATTAATGTCTGTGATTGGACTAGAACTAATGCCACAGCTTAATTTCATTTCCTTTTTTTATTTTTTTTTTAAAAAATTTTAAGGGGGTTTATTTCATTGAATAAACAGAAAGTCATGAAATATTTTGGTTACAAAATTGTACGTTTTATTATTTTAATGATTGCAGTTGCGATATTTAGTTTTGTATTATTGGATTTATCCCCTATTGACCCAGTTAGTGCATATTTAAAGGGTGCTGCAGTATCAGAAGCACAACGCCAAATTTTAGAACAGTATTTTGGAACTAATGTTCCCTTGCCTACGAAAATCTACCATTGGCTTTTAGATTTAATTCAAGGTAATTTGGGAACTTCCCTGATATATCGTGCTCCTGTAATTGATGTCATCATTCAGAAATTTTCCGCATCTTTTGTATTAATGGCAATTTCATGGATATTTAGTGGTATCATAGGTTTTGCATTAGGTGTGGTGGCTGGAAAAAATAAAGGATCCTGGATTGATAAAGCAGTTAAAGTTTATTGTTATGCAATTCAATCTGCCCCATCTTTTTGGGTAGGAATGCTTGTTTTAATGGTATTTTCAGTTTATTTAGGATGGTTCCCAATCGGATTTGGTGTTCCAATTGGTGTTAAAAGTACAGATGCTACATTTATGGAATGGGTAGCACGGCTTGTTCTTCCTACACTGACATTAAGTATTGTTGGTGTAGCACCAATTGCGATGTACACACGTAATGAATTGACTCAGGTTTTATCCACTGATTATGTATTGTTTGCAAAATCTAGAGGTGAAAAAGGTTGGGATTTAGTAAAAAATCATGGAATAAGAAATATCTTGCTGCCTGCAATAACATTACAATTCTTGTCATTCAGTGAATTGTTTGGTGGTGCAGTAATGGTGGAGCAAGTATTTTCATATCCTGGAATCGGTCAAACGGCAGTAGCGGCGGGTCTTCAAAATGATGTGCCGTTATTTTTAGGTATTGTACTTATCAGTGCAATATTTGTATTTGTCGGTAACTTGCTGGCGGATATTTCATATTATTTCATAGACCCAAGAATTAAGGAGAATGAGTTCAATGATTAGGAAAAAGAAAACTGATGATAAAAGACAATGGTTTTTGTACTCTGCAAATCTCAGAACAAAGACTCTTGTAATTATTGCTCTTTCTGCTTTAGTTATTGTAAGCATATTTGTTTGCGGTTATTTCATAAGGGATATTCCATCTAATTTTGCTAGTGCCAATCAGATGCCTTCTCTAGAACATCTCTTCGGAACCGATTGGATGGGAAGGGATATGTTTCAGCGAACAATAGCAGGGCTTGGATTAAGTTTAATGGTAGGTTTTATTGCATCTGTGGTAAGTACAATTATTTCAATACTCTTAGGACTGTTTTCAAGTTTCAACAGACTTGCTGATGAATGTGTTGCGGGAATAATTGATTTATTTGGTTCAATTCCTCACATTCTTTTAATCATTTTGGTTTCAATAATGTTTGGTGGAGGAGTATTTGGAGTTATCATGGGTGTCGGTTTAACTCATTGGACTCCACTTGCAAGGGTTCTCAGATCTGAAGTTAAAGAAATCAAAACCAAAGAATACATTAGTTTGGCGGAAAATCTTGGAAGAAGCAGAGTTTGGATTGCACTTAAACATATTTTCCCTTTAATTATTTCTCAAATAATTGTTGGTGTAATTTTGATGTTCCCTCATGCTATCATGCACGAAGCTGCAATAACCTTTTTAGGATTCGGTTTGCCGCCTCATGATCCTGCAATTGGAGTAATCTTATCAGAATCAATGAACTATCTGTCCTCTGGATATTGGTGGTTAGCATTTTATCCTGGTATGTCTTTATTGATTGTGGTATTATTATTTGACTTCATTGGTGAAAATGTTGAAAAATTATTGAATCCTGAAACTGCACAAAAATAGAGAAATTTTAATAATTTCTCTTTATTTTTCTTTTTTTGATTGTTGTGATAAAATGAATTTTGAAATAAGGCAAATTAATAATGATGTCGATGAAATTAACAATGTAAAAGAGTTTTTGTTTAATCAAATCGAAAAGGAGTATCATATTGGCCCTACACCGAAATTTCACTATGATATTTTTGGATTGGATGAGTATTATATCCTTCCAAAAAAGAATAATCTCTTCGTTGCTTTTGATGGAGGCAAGATTGTTGCAACTGCAGGAATTAGAGCTTACGATAAAGATTATGAACTTTTTAAGGGTGTTTATTCTAAAGAGGATACTGCAAGCATTTGGAGACTGATGGTGGATGAGGATTATCGGCGTAATGGTCTTGCTCGCAAGTTAGTTAATATCCTAGAGGATTTTGCATTTAACGAAGGGTATTCAAGGATATATCTTCATACTCACAGATATCTTGATGCGGCTTTGCCGTTCTGGAAGTCTTTAGGTTATGTGATAACCATTGAGGAAGATGATTACGATGAGACCACTCATATGGTAAAAGACTTATTCTGAGCAATGAGTAGTATTATTTTTTAAAAAAGTATTACTATTTTTTTGTTGAAAATTTTTTCTTTATTTTTTGAGTATATCTTTCTAATTAAATATTTTTATATTTCAACAATTTTTTTAATTGCACTTTATTTTTTAGGGATTATTATATTATTTTTTTTAAATCAATCTTGTTTAAGCAAAATGGGTTATTATTACTCAATTTGCAATCTTCTTTTTAATTTTTTTACTGCTATTTTTGCTTAATAAAAATTGCTGATTTGCCATAATTCTGATTATAATGAGGTTATATGATATTTTGTAATGTTAGAGAAGACTAATACTAGGATAATCTTTATATGGTTATTACTATTAATTATTTATTAGATTGCTCAAACCTCTTGGGTAGTCAAGATAATTAAAATTAAACTCAATATAACTACTCTATCATAATTTTAATTATCTTTTTTTCATATCGGTCTTATAAAGCAATAGTACTGCTATAATTGGGTAAATAGCTATTCTCATAGCTATTTACACTCCTCCTATTTTTTTCCTAAAAATTTATTTTATATCATGTAAATAGTTATTAACAATGAAAAGAACTGCACTAAAAATCGGATATATCGGAACTAATTTCCATGGCTTTCAAAGACAGCCCAATCTCAGAACAGTTGAGGAGGAATTGATCTATCATTTGCGTAAACTGGACTATATTGATGATTTGAAAAAGTCCAGATTCAGAATTGCCGGGCGAACTGATGCGGGAGTCCATAGTTTGGGAAATGTTATCAGTTTTCAGTCTGAAAAGGAAGTCCGAGTGAACGAAATTAACAATTCCCTACCGGATGATATTCAGATTCTTGCAAGCGCTCCTGTAAGATATGCTTTCAAGCCAAGATATGCGCAAATGAGACAATATCGCTACATGCTATTTGATGATTTGGATATTGATAAACTGAAGGAGTGTGCTGAGGTCTTTAAGGGAACACACAATTTCACCAATTTCACAAAAAGATTTCAAAAGACAACTACTAGAACAATTGATGATATTAAGGTCACAAAGGTCGATTTGGATGACTATCACAAAAGGCAATTCCCAAATCTCCATGATACCATAACTCCAATCTTCATTGACATTTATGGGGAATCATTCCTATGGAATATGGTTCGTAAGATGATGAGGGTTTTTGTTGATGTTGCAATCGGAAAAATGACTTTGGATGAGGTTGAAAGGTTATTGGATCCTGAAGAGGATGAGCCAAGGGCATATATAAAAGTAATGGACGCCGAATACTTGATTTTAATGGATATTCAATATGACGGAATCAAATTCAGATATGATGATTATGCCTGTGAGAGGTTTAGAAGGGACCTTGTTGACTCTCTTGCGGATTTGCAGAAAAGATATGCAATTCGCGAGGCTATGGTAAAAAGTTTGTTTGATTTGCACAGTTTCTAGTAAAGGTGATTTTATGAGTGAGGATAAAATAGGATATGATGACGTTAGGGAGTATGAACATCTATTCAAGCTGGCCCCATCATTCCTGTTGGAAAGATTTGCTAAAAAGGAAAAGAATGTAGTTTCAAAATTCAAATCTCAGGTTGAATCTCATTTGAACAATTTGAGTGATGCTCAAAAGGAGAAGTTGAAAATCATTTTAAGCACTGATGTCGGGCAATTGCAGGAAGTTATGGCGGAAGCTTACAGAAAAACTGAAATCAAGCAGTATAAGATTTTGGCTAATCCGAAATATAGAGGTTTTGTTGAACTGAATCTCAAGGAAGTTAAAAAAATTTTCAGAGAGTAGTCTCATTGGACAAATATTTAAATGACTTAAACAAATATTAATTTGAGGGCACATATGGATAAGGTACAAGAAGTAAATGAGAAATTGTTGATAATTTCTATTTTCATCGGTTTCGCTTTCGGAATCTATTTGGGAATAGGGCATGACAATCCCGATTTATGGTGGACAGTTATCAAATGGGTATTGATAGTTTCTCTTATCATGACATTCATTCCAACAGTAGTTGGAGCATATGCAAATCTGAGATTCTATGATGAATTCAGTATATGGTCTCCTATAAGGATATTCATATTGAATGCTGCAGTAATTGGAATCTGCGTTTCATTTGGATTTATATTCTGCTCAATTCTGATTGGAAATTTCATCACGGCCAATTAGGATTATTCTTTCAATGCCTGTGGTGCATAAACTTTTATTTTTTCAATATTTTTTAAAATACATTATTCTTCTATCAAATAACTTTTTTTCAATATTTTCCCATTGTCAAAATAAGAAAAATTTTTTTAACTTAGGGGGCAAATATATAAATTAAGTGATATTATGAAAATAGCGACAATTTTAGGGACAAGGCCGGAAATTATTAAGATGGCTCCAATCATCGATGAAATCTCAAAGAGAGGCATTGACCAGATTGTGCTGCATACCGGTCAGCATTATGATAAGGAAATGTCAGACAACTTCTTTAGGGACTTGGAAATTCCAACACCGGATTATAATATTCATGTGGGATCAGGCACCCATGGAAAACAGACAGGTTTGATGATGAAAGGAATTGAAGAGGTGCTTTTGGAAGAAAAACCTGACATAGTCCTTGTTCAGGGAGATACAAATGCAGTGCTTGCAGGTGCTCTTGTTGCATCCAAGCTGCATATTGCCGTAGGCCATGTAGAGGCGGGTCTGCGTTCATTTGACATGACAATGCCTGAGGAGCTTAACCGTAGGGTGGCTGATGTTGCATCAGCAATGTATTTCATTCCAACAGAACAGTCAGCAATTAATTTGCTTGCAGAGGGATATACTCATGACAATCTGATTATCACAGGAAATACTGTGGTTGACGCATGTTTCAGGCACTTGGAAATAGCTAAAAAGAGAGGTTTTGAAGAGGAATCTTTAGCCAGCCTTGACATCGAGAATATGGATAATATTTTGACTTTAACAATGCACAGGGCAGAGAATGTGGATGTAAAGGAACGTGTCATTAGCATTATAGGTGCTTTAAAGGAATTGAGTGATATGAACATCATTTTCCCGATTCATCCAAGAACCAAACATACATTGGAAAACTTCGGACTGTTTGATGAGTTAAATGATTTGGAACATGTTCACATAGTTAAGCCGATAGGCTATTTGGATTTCCTGCTTTTAACATCAAAGTCCACCTTAATTTTAACGGATTCCGGAGGTCTTCAGGAAGAAGCAATAACCCTTGATGTGCCTGCATTGACATTGAGATACAATACAGAAAGGCCTGAAACAGTAACTGCAGGAGGAAATATTCTTGTAGGTTCAGATAAGGATGTAATTTTGGAAAATGCAAATAAAATACTCAATGATAAGGAATTTGCAGACAAAATGAAAAATGCTCCAAATCCTTATGGTTTGGGAGACGCTGCTGTAAAAACTGTTGATGCTATAGAAGATTATTACAGCAGGGGATTGCTTGATATTCGCTCTCCAGAAGAAATTATGGATTCATTCACTCGCGAAATGGCCTCAATCGATGAGGACATTACTGTCGCTGAATTTGAAAAAGATAATGACTCCATAATTCACATGGCTTTTGATGGAGATGAAATGCGTTTTCCTGCTTACGATTTAAATTTAAAAGGTATGATGATTACATATGATAGGCGAGAATGATTCGATATTGGTATTTGAGTATTTTACAGCTTCAGGAGAAAAGGACAAAAGCATAATTTCGGAAGCTGAAGAATTGGTATTTTCACTTTTAGATGATTTGGCTGAATTTAATGTTGATTTGGTCATTAACAGCTCATATGAAAATATTGCGGGAGAATATGAAAATGTCAATCCGATTTTTATTGATGTAAATATTATAGATTGGCTTAAGGATAATGCAGCAGACTTTAAAAATGCTATTTTCATAGCTGCAGAAAACGACAATAATCTATATGAAATAACTCGGATATTGGAAGAAAATAATGTCGCAACATACACTTCAACTTCAAATGCATGTTTCATATCTTCCGATAAATATGAAACTTATGAGGCGCTTCCGATTGATGTTCCTCAGCCAAGATCATTCAGATTCAAAATCGACCCAAAGGGATACTGGAAACGGGCAATTGACAATCTGCATGAAAAATGGCAGGCTGAAGACCCTTTGACTCCATTGAAATTAATCATCAAACCGTTGGTCGGGGTCGATTGTGAGGACATTGTTATTCTGGAGGATATTGATGATTTGTCCTATGACTTGGAAAAGATTTTTCCACCGGGCTCCAGAATTATTGTTCAGGAATATATCGAAGGGAGTGATATAAGCGTAAGCTTAATATCTGACGGTGATAAGGCCATTCCAATAAGCTTGAACGAACAGTATGTGGAACTTAAGGATAATAAGGGAATATATCTTGGTGGAAAATTGCCATATGAAAGCAAATATAAAGATGAAGCATTTGAAATAGCAACAAAGGCAGTTGAATCAATTGACGGTTTAAGGGGTTTTGTTGGTGTTGACTTAAAAATAAATGCTGATGAAAAGGACGTATACTCAGTTTATTTGCTGGAAATCAATTCAAGGTTTACAACACCTTATGTGGGATTAAGCAAGGTTGCCAATTTCAACATCGCTAAAAGCATTATAGAATTAATTGACGGCAAAATCACCGCTGATGATTTGGATGTTTCTTTAGATGGTGGTGTGGAATTTATAAAATCCGGGGATTCACTTGATATAAGGAGATTTTAACTATGAAGGTTGCAGGATTCGATATTGGAGGTGCAAACACAGACCTTGCAGTTATTGACTTTGAAGATGGCGAAATAAAAAACATTGAGGTTGACTTTGCATATCTTCCGATGTGGAGCAATAATGATGATTTGCAGAAGGTTTTGATTGATTTGATTGAAAATGTCTGTCCGATTGATGAAATTGATGCCGTTGGAATTTCAATGACTGCTGAACTTGTTGATGCATACGATACAAAAAAGGACGGAGTTTTGGATGTTGTTGAAAAGTGTGAGGATACCTTTGACTGCCCGACTGCCTATGTTGGCATTGATGGAATGCTGTCAAAAAGCGAAATTGAAAAGACTCCTCTTAAGGCGGCAGCGGCTAATTGGATAGCAACTGCCCAGATTGCGACATTGATTTCAGATAATTGCATATTCATTGATACCGGAAGTACAACAACTGACATAATACCGATCAAAGAAGGTAAGGAGTGTGCAATTGGAAAATCTGACTTTGACAGGTCTGCAACTGGTGAACTTGTTTATACAGGTACTTTAAGAACCAATCTCGCAAGCTTTCTTGACAAGGTCACCTTAAATGATAAGGAATACCGAGTGGCCAGCGAGTTATTTGCCCAGACCGCTGATGTTTATACAGTTTTGGGTTTGATTTCCCAAGAGGATTACGTTTGCGATACTTTTGATGGCGAAGGCAAATCCAAAATCGAATGCGCTAGAAGAATCGCACGGGTGGTCTGTGCGGATTTGGAAATGATTTCCATGGAAGATGTTGTTGAGTTGTCTAAAGACATTCATCAAAAGCAGGTCGAACAAATTGCAGACGGTTTAAAACAGGTTGTTGAAGCGCAGAACTTGGATTTGATTGTAACAACTGGCCTTGGAAAAGACATCCTGGATAGGCCTGCTGCCGAGTTATTGGGCCTTGAAGTCAAGTCAATGGGAGACATATTGACTGATGAGGAGTGCGTTGTTGCTCCGGCTGTTGGAACAGCTGTGATGATGGAAAAATACTTAATCTAATACCACACATCCTTTAATCCAAGTAAATAGGCTCCTCCATTGGCTATCAAATGAATAATTAATGTCAATGCAATTGCTATTGCGACGAATAGTATGTTAACTTCAACCACCGGTGAGACAAGAATTATAGCAACGATTATGAAATCTAACTGATCAAGAATTGGTGCAGGTTTTCCTCTTCCAATTCCAAGTCTTCTTTTTAAAAAACTGCCTATTGCATCACCTAATAGTGCTCCAAAACCAAGCAGAAATCCAATCAGGATTCCGCTATTTACGTCAGTGATTATTGGGGTTATTAAATAGGGTTTTAAAACAGGCAAAATCATTGGAGCGATATATCCTTGAACCGCTCCGGTTATAATACCTATGATGGTTCCGGCAAAAATGCCTCTCCAGGTAACGCCATCTCCAATCCAGCGGGCTCCGTTTTTATCACTTTTTCCAAAATCAACTGGGGTTCCTCCTCCAAACGCAAGAGCTCCTCCATTTGAGAAATATGCGGGAAGAATGAAATATAGTGTTGTTAGAAATGCTATTGCAATAATGTTAAGATTAATCTCCATTTAAATTTTTCTCCATTTTAAATTATACTGTTAACATATTTAAAATTAATAATATT
Organism: Methanobrevibacter sp.; assembly: GCF_045120835.1. Lineage (GTDB taxonomy): Archaea > Methanobacteriota > Methanobacteria > Methanobacteriales > Methanobacteriaceae > Methanocatella. The sequence continues at coordinate 9,334 of NZ_JBGVFE010000030.1, forward strand.
TAAATATTAAATTGTTTTAAATATATTATATTATGTAATTTTATACTAATATTGCTTTAGTATTTTTTGAAGGTGATTTTTTTGAAAATTAAAGATACAAAAAGTTTGTGCCCGGAGTGTGGAAAACCTTTAGAGGCGGAAGTTTATGATGAAGACGGTAAAATCTTTATCAAAAAGACTTGTGATGAGCATGGGGAGTTTATAAACACTTACTGGAGCGATGAAGAGCTATATAATAGGGTTGAAGAGTTTGTTCCAACCGTTACTGGTGTTGACAATCCTTGCGTTGAAGATACGGCTTCTTGTCCTAGCAACTGCGGTTTATGTTCAAAACATGAGACTTCAACAGTGCTTGGATTGATTGATGTTACAAATAGGTGTAATTTGAAATGTCCTGTATGTTTTGCCAATGCTGCTGCTGCAGGATATGTTTATGAACCTACTCAGGATGAAATTAGGGAAATGCTTAGGAATTTGAGGAATCTGAAACCTCATCCATGTCCAGCTATTCAATATGCTGGTGGGGAGCCAACCGTCAGAAAGGATTTGGTTGATTTAATCAAAATGGCAAAGGAAGAAGGTTTTACTCATGTTCAAATAGCTACTAATGGTATAAGATTGGCCAAAAGGGAAAATCTTGCTCAGGAATTAAAGGATGCTGGATTGAATACAGTTTACCTTGCTTTTGATGGGGTAACTCCGGAACCTTACATCTACAACAGGGCCAGAGATCTGCTTCCAGACAAGATTCAGGCTATTGAAAACTGTAGAAAAGCTGGTTTGGGTGTTGTTCTTGTACCTACATTAGTTAAAGGCGTTAACGACCATCAAGTCGGTGAAATCATTAAATTTGCATTTGACCATAGCGAAAATATTTACGGGGTCAATTTCCAACCGGTTTCATTTGCTGGAAGAACTCCTTCAGACCATGTGGAAGAGCAAAGGATAACCATTCCTGACTTTGTCAAAATCATTGAAAATGAAACTGATGGTCAAGTACCTACTGGCTCCTTTTATCCACCTTCAAGTATAGAGCCAATTGCCGAGTTCATTTCCCTTTTGGATGGTGAAGATTCAGCAAAAGTAACCTTAAACTGTCATGAACATTGTGGTATAGCTACTTATGTATTTAGAGAAAAGACCGAAGGTGATGGCAAGGATAAACTAATTCCAATCACAGACTTTATTGATGTTGAAGATTTATTTGATAAACTGGCAGAATATAATGAAAAGCTTAAAAAGGGTAAATTCGGATCCCGTAAGAGGGTTTTGGCAGGGTTGACCAAAAACCTTCCAAAATTTATTCATCGCAGCAGGACTCCAAAGGATCTGGATATTTCAAAAATTTTATTAAATGTCTTTATCAAACGGGATTATGATGCTTTAGGAGACTTTTCTAAAGATTCAATGCTCATTTCATGCATGCACTTCATGGATCCGTTCAACTTCGACGAAGACAGGGTTAAAAAGTGTGTCATTCATTATGCAGTGCCTGACGGCAGAATTATTCCGTTCTGTACATATAATTCAATGTATCGTCAAGGTGTTGAAAAAGAATTTGCAAAACCTTTAAAACAAAGTAAAAAATAAACTTACAGAAATCACCTTTAATTTTGTATTTGGGATTTTTCCCGAATACTTCATTTTTTTTATGGATTAATTTTATAGTGATATTAATGGATATTATAAAAGGAAAAACATGGACTTTTGGAGAAAATATTGATACGGATGTCATTATCCCCGGAAGATATTTAAGAACATTCAATCCTCAGGATCTGGCTGATCATGTTCTTGAAGGGGAAAGGCCGGAGTTTACAAAAAACGTTAAGTCAGGTGACATCATTGTCGCTAGTGAAAACTTTGGTTGCGGTTCATCAAGAGAACAGGCTCCAGTAGCTATCAAAACAGCAGGCGTAAGCGCCATTGTTGCAAAATCATTTGCAAGGATATTCTATAGAAATGCAATAAATATCGGCTTGCCGGTAATAGTCAGCGACATTGAAGCTGAAGATGGGGACATTATCAGTATTGACCTGTCCAAAGGGACATTGGTTAATGAGACTACTGGGGAGTCAAGAACATTTGAACCCTTTAAGGAGTTCATGTTATCAATTTTGGAAGATGGTGGATTGGTAAACCATTATTTAAATGATTCTGATTAAGGAGGCATAAAAATGGATTGTCCCATTTGTGGTTCTGATGATATTGAGATAATAAATTCGAAACAAAAAACAACCAAAAAGAAATTAACCGAAGAATATTTGCTTAAATGTGAAGATTGTGGTCATGTATACAGAAATGTAATTTCCCTTAAAAAACCAAGACCTTATAGATTAATCATTTCAGAGCAGGACAAGTCTCATAAGACTACTATTGACTTATCTCCAAGTGATGAATTGGAAATTGGGGATGTTCTGCTTTCCGAATTAGGTCAAGTTGAAGTCACTGGCATTGAAATTGGGGATAGGCGAGTAAACAAATCAAAACTTGAGGATGTTGATACCATTTGGGCGTCTTCAGTTGAAATTCCCGCTCGTATAGGATTTTCAGTCGACCTTCATGGGGAAGTGGATTCCTACAAGCTTGATCTTGAAAGGGATTTTGAAATAGCTCCGGGGGATGTTATCAAAATCGATGACCATATCGTTAAAGTTCATGTAATCAAAACCCAGGAAAGGAAACTTACTTCTGGATTTGCAAAGGCAGGAGTTATAAAAAGGGTTTATTCAAAGCCGGTCAAATTCAATAACTATGATTATGACTTGACTAAAAACATTTTTAAAAAGACAAAATAGAGTGATTTGATGAAAGTATTTATTGAATCTTATGGATGTACATTTAATCAGGCTGATGGACAGATTATTGCCGGCAATTTACTTGAAAATGACATTGAATTGGTCGACAGCATTGATGAAGCGGATGTGGTTATTGTAAACACTTGCTATGTTAAATTGCCTACAGAAGATAAAATGACCTATAGGATTCAAAGGCTTCAGAAAGACTATCCCGATAAGAAAATCATTGTCGGAGGGTGCATGGTTGAAATTGACCCTGTCAAATTGGATAAGATTGGACCGAATGTCTCATGGATCGGCCCTCATCAGCTGAATAAATCTGCAGATGTTGTTAGGGCAACCTACTGTGGCGAGGTTTTAAGGCAGACAGGGTTTTCAAAAGAATCCAAAGTGTGTGTTCCCAAAGTTGATAATGATGGTTTAATCCATATTCTTCAAATCTGTGAAGGCTGTCTGGGTGCATGTTCATTTTGTTGCACTAGATTCGCTCGTGGACCATTAAACAGTTATCCGATTGAAGATATTGTTGCTGAAGCCCAAAATGCTATTGAAAACGGTGCATGTGAAATACAGTTGACTGCTCAGGATACCGGCGCATTCGGCCATGACACTGGTGAAAAACTATCTGATTTAATCAAAGAAGTGGCTAATTTAAAAGGAGATTTTCGAGTACGTGTTGGAATGATGCATGCTAAAAACATTTTAAATGAAGTTGATGAAATAATCGATGCGATGAAACATCCGAAGGTATATGATTTCATTCATTTGCCTGTACAAAGTGGAAGTGACAAGGTACTCTCGGATATGAGAAGGGGTCATACCATATCACAGTACAAGGAAATTGTGTCAAAATTTAGAAATGGAATTCCAGGTATAACTTTGGCAGTTGACATCATTGTGGGTTATCCAACTGAAAGTGATGATGACTTTAATCAGACAGTGGAATTGCTTAGGGAAATTAAACCAAGTCTAATTCATTTATCAAAATATCAGCATAGGGTAGGTGCAATCTCATCTTCTTTAAAAGAAATTCCGCCCGAAATAATGAAGAAAAGATCAAAATTTTTATCCAATTTTAAACAAGAAATAACCGAAGAAGAAAACAAGGAATTGGTCAATTCCATTCAAAATGTATTGGTTGTTGAAAAAGGTTCTAAAGGAGGTTATATTGCAAAAACTAATTCTTATATTCCCGTCATTGTTGATAATGTTGAATTAGGAACTTTTGTTGATGTAAAGATTACTGAAGCAACCTCCACTTATCTTAAAAGCGAATTATTGTGAAATAATTTTTTTAATTTTCTTAATATTCTTATTTTGATATGATTGTTAATTTGTATCCTTTAAAGTTAGGTAATGCCGATATTTTTTTTTAATATTGCAAATGTATATGCAGATAGTTATTAGGTAAAATATGAGGGATAAATATTGAGTTTTACCGATACCTTTATATACTATTGTTTACTATCTTTTAATTGGAGGTGTAATTATGAGTGAATTACCAATCGCACCAGTCGGTCGTATCTTAAAAAATGCTGGCGCACAAAGAATTAGTGACGATGCAAAAATTGCATTAGCTGAAGCATTAGAAGAAAAAGGTGACGAAATCGCACAAAAAGCTGTTAATTTCGCACGCCACGCTGGTAGAAAAACTGTAAAAGCTGAAGATATCAAATTAGCAATCAAATAGATTTACTAATTGTTTATTTTCAAAAAAAAGCTTTGTATAATAAAATCTATTGGCCATTTTCTTGGTCAATTTTTTTTATTTTATCTAATTTTATTTTTTTTCACTACTTGTTCTATTCAACTAAGAAAACTTTATATATTAGTTTTATCTAACTATATTATGTTGTATAGGACCGGTGGTCTAGGGGTATGATTCCTCTTTGACGTGGAGGAGATCACGAGTTCGAATCTCGTTCGGTCCATATGCCATGGTAGTTCAGATGGGAGAACGCTAGACTGAAGATCTAGATGTCGCTGGTTCAAGTCCGGCCCATGGCATCATCTTTACTATTTTTGACTAAATTTTCTATTCAATTAATTTTTCACTAGATTTTTTAAAAAATAGATTAAAAGTGATGGTTTTTTTTTTTAATCTAATCTTTTTTGGTTAATGTGATAGGTTTTGGTTTTACTTGAGTGTTTTCCCTTAATTCCTTGTATCTTTTAACAATTTCGTAACCTTGGTCACTTGCGATTTTATCTGCTCCTCCGGTTAAAACCTGATTTGCAAACTTATACTCGTTTATGCCTCCGTACATTTCAATCTTGATTTTTGGAGCATATTTTTGAATGATATTTATGTCATTCACGTTTTCATAGATATGGTTTGGAGCTACAAAACCGGTTGAGTTTTTGACATAATCTGCCCCTCCCTTTTCAGCCACCTTTGCGGCATTTGCTTTTTCATAGTCTTCCAGGGCTTTAGTTTCAATAATTACCTTTAAAACTTTGTCTCCAATGGTTTTTTTGATTTGTCCTATTTCATTTTCAAGTAGGGAATATTTCTCATCTTTAAGATGGCTTAAATTCATCACCACTTCGATTTCATCCGCTCCCTTTTTGATTAATTCTTCGCTTGCTTTAACTTTACTTTCCGTATCTTCAAAACCTAATGGGAATCCAACAACGCTTCCTATTTTAATGTTGGTGTCGGATAAAATTTCCTTGGCTAATGGTACATATGTTGGTGAGATAACAACTGAATTGAAGTTTAATTCCTTTGCTTTTTCGAGAAAATCTTTCATTTCATTTTCTGATATCATATTGTTTAAATTAGTATAATTAATTAGACTTGCTAACTCTTTTGAATTTTTTATATTGTACATGATAACACTCTCTCTTAATTAGTTAGTATATATACGAACATCTTATTTAAATATTTTCATATTAATTTTTTCATCATGTATGGTCCGACTTTTTCATAACCGAATTTGAGATAGTAATTTCTGGACCCTATTCCGCTGATAATTGCCACATCCTCTTTGCCACTGTCGATGGCAATGTTTTCAGCTTCTTTTAAAAGTTTTTCGCCAAATCCGGTATGTTGTCCGATTTTAGGATTTTTACCTCCAATCTTAATCATATTTCCATAAACATGCAGTTCACGAATAAGGGCGGTTTTATCTGTGATTTCTGCGCGGAAATGATTTTTGGAAGGTAGGCGCAGTCTTAAAAATCCTGCAATGCTTTCTTCATTAATGTCTTCAATTGACAGGAAATGTTCTTCCCCGTCACATGCAATATATTTTTCTTTAAACAGCTCAAAGTCATCTAAACTATATTGCATGGATGTTTTCTTATGGCCTATTTCACGGCAGCGAATGCATTGGCAGTTTATATGTTCCTTTTCCAGGTTATTGTAGACAAGTTCACCAAGATTGGATTTTTGAACGCCTGCCTCGATGAGTGTTGAAGGAATGTCCCTTTGTATTCTCATGGTTCTGACCCATTTTGGAAGAATCGCTTTAACTTTGGTTATCAGCTCGACGGCTTCTTCATCATTATATGGTTCATAATCGCCCTTTTTCCATAAATCATATAATTCACTTCCTTTTGTAACAAGACAAGGATAAATCTTCAGCATATCTGGTTTAAAATTATCGTCACTGAATAATCGTTTAAACATTTTTAAATCCTGGTCGGGGTCTGAAAACAACCCTGGCATCATATGCATGGCCACTTTAACTGCAGAATCTCTTAAAAGCTGATTTGCTTCAATAACATCTGCTATGCTGTGTCCACGTTTGATCTTTTCATATAACTCATCGGATAATGTCTGAACACCAAGTTCGACTCTTGTAACTCCAAATTCAAGCATTCGATTGATATGGTCTTTTTTGCAATAATCTGGGCGTGTCTCAAAGGTCATTCCGACACATCTGACTTTGGAGCTTTCATTAACGCTTTGCACATCATCAATTAAAACATAATCATTAGGAGGATATGTTTTCAGGACTCCCTTCTCAAACATCCTTATTTCATCATAATCAAGATTATAGTCATAATTTGTTGGTTTATTTTCCATGATTAATCCGAAATCACACATTGCCTTTAGGCATTGTGAAACAAACCATTCCTGATATGACAGGTCCCTTGAAGGGAATGTCCCTCCCATTATTATCAGTTCGACCTTATCGATGGGATGGCCAATCTTTTTCAGCTGCTTTAGGCGGTTGAAGCATTGGACATAAGGATGGTATTCATACATCCTGCCTCTAAGGGCTGCAGGTTCCTCGCCCGTATAACTTGGAGGTGCGATATCGCTTTCAGGACAATAGAAACATCTTCCATGGGGGCATTTGTGCGGATGGCACATGACTGCCACTATTGCAACGCCGGACATGGTTCTTGTTGGCTTTTTCTTTAGGATTCCGGAAACGATCTCCTTTTCTTCGGGTTTTGCAAATTCTAAGATGTCTGCATTGCTCATGAATTTGGACAGTTTTAAATCACGACATAGTTGTCTTTTTTCAACTTCCAGTTCTTTTCGTGTTGTGATTTTTCCATCAAGGATATCATTGATTATTGTTCGGCATGCCTTTTCCATTTTTTTTCACCATTATTATAATAGTTAATTTTATATATTCGTTTTATTTAAATAGTTAATGAAATAAAAATATACTTATATAAATTTTAGAAGGTGAAATCATGAAAATTAAAGAATTTATCGGATCTACCGTATTAGATAAAAATGCAAATGTAGTGGGTAAAGTTGACAATGTCGATTTCGATACCGAAACTGGTAAAATTGAAACCGTTTTATTAACTTTACAAAAAAACATCTTCTCTAAAGATGAACTTGAAATCGATTTCGAAGACATTGCAACTATCGGTGCATACATTATTTTAAACAAAGAAATTACCCGTGAAGAAGAAGCCGAAACAGTTGAAATCGAAATTGAAGACGAAGAATAGATAGGTATTAAAATGGTTTTTGATGCAAGAGGATTGGAAATTACTCTTGATTCTCACGTCAGATATGTTGATACAGGAACCATAGGTATGGTTCTTGATTTAAAATCAAAAGATGGCGTAGATTGGGTAAAACTCGATAAAACCGAATTATGGTATCGTTCTAATTTAGTTGAACTGCTTGATGAAAAGGACATTAAGAAATCCACATTTTATGATAAAGAGGATGATGGAGAGATTGATGTCGAAGCAATGAAAGAAAAAGCAAGAAAATTAGAAGACATGGAAATGGATTCTAGTGTTGCTGAAGGTGGAGGTTAAATCCGCCTTTTTTTTAATTTTTTGTAAACAATACTATTTTTTCAGCTAATTTCGGACCAATGCCCTCAACTTTTTGCAGTTCATTTTCAGAAACACCACTCAAATCAGTTCCAAATATATTAACCAGGTTTCTGGCTCTTTTTCTTCCCAGTCTTTTGACACTGACAACCAATGGAATGATGTCTTCCTTTACACCGTAATATAATCTGGCGGATAATATGTCAAAGTCTTTCAAATTGGAATAGTTGCCTAACACTTCAGATGTGTCTTTTGCAAATTTAACGAGGCGTGACGCTTCATAAGCGGACCTTCTGGTTGATGCGGAATAAACATTGTATTTATTTTCAATTTCATATTCGTTTCTCTCGTCAACCCATTCCATTAGGGATACTGCAGTTGCTTCAGGGTTTCCTATATCCACTGCAAACAATCCTGCTTCAGACAACTTGTCACGAACAGGGTCTTTTGATTTTCTTCCCTTAAATGAAATCAATGGGACGTCGGGTGTTTCACATAGGGCATATATGAATTCGCCGACATTAATTTCGCTAATGTTTGAAATGTATTCTTTAATTTTAACGGCTGTTTCAACTGAATAATTTGATTTGGCAATTAAATTTCCAAAATCGGTGGTTTTAAGCCCTTCGGGGGTTGCCCGAATAATTCTGTTTTGAAGCAGAAACTCTATTGCATTTTCAAGTTCATACCTGATGCTGTCCTCGGCAAACAGCGCCATTGAAGGGTTGTTGCTCATCTGATACCCGTAAAGAGTCTTTGCGAAAAATTCGGTTAATTCTTCAAGGTTTTTTGAAAGCGACGATGCAATCTGGGCAATAATCTGTTTGAGTATTGCATCCTTATTGTCAACAAGTTTTGAGTTTGTCTGTTCGATTTCACCTTCCACATAATATTCCTGAAGGTTCTGGGCTTCATCCATTGTTTTTGCAATAAGATATGAGTATCCGACATCATCAAATTGCGGTCTTCCCGCCCTTCCTGACATCTGTTCATAGTCAAAAACTGGAATCGGCTGAGGCCCGTTTACGGTCCAGCGGGTGTGGTCTCTGATGACCACGGTTTTTGAAGGCAGGTTAACTCCATACATCAGGCTTGGAGTTGCTGTAATCATTAGAATATTTCCGTTCCGGAATTCATCTTCAATGATTTCTTTCTGTTCATTGAACAGGCCTGCATGGTGGAATGCGATACCGTGTTCAAGGCTTTCGGCCAACTTAAGGCAGGTGCTTGTAGGCAGTGAACCTTTCCTTTTCGGCACCTCGAGGATCTTTTGTGAAACTTCCTTAAACTGTTCCCGCTGTTTTAGATTGATCTTTTTGTTGATTTTTTTGGCCACAAAAGTTGCAAGGCTTTCTGTGAATCTTCTGGTTGAAACGAATGCCAATGCCTGCGAATCATCTTTTATTGATTTTTCAAGGATTTTCACAATCACGTCATTTTTATTTTTTGTATTGAACATTTCAGCATCCAATACTTCCTTGTGAAGTGGCACCGGACGGTAATCATGTTCTACACAGGTTCCTTCAAGCCATCCTTCAATCTCTTCAATGTTCTTCAATGTGGCGGACAGTGCAATTATTCTCATGGATGGATTTATTATTTTCGCCCTTGTTATTGCCGCTTCAAGAGTGGGGCCTCTTGTAAACTCGCCAATCATATGAAATTCATCGATAATTAAGGTATCGACATCTCTTAATGTATTCCAGGAAAATCTTGTAAGTGCGTCAAAGGATTCAAAAACCATAACCGACAAATCAGAGCTTGCGGGATGCTTTCCAACATTTATTCCATAATCTTCAAAGGATTTAAATTCTTTTACCTTTTCATTCTGTATTGAAAGAAGTGGTGCAGCATAAACAGCTTTTCCTCCATCAAGAATAGTTTTCAAAGCAGGCAGCACTCCCAAAACGGTTTTTCCGCTTGCTGTTGGAATGCAGATTATATAATTTGATTTATCTTCCAGATATCCGGATTCAATTACTGCCTTTTGGGCAGGATTAAACTCCTTAATATAAGGATACGCACCATTGATTATTGATTTGATATCGTCTCTTAAATTTTCCATTTTAATCATTAATTTCTATCTTTTTTATGTATATTAAAGATTTCCAGAGAGCATTTGAAAAGTAATGCTAACAATTATATATTAATAAATTATAAATATTTACAAATCAACTTAATTAAGGAGACATAAATTATGGCAATTAAAGTAGAAGTATTTTCAACTAGTACCTGTCCGCACTGCCCTGCAGCTATTGACGCTGCCCAAAAAGCAAAAGATAAATTGGGCGATGCAATTGATGTTGAATCAGTTAAAATCGATGACCCAAACAATCCGGAAAACAGGCAAAGAGCAATAGATTACCAGATTATGGCAGTTCCTACAGTTGTAATTGATGGTGACGTGACCTTTGTGGGAGCACCTACTGAAAATGAATTGATCGCTCATCTTGAATCTTTATTATAGATTCACTCTTTTTTTTATTTTTAAAATGACAAATGATAATTATACTGGCGTAACGACTGGAACAGTGGCTACAGCATGTTCTCTTGCAGCTTTGGATGCAATTTTGGATTCTTCTGATATTGCCTGCGTTAAAGTTGAAACCCCCAAAAAAATATTGGACATCATTATTGATGAATGCAAGAAAGTCGATTCTAATAGGGCTTATGCCATAGCACATAAAAATCCCTATAACGATCCCGACGTTACCGTTGATTTGGCTATTGTTTCAACTGTCGAGCTTTTTGATAAAACCGATGAGGAGGTTAATGTAATTATTACCGGTGGAGAGGGTGTCGGCATAATTACAAAGCCGGGACTTCAAATTCCGGTCGGGGATTATGCAATCAATCCGGGTCCCCGCAGCATGATTATTAACAACTTAAATGATAAAGTGCCGGAAGGCAAAATCGCTAAAGTCACTATTTCCATTCCCGAAGGCGAAAAGATTGCCAAAAAGACAATGAATCCCAAGTTGGGAATTGTCGGAGGAATATCAGTATTGGGAACAACAGGCATTGCAAGATCAATGTCCAGTGACGCCTATAAAAATTCCATTGTCACCCAGCTTGATGTTGCCCTTGCTTTGGAATTGGATAATCTGGTTTTTGTTCCGGGCAATATCGGTGAAAAATTGGCCTTAAAAAATATGGACATTACCAAACAGCAGGTTATCCAAACTGGAAATTATGTCGGTTTCATGTTTGAAGAGGCTGAAAAAAGGGGAATCACAAAATTCACTTTCTTTGGACATATGGGCAAACTGATTAAGGTTGCCGGAGGAATCTTCAATACCAAGCATGCCGTTGCTGACGGCAGGCGTGAGATAATGGTTTCACATGCGGCTTTGTGCGGTGCGCCTCAAAAGGACCTTCAAAGGTTATTCGATTCAAAGACAACTGATGACATGATGGATATATTGAATGAACTCAATATTTCTGTTGAGGTTTCAAACAGTATCGCCAAGGCAATTCATGACAGATGCTATCAGCGTTTTGATTTGGATTTGAATGTGATTTTGGTGGATATGGATGGCAATTATTTAAATGATAATTTCATGATATAAATATATAGTTAAATTTGGAGTTTATTTTTATGAAAATAGCTATGGTTGGTCAATTTCCGCCTCATGTCGGGGGAGTTGGGGTTCATATACATACCCTGTCTAAAAAATTGGTTGAACAGGGCCATGAAGTTTATGTAATCACTTATCCTCACAAGGAAATTAAAGATATTGACGGAATACATGTCATTGGAACAAAAGGATTGAATGTTCCTGGTGTTCGAGGTTTGATGTTTAAAAGGAATGCCAAAAAGGCATTGGAAAAGCTTTTGGAGAAAGTTGGCATTGACATTATCCATGGTCATTATCTCTTCCCTGCGGGAGCGGCTGCAGTTGAGGTTGGAAAAAAACATGGCATCAAGACCTATGTTACAGCACATGGTTCTGATATGTTTGAATTATATAAATCACAGCCATTGATGCGATCTACATTAAAAAACGTATTGAAAGATGCAGATGGAGTTTTTGCAGTAAGCAATGCATTAAAACATGAAATTATAGCAACAGGTGTTGCAGGTATAGCCGATAAAACCAGAATTTCATGGAATTCTGTCGATGTCAATAAATTTTCAACAAATGAAAACGATTCATTTAAAAATGAATACAAGCTCAATGACAAGCCTATCGTTCTTTTTGTAGGGAATCTGATTAAAAGGAAAAATGTCGATTCACTGCTTGAAGCTAAAAAAATTGCAAACAGCGATTATTACTTGGTGGTGGTCGGTGACGGGCCATTATTCAAAAAGCTCACCAAAAAAGTTGAAGAGGAAAACATTCGTGATGTGATATTTACCGGTTCAAGGGATGATGTGGAAAATATCATTCCAAGTTGTGATGTTTTGATACTGCCTTCCTTTTCGGAAAGTTTCGGTTTGGTTTTAATTGAGGCTTTGGCATGCGGAAAACCTGTAATAGGCAGTGATGTTGGAGGAATTTCCGAAATAATCAATGATAATGTGGGAATGCTTGTCAATCCGAATAAAATTTCATCAATAGCTAAAGCCGTAGACACCATTGTAAACGATGAGAATTTAAGAGGAATATTTTCTATGAATGCAAGAAACAGGGCTCTTGATTTTTCCGAAGTTGATATACCATATGATGAGGTTAGACAATGAAAAATACTGTCAGATCACCCGGTTCAGCAACAATAATCAATGCAATCGCAACGGGATTCGGTTCCGCATTCGGAATCGCATTGGATATTGAATGTGAAGCAAAGACAACCTCTTGTGATATTGAATGTTTCAATGATGTTGGAGCGGACACCACTTTAATGGAATTGTGTGTTTCAAGGGTTTTCAATCATTATAATATAGATAAAGATGAATTCGGTGTCAGCCTGAAAACAAAATCCAGTCTGCCTATGGCATCAGGCCTTTCCAGCAGCAGTGCGTCTTCAAATGCAATTGTTAAGGTTACTTCAGAAATTGTTGCAGAAGAATTTAATTTGAAACCATTAACCGATTTGGAAGTGGTCAACATGGCAATTGATGCGTCACTTGAAGCGGGAGTTACAATCACAGGATCATTTGATGATGCAACGGCCTCCTACTTTGGAGGGGTTGTAATCACTGACAACAAAAAGAGAGAATTCATCCTCAGACAAAAAATGAAAGACTATAAGATTCTGATTTACATGCCGAATTTCCATTCGCAGTCCGGCCAGTCTGATGTTGAGCGCATGAAAGTTTTGGCACCATTGGTTGAAACTGCATATGATTTCGCATGCAAAAAGGATTTTTTCAAGGCAATAAACTTGAATGGATTAATCTATTCTTCAACATTGGGTTTTAACTCATCAATAGCTGTCGATGCATTACAGGCAGGAGCTTTGGCATCTGGCTTATCCGGAACAGGGTCTGCATTTTTTGCGATTGTTGATGATAATTCTGTCGATGAGGTCCATGATTGCTGGATGAAATATGATGGACAGGTTATCTCAACACAGGTGGATAATCGTGGATGTCGCCTGTTGTAGAAGAATCTTTAATTTTTATTTTTAATAAGGTTCTTTAAAAAAGAGCCATATACTTTATATACTAGGATATTAATAAATTATATTATTATCAATTTGGTGATTTTTTGAAAAGTACTGATGAAATAAAATCTTTTAAAAGTAAGGAAGAAGCTGAAATACTTCTCAAAGAGTCCAGAAAACGTATTGATGAAATTGATAATGCGTTATTTGATTTAATTTCTCAGAGAACTTCTCTTGCTAATGACATTGTCCTTTCCAAACATTATCTTGGAATGCCAATCTATGATAAATCTCGGGAAGAGGCAGTTCATGAAAAAATCAAGAGAATGGCAGAGGAAAATGATCTTGATGTTGATATTATTGATCAAATCGTGAATATGTTAACAATTTTAAGTAAAAACGAGCAGAATAAAATTTTAAGGAGGAATGTTGATGGGCAATATTAGAACTTCATTTGTTAAACGTTTAGCAAAAGAGTTAATTGAAACTCATAAAGGTGTTTTCACTACTGATTTTGAAGAAAATAAAAAATTAGTACAAGAATATTCTACTGTAAGTACTAAACATTTAAGAAATAAAATTGCAGGATATGTAACAAGGCTTGTAAGGTTAGAACAAACCCAAGAATAAGCTTTTTTTCATATTTTTTACTCTTTTTTTATTAAACTATTTTTTGATTTTGAAATTTTAAAACTATTTTCATTGATATTTTTAATTAAAGTATATTAATATGATTTAATAAAAATATATATGTATATTTTGTTTAGTTAGAAAATTGAACAAAATTTCAATTTGAAATAGGTGAACTTATGGATTTGATAGTAGCAAAATTTGGTGGAACCTCGGTAGGTAACGGTTCCAGAATTAAAAAAGCGGCGCAGTCCGTGGTAAATGAGTATATGAAAGGAAATCAGGTGGTCGTTGTAGTGTCAGCTGTTAACAAGACAACTGATGAACTAATCGGATTATCTGATGAAGCAATTGGCGCTAGTTTAACCGATAAACAGAAGGCAGAAATCATGGCAATGGGTGAATTGACTAGTGTTAGATTATTTGCTGCAACTATTGAATCTTTAGGTGTGAAGTCTGAATATATTGATCCATATAGTGATTTATGGCCAATTATAACAGATTCCAATTCTCTTGAAGCAAAAATTGATTTTAACAATACCAATAAGAAAATGGAAGGCATTAAAAACCTTACCAATCAGGGAATAATACCTGTGATATGTGGATTTTTAGGCCAGGGTCCAAGCGGCGAGATCACCACCCTCGGAAGGGGCGGAAGTGACGTGACCGCATTTCTGCTTGGCCATTGCTTGGATGCAAATGAGGTTGTCATTGTCACCGACGTTGAGGGGGTAATGTCAACAGACCCGAATAAAATTGAGGAGGCACAGTTATTAGAACAGATTTCTGTTGAAGAAATGAGGGATTTGGCTACTCATGGAGCACAGGTTCTCCACCCTCATGCATTAAAATATAAGGATCCATCTATCACTGCAAAAATTATCAATTTCGCTCATGGAGATTTATCTGCAAAAGGAACCCGTATTGTAGGGCCCTATGAGGGGGATATGATGAAATGTGTAACTAAGTACAAGAACCCTATTTCTCTTATTGCTATTGTTGGTGAGGCAATGCTTAAAAGAACTGGTCTTATGGCCAGTATGACTGGAAAACTTGCTGAAGCGGATATCAATATTTTCGGCATTTCAGCTGGTCAAAACTCAATAACCGTATTTGTCGAAAAGACAGATTCAAATAAGGCTTATCATCTATTGCATCAGGTTGTAGTTGAAACCGATGTGTTAAGTTCTTTATCTTTGGGTAGGGATACAGCAATGATTACATTTGTAAGTCCGGATATTATTGACACTCCGGGAATAATTTCAGATATTACAGAACCGCTTAGAAAAAACGAAATCAACATTGTAGAAATTATTTCATCTCAAACAGCAGTTGTCTTATTTGTTAACTGGGATGATGGTGAAAAAGCACGCGAATTAATTAATGAGGTTTTAGAATGAATTTTGAAGGAACATATGTTGCAATGGTAACTCCATTCACACAGGATAGGGAAATTGATGAAGAGGGATTCAGGTCCAATATAAATTATCTCATCGATTTGGGAGTGAATGGTTTAGTTGGTGCAGGTACTACTGGAGAATCTGCAACCGTAACTCATGAGGAACATCAAAAGATAATTGATATTTTGGTGGATGAGGTTGATGGCAGAGTTGAAACCGTAGCCGGAACAGGAAGTAATGCTACTTCCGAAGCATTGTCCTTAACCAAATATGCTTATGATGCCGGAGCAGACTCTGCATTATTGATTACTCCTTATTACAACAAACCTCAACAGCATGCTGTTATTGAACATTACAGGACTATTGCCGAAACAGTCGATATTCCTCTTATAGCCTATAATGTGCCGTCCCGTACCGGACTCAATATGGATGTTGACACTATTGTGGAATTGGCCAAAATCGACGGTATCGATGCTGTAAAAGAGGCTAGTGGAAGTGTGGACAAAGTGTCTGATATTTACAGATCCCTTACTCATGAAGGACTTGAAGATGAATTTAACATATTGTCCGGTGAAGATTCATTGACTTTACCTCTTATGGCTGTTGGTGCAACAGGCGTAATTTCTGCATCCGCTAACATTGATGCAAGAAGAATGGTTTTAATGGTTGACAGTATCTTGAATGATGATTATACAAGGGCTATGGAACTTCACTATGAAATGCTTGAATTGATTAGGGCACTTTTCATTGAAACCAATCCGGTTCCTGTCAAAACTGCAATGAACCTTATGGGATTGCCTTCAGGACCTTTCAGACAGCCATTGGCTGAGATGAAAGAGGAAAACCTTGAAGTTCTTAAAAAAGCTTTAAAAGATTCAGAATTAATTTAAGTGAGGATTGACATGATTAAAGTAGCAGTAACTGGAGCAGCAGGAAGAATGGGCTCCGGTATTATTAGAAAAATTACAGAACAAGATGATATGGAAGTAGTTGCTGCAATTGAGATGCCTAATACTCCTTTAGCAGGAAAAGATGCAGGGCTTCAGGCAGGAATAGATGAACTTGGTGTTGAGATTACCGGTTCTGAAAAATTGGAAGAAACATTAAAGGCTTCAAAACCTGATGTTTTGGTTGATTTTACAATTGCTCATGCTGCAGTTGAAACAATTAAAACTGCAACCTCCTGTGGAGTAGGTGTTGTTGTTGGAACTACCGGATTTAGTGAAGAGCAAATGGAGTCAAACATTCAGAATGTTAAGGATAACAATGTTCCTGCAGTCATTTCTTCAAACATGGCCATTGGAGTCAACGTATTCTTCAACACTTTAAAGAAATTAGCTCCATTATTATATGATTTTGATATTGAAATTATTGAAGCTCACCACAACCAGAAAAAAGACGCTCCATCCGGAACAGCGGTTACAGCATTTGAAGTAATTGCTGAAGAGCTTGGCCGTAACACTGAAGAGGTGGGAGTTTATGGAAGACACGGTCTGGTTGGCAAAAGAACTCCTGAAGAAATTGGTGTTCATGCCATTCGTGGTGGAGACATTGTTGGTGACCATACCGTAATGTTTGTTGGTGATGGTGAAAGAATAGAGCTCAAGCATCAGGCACACACAAGGGAAGTATTTATCGCTGGTGTGATAAGAGCTATTAGATACATTCCAAATGCTGAAACTGGTATTGTCAGCAGTATGAATGATGTTTTAGGATTAGAATAGGTGTTAAATATGGTTAATGTAGGTGTACTTGGTGCAACTGGAATGGTTGGTCAAAGATTTATTCAGTTACTTGAGAATCACCCCGATTTTGAGGTTACAGCTCTAGCGGCTTCTTCCAGATCTGCAGGTAAAAGATATGAAGATGCTACAACCTGGTATATGGATAATGAAATGCCGGAGTCTGTAAAAGACATTGAGGTAATTGAGACTAATCCTGAAGCGATGGATGATGATGTGGACATTGTATTTTCATCCCTTCCGGCAGATTTTGCACTTACTGTTGAAAAGGAATATGCTAAAGATTATGTTGTTGCAAGTAATGCTAGTGCACATAGGATGAAGAAAAATATTCCATTAGTGATTCCTGAAGTCAATCCTGAATGCTTAGACATGATTGATGCTCAACAGAAGGAAAATGATTGGGATGGATTTATTGTAACAAATCCAAACTGTTCAACTATTGCTTTAGCTTTAACTTTGAAGCCAATTGTTGATAATTTTGATGTAAAATCAGTTAGAGTATCAACTATGCAGGCAGTATCTGGTGCAGGTTATAATGGCGTTCCATCAATGGCCATTGTCGATAATCTTGTTCCCTACATTGGTGGGGAAGAGGAAAAAATGGAAAGCGAATCATTATATCTGTTAGGTAAATATGATGGTAGCGATGTAGTTAATGCAGATTTCAAATTAAGTGCATCATGTCATAGGGTACCTGTTATTGATGGTCATACTGAAGCGGTATTTATTGAGTTGGCTGATGACTTTGACATTGCTGATGTGGGTGATAAAATGGCAAACTTCAAAGCTTTGCCACAAGAGTTAAATTTATTCTCAGCTCCTGAAAATCCAGTCATTGTCAAAGAAGAATCCGACAGACCACAACCAAGAATGGACAGAAATGCAAGTAATGGTATGGCTGTAACTGTTGGTAGGCTTAGAAAAGATACAGTATTTGATAATAGTTTTAAATATGTTTTAGTTGGACATAATACAATTCGTGGTGCAGCTGGAGCTTCTATTTTAAATGCTGAATTGATTAATGATAAAATACTCTAATTTTATCAATTTATTTTTTCTATTTTTTTTAATTTTTTCTAATTTTTCCATCTGTTTTCTATATGTTTTTTGTTTTATTTTTTAGTTAGTTTAAGGGTTTAATTTAAATAGTATAAAAGAAATAATTTATATCAAGGAATTATATTGTACAATATATCGGAGTTTTCAAATTCATAAAAAATTATTAATTTGAAATCGATATTGGGATAAAATTTTAACTAAGGGATAGAATGGAATTAGGAATTGATGCTGAAAAAGATACACTACAATCATTAATTCGATCTTGCCTATTAGAGCTCAATACATTGAAATACGAGTTAACAGAGCTTGAAGTGGAAAGGGCAAATGATAACACTCCACAAAGGATTAAAGAACTCGAAAAAGATATTGTAGATAAGGAAAAAGAAGTTTCTGTTATTAAATTCAAAGCAGAAGACGAAATCAATCTTTTGAAAAAACAACTTGAAGAAAAAGATATTCTCATCAAAAATCAAGAGGACAGGATCTATGAACTTGATTATGTAAACAATTCTCTTGATGAAATTAAGGAGTATTTTGCTGAGCAGCTTAGGGATTATAAGAAAAAAGAATTATCTGATGTCAATGAAAGATTAAACGAATCTTATAAAAGTATCGCTGAAAAGGAAGCTCAAATCAATACTCTTTCAAGAACTATTGACGATTACAAAATTAAAGTTATCAAGTTGGAAAATAATGTGGAATCACAGGCTCAGATATTGGAACTTGAAAAGGAAATTGAGCTTAAATCCAACGAAATTCTCATTAAGGAAAGCGAAATAGAAAGAATTCAAAATGAGATGGAAATTTTAAAGCAACAGACTATTCCTAAAGATGAGTACATTTCCCTTCAAACCCAATTCGAATCCGAAATCAATGCAATGAATAATGAAATCACTAATCTCAGACAAGATTCTATCCCTAAAAAAGATTATGATGAGTTACAATTCAGGTTTGATTCAGAAATTAAAACCCTTGACGATCAAATTGTGGGTTTAAAAGAAAATACAGTTCCTAAACAAGATTATATTAACCTTCAAAGCAGATTTGATAATGAAATTGATGCGAGAAACAGTGAAATTCAATATTTAAAAGAAAGGTCCGTGTCTAAAGATGATTACATGGCCCTTCAAAATCAACTGCAGACTGAAATTGTTGCAAAGGATAATGAACTTCGCTATTTGAGGGAAAGAACTGTTTCTCGTGAAGAGTACATTAAGCTTCAAAGTGAATTGCAAAGGAAAGAAGATAAAATTAGAAGATTAGAAGAAATTAATGAATTCTTCAATGATTTGCAAGAGGAACAAGAAGCTTATGAAACTCATGAAAGGACTCCGCCTTTCAGATTAGAAAAAAAACAAGGTAGATAACTCTACCTAACATATTTTTCTTTTTTTAGATAATTTTTATCTCCACATCTATCTTTATTCCAATCACTTTCATGATTTCTTATTGATGATTTATTTTAATTTAATTCCTTTCAATATTTTTAATGGTATGCGTATGTGTCATCATAATTATGGCATGAAAAACCAATATTTCAAGGGTCATTTTTTGTGAGGTTTTTCTCATTATTCTTTTTCTTACTTCAATTTACTTTATACCATAAAGTATTTATATAACCTCAAACTCATGTATTAAGTAGAAAGGTTTAGTCAACACTATAACTTATTTTCTCATGTTGATGATTAAACTGATCTAATTATTTATAAAATTAAAAAAAGGTGATTATTAATGGCACAAGGACAACCAATTTTTATTTTACCTGAAGGTACTAACAGGTCTGTCGGCAGAGATGCACAAAGAAACAACATTTTAGCTGGTAAAGTATTGGCTGAAACTGTAAGAACAACTTTAGGTCCAAAAGGAATGGACAAAATGTTAGTCGACGGACTCGGAGACATTGTTGTTACCAACGACGGTGTAACTATTTTAAAAGAAATGGATATTGAACATCCTGCAGCAAAAATGCTCGTGGAAGTTGCAAAAACCCAAGAAGACGAAGTTGGGGACGGAACCACCACTGCAGTTATCATTGCTGGAGAATTGTTAAAAAAATCCGAAAACTTACTTGATTCTGACATTCACCCAACTATCATAGCTATGGGATACAGAAAAGCAGCAGAAAAAGCACAAGAAATCTTGGATGAAATCGCAATCGACGATGTTGACTCTGAAATTTTACTCAAAGTTGCTATGACTGCTATGACTGGAAAAGGAACTGAAGCAGCACGTGAACCATTAGCAAAATTAATCGTAGACGCTGTTGAAGCAGTTGAAGAAGATGGTGTTGTTGACACCGATAACATCAAAATCGAGAAAAAAGATGGGGCTGTTGTTGAAGAATCCAACTTAGTTGAAGGTGTAATCGTAGACAAAGAAAGAGTACACCCAGGTATGCCATCCGAAATCAAAGATGCAAAAATCGCATTAGTCAACACTCCATTGGAAGTTAAAGAAACCGAAATGGATGCAGAAATCACTATCACTGACCCTGCTCAAATGCAAGCTTTCATCGAACAGGAAGAAAAAATGGTCAAAGATATGGTAGACAAAATCGTTGATGCAGGTGCAAACGTATTGTTCGCACAAAAAGGTATTGATGACTTAGCACAACACTACTTATCCAAAGCAGGCGTTTTAGCAGTAAGAAGAGTTAAAAAATCAGACATCGAAAAATTATCCAGAGCTACTGGTGCAAATGTCATCACAAACTTAGACGACTTAACTGCTGATGATTTAGGAATTGCTGGAACTGTTGAAGAAAGAAAAATCTCCGGCGATGAAATGATCTTTGTAGAAGAATGCTCAGGCGCTAAATCCGTAACCTTATTCGTAAGAGGAAGTACCAAACACATTGTTGACGAAATTGTAAGGGCAATTGAAGATGCAATTGGTGTTGTAGCAGCTACTGTAGAAGACGACAAAGTTGTTGCTGGTGGAGGAGCTCCTGAAATTGCAATGGCTAAAAAACTCAAAGATTACGCAGAATCTATTTCTGGAAGAGAACAATTAGCAGTAAATGCATTTGCAGAAGCCTTAGAAATCGTACCAAAAACCTTAGCAGAAAATGCAGGTTTAGACAGTATCGATTCCTTAGTGGATTTAAGAGCTGCACAAGAAGACTCTGCTTACATGGGATTAGACGTATTCACTGGTGAAGTAGCAGATATGAAAGAAGCTGGTGTAATTGAACCTAAACGTGTCAAAAAACAAGCTATCCAATCTGCATCTGAAGCAGCAGAAATGATTTTAAGAATCGATGATGTAATCGCATCAACCAAAGGCCCTGAAGATATGGGTATGGATCCTTCCGCTATGGGCGGAATGCCTCCAATGATGTAAATTTTTACATCACTTTTTTTCTTTTTTTATGTATTCAAATAGACTTATTTTTAAAACATCATCTGATGATGAAATATTTTACTTGAAAGACACTATTTTAATTAATTTTAATGCCAATCGTAATGGATTATCAACTTCTCAACTTAATGGGGGGACTAATGAGTTATATAAAGCTGTTTTTAACCAGCATTTGTCACAGGATAAAATTGATTATCTGGAAACTCATGACGTCTGCGAATATTTAATAAATGAATGCGGGCTGTTGGATATCGATTCTGAATATTCGACCGGATTGATAACGTTGGCACTGATGAAAAATCTAAGCATTGTTACAAAATCTTTTAGAAATACTGAAGTAACTGCCATTACAACTGCAGGCGTTAGAACAAATGCTTCTGCGGCAGGAGACCCTGCATCATACTGGCAGGAAAATGGCAGGTATCATTTCGGAACGATAAATATCATGTTGCTGACTAATGTCCGCTTAGAAAAATCCACGTTGGCGGAAGCTTTCATGACCATTTGTGAAGCAAAGACAGTTGCACTAAATAATCTAAGAATCCCATCACAATATTCGAACAGGTATGCAACAGGAACCGGAACTGATGGTGTTGCAGTATTTTCAAACTTGGATTCAAACAATACATTGACAAATGCAGGCAAACATTCAAAACTTGGTGAACTGATTGCAAATGCCGTTATTGAATCAGTAACAAAGGCTATTGGAAAACAGGTTTGGATTACAAATAAATCCCAATCAAATGCTCTGGTCAGATTAAACAGGTATACGTTGGACATTAATGAATTCTATGAGGGTCTGGATTGTGACAAATTGGAATTCATAAGACAGTTAAGAGTTGACGCTAAAATCCAAAGAAACGTTGCCATCACGACTTCCATCCTGAACCTGATTGATGAAGTGGATAATCATTTGATTAAAAAAGAGGATGCCTATAATCTGGCATGTGAAATAAAAGAAAAATGTAATAGTTACCCAATAAGAACTTTATTGGAGTATTGGATTAACTATTTCATTCGTTAGAGTTGAATTCAATTAATTCTCCATTGTCTTGGACAATTTTAGCAATTGATTGTTCGGCAACTTCTAATTTTTTATTACAAACCTTAACCAATTCCATGGCATTTTTAAATTCTTCAATTGCATCATCCAATGGCACATCTCCATTTTCTAATTTATTAACGATTTCTTCTAGTTTCTCTAAACTTTCTTCAAAACTCAATTCCTGTTCCATCATATCACCTTTGTATTTACAATTCCGTCATCAAATTCAATGTCAACTTCATCTCCAGTTTTAACATCTTTGGCTGAAGATATTACTTTATCGCCACTTTTGGCTATTGAATACCCTCTTTTCAATGTTAAAAGAGGATTTAAAACTTCCAGTTTGTTTATATTTTTTAAACATGCATCTCTTTTTTTCTCAGTTATCTGCTTTGGATTTCTTAAGATATGCGAGTTTTCCAGTTTGAATAATTTAGTTTTATTTTCCCGGATTATGTTTTGAGATGAAAAAGTTAGCCTATTGACTAAGTTGTCCAGGCTCATTCCTTTAATTTCATAAATGCTTTCCGGATTTTTAAAAATATTCTTTTGAGAAATGCTGTCCAATTTGGTTCTGTTTGCCGTAAGGGCATCTTTCATGTTTTTGGTCAGTCTTCTGTTTAGCTGATTAACATCATGTTTTAGCTTACTCAATTCCGGTACGGCAATGCCTGCGGCAGCAGTTGGTGTTGCCGCTCGTTTGTCTGCAACAAAGTCACTTATTGTAAAGTCAGTTTCATGGCCAACAGCACTGATGACAGGAATTTCACATTCATAGATTGCACGTGCAACTTCCTCTTCATTGAATGACCATAAATCTTCGATACTTCCTCCGCCACGACCTACGATTAAGCTGTCCAAATCAAAGTTTTGTGCATATCTGATTTGCCTAACAATTTGGGGAGGGGCCTGGTCGCCTTGAACCAATGTTGGAAATACTAGAATTTCGCAAATCGGATATCTTTTTTTAATTGTCGTGATGATATCTCTTATTGCCGCTCCGGTTCTTGCCGTAACGACTCCAATCCTTTTAGGATATTTAGGTATTTCTTTTTTATGAGCATCGTCGAATAATCCCTCTTTGGCAAGCTTTTTCTTCAACTGTTCAAAAGCAATGTGCAGATTGCCAATTCCATCTTCAGTAATTTTGGTGGCATATAGTTGATATCTGCCGGTTTTGTGATAGACTTCAATTTTACCTTTAATGATTACTTTCATGCCATCTTCTGGCTTGAATTTGAGGAATTTATCTTTCATGCCCTTGAACATTACTCCGTCAATTTGCGAATCCTCATCTTTTAGGGTAAAATAACTATGTCCGCTGTATGAATCCTTATAATTGGAAAGTTCTCCTTTTATAAGTATATTTTTCAAATTAGGATCCATGTTTAGCTTTTTTTTGATATAGGTATTAATCTCAGATACTGTGAATGTCTTCTCTTCCATATATTCACCTTGAAATCAATATTGTTATTATGTTGTTTGCATTTAATACACTTTGTGATTTTTGAGGTTGAATAATGTAAATCTATTTTAAAAGGAAGATACAATATTAAATTAGGTGTTTTAATATGAGAATTAAAGACGAACTATTCGGCAAAGAGGTTATTGATGCTGACATTCAAATTGTTGGAAGGGTGTCTGATGTTATTTTAGATAAGGATACCTATGAAATTACTGATTTGGTCCTTAAAAAAACAGGATTTTCAGAACAAATCAAATCCAGTGAAAATATGGTGCCAATGGAGCTTGTAAAAGTTATTGGCGATAAAATTTTACTTAAAGGCGAAGATGATTTATAATGGCTTCTAAAGAATATTTAATTGATTTATTAAAGGAAAACGAAGTATTTCTTGAAGGTGATTTTACTTTATCTTCCGGAAAGAAAAGTAATTATTATATCAACATGAAAAAGGCCATTACAGAGCCAAAAATCTTATCAACAATTTCAAAATTAATCACTGAAAAAATTGCCGATGAAGATATTGATAAAGTTGCGGGTCCTGCATTGGGTGCCGTTCCAATCGCTACGGCGGTTTCTCTTGAATCTGGCTTGCCATTGTTAATGATTCGTAAAGAAAAGAAGGGTTATGGTACTTCTAAACTTATTGAAGGCGAACTTAATCCCGAGGATAATGTGATTGTAGTTGAAGATGTTTCCACTACTGGAGGTTCACTTCTAAAAGCAATCAAGGCGATTCAGGACAATGGCGGAAATGTTGTCAGGGCATTTGTTGTCGTTGACAGGCAGGAAGGCGCCATTGAAGAGTTTGCAAAGCAAAATATAAAACTTGAACCTTTGATAATAGTCGATGAATTTTTCGATTAAAAAAATAATAATGATGAAAAATTAATTTCATCATTTTTTCACATGATGAACAAAATGTGGAAGTTCATCAATAATTAAATTTAATGCGGTTTTAACGGCATTCGGAGAACCGGGCATTGAGAAAATGATTGTTTTTTTATAAACCCCTGCGGTAGCCCTTGAAAGAAGGGCGGCTGAACCAATTTCCTCATATGATTTGGCCCTGAAAAGCTCTCCAAATCCTTCAATACGTTTTTCAAAAAGTGATTCTACGGTTTCAACAGTGATGTCCCGAGTATCTAGGCCGGTTCCACCAGTTGTTAAAATGACATCAATGTCATCCAGAACCATTTTGTCGATTTCATCAACAAGATCCTGTTTTTCATCTGGAATCAGACTCTTGGATTTTAAGGTGTATCTGGATTCGATTTCTTCTGCAATATACTTGCCGGACAAATCTAGTTTTTCAGATTTTCTGCTATCGCTAAGAGTAATTATTCCGCAGGAAATATCCTCAGATGATTTTTTTTGATGTTCTTTTGCAGTTTCACTTGTCATTTTATCACTCATCTAAATTATTGTTTAGTATAAATTCTCTAATAATATTATATTCCTCTATACTTTTAAATAATTTTTCGCTTGGCAGATAATAAAAAACGTTGTCTAATTTTTCTTCTGTAATATAGCGGTGGTTATGCATTATTTTAATGTGGTGTGTTATGGTGTTATAATCCACATTTAATATTTTTGCTAATTGATTTTTGTTATGAGGTTTCATAAGCAGTTTATCAATAATTTTAATGGTGGTTTTCCCACCTTTTCGTCCGACTATCAATGTTAACAATTCTTTATCCTCTAGATGTAATAAAGACCAATGCCTTAAAGTTTTTTGTACTGATGCCAAGTCATCACCTCTTTTTATACTCTCTTTCTAAACATTCTGCCCACCTTATTGCATTTTTGTCTTTTCCAATCAGTATCTGGGAATCATCATAATGGCCATCCTTAAAGAATAATGTCAGGGACATAAAATCCGGGCCATATGTTAAAAAGACTTTTACTTTCCTTTCAATACATCTGATTTTTACTTTTTCATTGTCGAGTAATTCTTTTTTAAACAATTCATTCTCTTCAATTGTTTTAAAGACCTCTTTGCTAATGATTAATTCTAATTTTTTTAGTTTATCATCTTTTAAAAGTTTAATCAAATGTTTAAAATGATTTTCAGAGTATATCGGAAGAATTATATTTAATTTTTTTGATTTTGATATTAATTTAATGTAGCTGTTAAATGCGTTTGATAAATCACTTGTTGTTGAAGTAATGTATCTGGCGCCCTTTAAAAGATGAATTTCTTTCAGCATGTCATCTGGTATGCCATCCAAATCATGGCTATTCCAGAATATTTTGTTTTTGTTGATTGCAAACCAATTTTCAATAAGTTTGATCATGTTTGCAGTTAATAGAAATCCATTTGATGTGAGTTCATATGATTTCTGAACTTTTCTAATTAAATTAATGTTCTCTAATTCTTTAAGACCATGCAATATTGTTGCTGAAGGTTTTTTTAAATCATTTCTAAGTTCATCTAAGTTTTTAGATTTATCATACATTGCAAGAAGCAATTTTGATCTCATTCCAGATGTTAAGATATACTTGATCCCACTAAACTCTTCGCTCAATTCCTTTTTTGTGTCAATATTAGTCATTGTCTACCTCTTTTTTCACATGTTCGAATAATTCACTTGCCCAATTGCGGGATTTTTTACTGTTTGAAATTAAAATTCTGTTCTGGTCAAAGCTTCCGTCATTTTTAAACAGACCTAAACTCATACTTCCGTCACATATTGTTAAGTATAGGTTTAGTTCTTTTTTAAAGATGTAAACCTTTAGGTTACCTTTCGCTGCAGCATCTTTTCTCAAATTTTCGTTTACGCGAAACATGAGTTCTTTAAAAATGCCTTGTGGAATAATCAATTCGACAGATCCATTTTTTTTCAAGAGTTTCTCTATCAAATCAGGGTAATCCGGATGCAGGTAGGGGAATATCGCCTTGACATTATTCGAATTTATGATTTGCTTTTTGATTGTGTTGTGTGTTTTATAAATGTCTATTGGTGTTGTTTCGATCAATTCTGAGTTTTTTAAATCGGTAATCCTTTTAACTGAGTTGATGCTCAACTGATTTAAGTCATGTTTGTTCCATAGGGAATCAAAGTCATTTACTAAATCGAGACTTCTTTTAAAATCCATCAGGGTTTTAAAATACACTTCAGTCATAGGATTGATATGGTACTTGCTTTCAATTTTTGTAATGTAGTTGTTTTTCTCTAATTTGCTTATGTTGCTTGATATAGAGCTATATGTAATTTCTGTTTTCTTTACGAGGCCTCTAACATTGTCAGGTTCTTTATTTAATTCACTTAGAATTTTTAATCTAATTTCAGATTTTGTCAGGAATTTTATATCGTTATTGATATTGTTATCCAGTTTCATTTTCAAATCCTCCAAGATTTTTATTAATATTTTTCCTAAATCTTTACGAATTTTCGGATAATGTTATTTAAATGTTCTAAATTTAAATAACTTTTTCAATAACTTATCAAAATTCCTTTAATAACCATTCAAAGAATTTTCAGAAGTTTTTCAAAATTTATTTGGTGGTTGTTCAATACTTATTCAGAATCTCTTCGGTACTTCTTCAGTACCTATTCGGTATCCATTCAATAATTGCCAAGTTTTATTAATTTATAAATTAAATATACAAACATGGAAATTTGTTATGTGCTGGATGCATCGGCTTTTATTAATGGGTTTAAAATTATTTCTAAAAATAATTTCACCGTTTCTGAAATAACAACTGAAATTAAAGATTTTAAATCTAAATTGGCTTTGGATATGGCACTTGAGGAGGGTACGGTAGTAATCAAAGATGTGCCTACGGAGTATACATCAAGTGTCAATGAGATTATATCTAAATCCGGTGATATTTTAAGGTTGTCATTGCCGGATAAAAAATTGATTTCACTTGCCTATATGCTACATCAACAGGGTGAAGAGGTAGTTGTAATTAGTGATGATTATACGATTCAGAATGCTTTGAAAATCATGGACATTAAGTATTCTGGAGTAATTACTGATGGGATTAAAGGAATTTATAATTGGAAAAAGGTTTGTGAAGGTTGTAAAAAAGAATATGGTGAGGATTATCCTTTTGATGATTGTGAGATTTGCGGATCAAAAATATATAAAAAAAGAATCAAGGTGGATAAATGAGAATAGGTATTGTTGTGCACGGTCCGAATATTATTGATTCGGGTTATGCTTTAAAATTAATCAATTTGCTTAAGGGTTATGGTGATGTTAAAGCAAGGCTTGGAGGAACAATGGGCAGGACTGCCGTGATTGATGCAAGTCTGGAGGATGTTATAGACATTTCACGCAAATTGGTTCCAAGCGATTCTCTGAAAATATTTCATGATGATGGGGTTGATGTTATTTTTTTACTAAATTATGGAAAATCCGATGTTACGGGGCAGGTTTTCGGATATAAGGTTTACAATCATTATGTTGATAAAATTTCTAAGGATGACATTCCTGTAATTCAGATTGAACGGCCAGGAGAGGCTGATGGAAGCGTAATACCATGGAATAATGATTTACAGATTGCCCATGACCTCTCATCTAAATTAAATTTGTCCATAACGACTCCCGAAGAGGTTTATGAAAAGCATATCAAACAGGATGATGCAGGTTTAAATCAAAGGATTGTCCATGGTGTAAGTCCCGGTGAAAATATCATGGTCAATAGTGTCGTTATCGGAAAGACCAACTCCGACAAACTAACTTTAATAGCTAAGGATAATCATATTGTCGATATTGTTGGAGGTGAACTCAAAATCCATGGTCTTGAAAAGCTCGGTGAAGTTGATCTGTCATCTGCCATTATCAAAACAGGTCTTTTAAGGCATGCCAAGGTTACTCCAAGGGTCATTCATTCTGACAGGTCTGGTGATTTTAAGGTGTCATTTCTTGACCATGCGGGAGAGGATGTTTATAAATTCAGGGATTCGGATTTAGTTATAACAGTTGGCGATGATACCACATTGATATCTTCAGATATTCTGTACAGATTTGATATACCTGTAATCGGAATAACTGACGGTGATTTGGATAAGGTTGTGGAGGATGGATTCAAGGTTAAAAA
This sequence comes from Methanobrevibacter sp., assembly GCF_045120835.1. Taxonomy (GTDB): domain Archaea; phylum Methanobacteriota; class Methanobacteria; order Methanobacteriales; family Methanobacteriaceae; genus Methanocatella. The sequence goes on from NZ_JBGVFE010000030.1 coordinate 38,689, forward strand.
TTCCATAATCTTTGAAGTTGAAAGCGGATTTGATGATGTCTGCGGCCGCAATATTAAAAGGCAGATATTTGGCGGTGCAGAGGTCTGCCATGATTTTGAAAATATGGAAGAGGTTAAAGTCAGAATTGAAGAAATAATAAAAGATATTAATTGCAAATATAAAATTAATTATATAGATTAAACTGGAAGTGTTACTTTGGATTTTAAAAATCTTGTTAGGGAAATTCAGGAGTTTAAGGGTGTATCACGAAAAAGCTCAATTGATAATGTAATATCACTTTTAAAGGAATCATATAACGTTTCAGGAGATGTAGTAATAGATATTGGAGATGATGCTTCAGCCATTGACATCGGGAATAACCAGGTAATGCTAATTGCTGCAGATGGAATCTGGGGGGACATTATGAATGTGAATCCTTATTGGGCAGGATATTGCTCCGTGCTTGTGAATGTAAATGATATTGCTGCAATGGGAGGAAAACCTCTTGCAATGGTTAATATTATGTCAATAAGCAATGATGAAATTTATGAAGATTTATTAAGTGGAATCAAGGACGGATGTTTAAAATTTGGCGTTCCAATGGTCGGTGGACATCTGCATCCTGATGGTGAAGTTGACTCACTTGGTGTTGCAATTGTCGGAATTGCCCAAAAGGATAAAATTATAACCAGTTTTGGCGCTGAAGTGGGCGATAAGGTTCTCGTTGCGATTGACCTTGACGGCAAGCCTCATGAGATGTTCACTCTAAACTGGGATACAACATACGATAAGGATGCACAGATTGTTCAGGACCAGATAACTGCAGTTCAGTATCTTGCTGAACATGATTACATAAAATCCGGAAAGGACATTTCAAATCCGGGAATTCTGGGAACTTTGGAAATGCTTCTGGAAACTTCAAGAAAAGGGGCAGTTGTCAATTTGGAGGACATTCCTAGAAACGAAAGTGTTGAATGGGTTGACTGGCTTAGGTCTTATCCGGGTTCAGGCTTTGTTTTTACGGCCTGTGAGGATAAATGTGATTACATCATCAAATATTTGTCTGATTACTCAATTGAAACTGCAGTAGTTGGAGAAGTTACCGATTCAAATTCATTATACTTGAATTATCAATCTGAACAGGCAGAAGTATTTAATCAAGATAAAAATCCAGTATTCATATTTAGATGAGGTTGTGTTATGGATGTAACAAAGCTGGTTTTGAATTCCTTCAAATATCCATTTAGGAATATTAAGAAACTTCCCATTATCTGCATTCTATTCATTTTAATTTGCATTGTTCCATTTGGCATGCTGTTTGATAACAGATATGTCGTAATTATTGGAGTTATAGCATTTTTTGCATTTATTCTAATTGTACCGGGGTATCTATTGTCAATTGTTAAAATCGGGTCGATAGGATCATCAGCAATGCCCTCTTTAAGTTTAGTGAACAACATCTATGATTCTATTAAGGTATTGTTTTTGAGATTTGTGTATATGATTGTTCCGGTTGGTGTATTTTTCATTTCTTTAACCATGGTGGGTCCAGCAAGCATTAATCTGCTTTTTGATTTAAAAATCCTGGAGTTTCTAGCTGCAACCGGATTGATGTTCATCGTGGTTTTGGTTACATTCATAGTGTTTGAATTCCTGCTGTTTTTTGCAAAGGCCAGAATGGCATATTTCAATAGCCTGTCTGAAGCTTTGAAAATAAATAAAGTAATCGGAGATATTAGGTTTATCGGCTTATTTACTATAATAAAATGGATAATAATCATGGCAATACTGATAAACGTCATATCCTTTGTAACTTCATTTGTAATGTCAATTCCATATGTTGGATTCCTAATCTATGGGTGTATCGTTATTCCAATAATTGAAAGCATAAGCAATTACTCTTTAGGGTTGTTATATTCAAATATCGCTAAGAATAATGCGGATTATACTTATAGGAGAATATCCGGCCTTAATTAAAAATTAAAAGTTAAGGATTACAGACCTTGCAGGGTTGATATCCTTGACTGATTGCATCATTTCTGCTATTAAACGTTACTTTGTTGTGTTCTGAGATTTTCTGACCCCATCTGCAGCTTAATTCATGGAATTTGCCAGTATTTGAATTGCCGATATAGCTTCCAGAGTCAGAAACGCCATTTGAAGTGACGCTATTTGCATAACTTGAATGTGAATTGGGTACATGTGTGGAACTATTTGCCCAATCATATGGATAAAATTCGCTTGGAGGCAGGTACATTACTTCTGCAAGACCTTCTTTTAAAAGCATTTCATTGATATTTTTGCCATCGACAATAACAACTCCCAAGGTCCTGCCGTATCTGTCGGAGTGTTTGGCATCATCAATGTCTATTCCCACTTCTTTGTTTAAACATAATTTCTGAACAAAGTTTTTGGATGCAATATATCCTTCAACACCTCTTTCTGGAGTGTTTACTCCAACAAAACGGATTTTATCTCCATTTTCCAGGTAAATGGTATCTCCATCAACAACTTTTGTACAAACTGATTTTTCTTCAACCTTACAATCGGTATCCGGGTATCTGCTTAAAATATCTGATGCAGACAGATCTGAATATTTGGTGCTTGGTATTTTATGTGAAAATCCCGTGCCGGTATATGCACTGGCAATGGAGATTGCTCCGACTGCAAGGATTAAAATAATCAGTAAAGAAAAGACATGCTTTTTTGTAAGTTTCATAAATTTCCCTCCTTGTATATTATTGTTATAACTTTGTGTTAATATAACTTTTGAAAATCAAATAAATAATTATTTTATATAATAACTTCAAATATATATAATATTAAAAATTCTTATTGGAGATTGTATGTTAATTAAAATTAATGGAGAAGAGGTTGATGTGGCAGATGCTTCAACAATACAGGATGTTATTGATGAAACAAATGCTCCTTATACTCCAGGAAGTATTATTTGCTTAATAAAAGGTAAAAAAGAACTGGAAAAGAATATTAGCAAGTATAAAATTAAAACAAACAAGGGTTCAATAATTATTCAATTAGACGAATCGGATGAGGCGAAACCGCTCGTTGATGTGTGGAAAAATCAATATGAGGAATTTGTTGATTTAAATATCCGCTGGTCTACTTCAACTGAAGTGTCCATTGGTCCAATTGTAACTGATTTGGAACCTACATCTGAAGAATATAAATATTTTGAAGGAGATGTTGTTTTAAGTTTATCTAGTTTTAGTAATGAGTCTACTCATTTAATAATGCTTAAAGAGAATACTACGAATGTCTATAGTGTACCTCCTTACAATAAGGGTATTTTCGCTCGCATCATTGGTGGTAAAAAAACATTGGAAAACCTAACCGATGATGATTTTGTAACCGGCATTGAGCCGATCATTGAGAGAAGTACCACAACTGACAGTGCTTCGGTATCTGATTTGAGCACTGTTTTAGAGGAAGGAAATGAGTTGTACACCTATATATCATTTGAAATTAATGAAAATTCGCCCGTTTGTGTGGAACATTTGTTTTCAATTATAAAAGATGGCAGAATCAAAGTTTCATATGATAGCGAGTCTTTCATAGGTTTTTATGATCTTGCAGGCATTATCAAACCTAAGGAAGACACCACTTTGAGAAATCGTGGAACAATAACCGTTAGAAATAATGGGGTCGGTGTTGGAAAGTTATTCATTTATCGTGAAAATAGGGTATTGACTCCAAATCATACTACTGTCGGTCGAATAGTGGCCGGTATGGAAATCATTGACATTGCAAAAGAAAATGATTTTATCACAGTTAAATCAGAGCAACAAAGATTAATGCTATTAAATAAAACTCAAAAAGAGGCCAGTGAAATATTATCGCAGGCAGGTGTTGAGCATATGATTGATGGGCTTGTCGATGATGATGCAATTGTCGTTGAACAAACTCCAAAACATACAATTGATATTTTGAAAGAAGGAACAGTAATAACTAAAGCAATAAATAAAGAAGATTTATGTACTATCAAATTTACTGAAAAAGCTCCAAGATCTGTGCGATACTTCAAATTCATATCAGGTCTTTTGGAAAACCCTGTTGGTAAAATCAAGGTTCACTTTTCAGTACCCGGTATGCATATAGTTATTTTTGAAGGAGATAAAAAAGTTGCTAAGGGTTTAATTCCTGAAAACAATCCTGTTGATAAAGTAATACGGGGACAAATTGGTATTACAAACATGGCTTCAAAAAGTGCAGGTTTGATTGGTATCCGATTTGAGGACAATTCAGAATTCGGTCCAACTGCAGACACTTTTGAGGCAACAAATATAATTGGAGATATCACTTCTGATTATGAATATCTTGAAAAATTAAAAGAGGGAGTTGTAGTTTATGTCACAGAATCTAACCATGAGTCCTGATTTAGGTACGGAAGATTGGGATCCTGATGTAATTACTCGTATGATTTTTATTGGGCCTGGAGCTCATGTAAGTGAACAGGAGATTGTAACTGCATTTCACATGCTTGATTTGCCACTTACAGTAAAAAATACTTGTTACGGGTCCATGATCAGTGGAAAAAGTGAAGATGTCTATGAAGCAATAAAAGAAATTAGAAAACTCGACCCAAACCATATTTTCACAAAGGAAAGAGGTTTCGCTCCAGGCGATCCTAGACGATGCAGAGGCCATAGGTTTGGTCCTAGGGAAGGGTTCCATCAGATGGAAAAAGAGTACAGAATTCTCGGTTTTGTTGCTAATGCTCTTGAAGAGCGAAAGGATGTTGAATTAGAAGACAAAAAACCAGTCAGTGTCGATGAATTTAAAAAAGTCATGAATGAATGTTTAGATAAGGAAGAGTAGGTGAAATTATGGTTAAAATCGCAGTTTATCCTCCAAATTCATTAATTTTAGCAGATTTACTTGAAAGGAGAGGTCACACTCCTTTAGTTTTACAAAAACAGATTAGGCAAAAAATTAAAGATCCGGAGATTGATTCTCCACCAATGAATATTACAGAAGATGATCCGATTCAAGGACTTAAATACGCAGCTATTGAAGTTCCTTCAGGGGTTCGTGGAAGAATGGCAATTATAGGACCACTTATTGATGAAGCAGAAGCGGCAATTGTTGTTGATAATGCTCCATATGGTTTCGGTTGTATTGGTTGTGCAAGAACTAATGAATTGTCAATATTTTTACTTAGAAATAAAGGAATTCCTGTTTTGGAATTGACTTATCCTACAAATCAGGATGAAACCTATGTCATGGTAAATAAAATCAATGATTTTGTAGATTCACTTGAGCAAAATACTGAGGAGGAAGAATAAAATGGTTAAAATTGCATTAGTTTCATGCGGAACAGAGTATAGTGGTATTCAAAAGGAAATTGAAAAGGCGGCAAATAAATTTGGTGCTGAAATTATTCTTCCTGAAATTGATTTGGATTACATTGATGAATCTTATGAAAAATTTGGATTTTCAGCTCAAAGTTCAAGTTTAAAGTTAATGATTGCAAGAGCAATGGCCATTGTTGAAGGCAGGTCAAGACCTGATGCAGTATTTATTGCAACTTGTTTTAGATGTGCTGAAGCGGCATTGGTTAGAAATGAAGTAAGAAGATTTATACAAAATAATACACGTATTCCTGTGGTCACATATTCATTCACCGAAAGAACAAAGGCAGACGAATTGTTTATTCGTATGGAAGCGTTAGCTACTACTGTAACTCGTAGAAGTATCCTCGCTCGTGAAAAACAAGAAGGCCTTACTTTAGGTTTGGATTCAGGTTCAACAACCACAAAAGCAGTTCTCATGGAGAACAATGAGGTTATTGGTACTGGTTGGACATCCACTAAGGACATCATTGAGTCAGCTAAAACTGCAGCGGCAGAAGCATTCTCACAAACAGATTATGACTGGGATGATTTGGATGGTATTGGAACTACCGGTTACGGTAGGTTTACAATGGGTCAGGAATTTAAGGCTGAACTTATTCAGGAAGAATTGTCTGTTAATGCAAAAGGTGCAGTATATCTTGCAGATTGCCAAAAAGGAGAAGCAACTGTATTGGATATCGGAGGTATGGATAACAAGGTAATTACCGTTAACAACGGTATTCCGGATAACTTTACTATGGGAGGTATCTGTGCAGGTGCATCAGGCAGATTTTTGGACATGACTTCCCGTAGGTTGGATGTAGATATTACAGAACTTGGGCCACTCGCCGTTCAGGGTGACTGGAGAAAAGCAATGCTGAACTCCTATTGTATCGTATTCGGTATTCAGGACCTTGTTACTACACTTGCTGCAGGAGGATCTAAGGCGGATGTTGCAGCTGCGGCATGTCATTCAGTATCTGAGCAAGTTTATGAACAGCAACTTCAGGAAATTGACATTCGTGAACCATTAATCCAAGTTGGGGGAACAAGTTTGATTTCAGGTCTTGTTGAAGCTGTAAGTGAAACATTAGGTGGAATTGAGGTTATTGTTCCTGAATACTCTCAACATATTGGTGCTGTTGGAGCCGCTCTTCTGGTATCCGGAATGGGACACAGACAAGATAACAAATAATTTAAAGGGTTGATTAGATGTTAGTTGAATGTTATGATGAGCGTGGAGCTGAAGTTTATGAAATCATCATAAAACAAATCTTTCAGGATTTGGTGTTGGGCGCTTCCGTAGATGATTTGAGAGCTTATGTAAATCCTGATGACCCTGTTTTTGTCTTGGCTATTAAAATGAGAAAAACTTCAAGGATAATCAAATTTGATGATGTTGCTAAATTCACTTATGACAAGCAACGTGATGTCACATCAATTCTTGTAGAGGATGAAAACTACCTTCCGAATATTCTCAAAAGGTTATGGATGAAATTTTCAAGGGATGAAATATATCAGCCAAACAGGTTCACTCTTGAGTTGGACGGCAATCACTTAAATTTAGAGTCATTGGTCATTGATGATCCTCATTCTAATTTGCAAAGACGTATTTATGATGCAATCTTTAGAATATTGCCTGAAGGATTTAAAAACATTAAGGATTTATCTACACAGGATATTGTAGCTGTCGTAGCTACTGATGAGTTAATTAAAGATGCATGGATTGAAAAATGTCAAGAGTATATTGACGAGTTAAACAAAAACATGTAGAAAACTTTATATATTTGTTCGTATTAATACAAATTAACAGTTGTTATATTAAGGAGGAGTAGTTATGAATGAGCATAAGGGTTCAAGATTTGCACATATAACAAAAGCACATCCATGTTTTAATGAAAAAATGCATGATAAAGTCGGAAGAGCGCATGTACCTGTTGCACCAAAATGCAATATATTCTGCAACTTCTGTACAAGGGATATTAATAATGAAGAAGACAGGCCGGGTGTAACAAGCTGTATAATGAAACCTGATGATGCAATAGCTCATGTTAACGATGTCACAGCAGAGGGACCAATTTCTGTTGTTGGGGTTGCAGGACCTGGGGATTCACTTGCTAATGAAGAAACATTTGAGTTTTTTGAAAAATTAGCGACTGAACAACCTGATTTAATCAAATGCATGAGTACTAATGGACTTTTGCTTCCAAAATATGCAGACAAGCTTGCAGAACTTGGAGTAAACTCTGTAACTGTTACTATTAATGCAATCGATCCAGATATTGCAGTAGACATTTATTCTTTCATTAAATATGAGGGAAAAGTATATAAGGGTTATGACGCAGTCAATATTCTAATCAAAAATCAATTGGAAGGCGTTGAAAAGGCAGCTGCCAATGGGCTTGTTGTTAAAGTGAATTCTGTTTTAATTCCAGGATTAAATGATGAACATATTGTTGAGATAGCAAAAGAAGTTAAAAAACGTGGTGCCGCTTTAATGAATGTTTTGCCTTTAATCCCATTGGGAAAAATGAAGCATTATTCTCGTCCTGATTGTTCAATGATGGAATCTGTCAGAGAACAGGTTGAAGAAATTATTCCCGTATTCAGGGCATGCACTCAATGCAGGGCAGATGCTTACGGAATACCTGGTAAGAAAAGTGAAGATCATCATTTAGGAATGACTCCGCAAAGTCATTACTAAATACTTTTTTTTAATTTTTCATCTGTAGCAAATTTAAATATGGATGAACAAGATATTTATTATTGAAATAGAATTAATTTTTAAGGAAAGATATTATGGTAGAAACTTATGTTTTTGGACATAAAAGTCCTGATAGCGATTCAATCACATCAAGTATTGTTATGGCTAACTTAGAAAATGAATTAGGAAACAGCGAAGCTAAAGCTTACAGATTAGGAAACATTAATAAAGAAACTGAATTTATTTTAAATTATTTGAATATGGATGCGCCTGAACTTTTGGAAAATGTTGAAGATGGTGCTGACGTAATCTTAGTTGACCACAACTCCCCTTCCGAATCTATTGATAACTTGGAAAATGTGAATATTTTAAAAGTAGTTGACCATCATAAATTGGCATTGGAAACTTCATATCCATTATTTTTAAGATTTGAAGCGGTTGGATGTACTGAAACAGTTTTATCCAAATTATATGAAGAGAACAATGTTGAAATCACAAAGGAAATAGCAACATTGATGTTGTCTGCAATTATTTCAGACACTTTACTTTTAAAGTCTCCGACAACAACTGAAGACGACAGGCTTGCAGTGGAAAAACTTTCAAAAATCGCTGAAGTTGATGCTGAGGAATATGGTTTGGAAATGCTTAAGGCAGGTACTGATTTAAGCAGTTTTACAATAGATGAAATTTTGGCACTTGATGCAAAACAAATCGACTTTAAAGATGTGAAATCCATTATCAACCAGGTGAACACTGCAGACATTTCAGATGTAATGGCAATGAAGGATGAATTGGAAGAGGGTATCAATAAGGTTATTGAAGAAGAAAACCTTGATTTGTTCATGCTTTTAATAACTGATATTGTTAACAGCAATTCTCAAGTAATTGCTTTAGGTAAAGATGCAGATTTGGTTGAAAAGGCATATGGCGTGAAACTTGAAGATAATACTGCATTACTTGAGGGTGTTGTGTCACGTAAAAAACAAGTAGTGCCCATTATGACTGAAAATGCATAATTATTTTTAGTAATGCCTAAAATAGATATTTTTTTGAATTTTTCATAAATATTTATAAAGGATTATTGAAAAAGTATTATGTAGATGTATTAAATTACATCTCTAATCAATCCATTTCGGATAATTAATTAGACGGGAAGCATAATTATAAATACTCTATGCATTTTTGCATAACAAAAATTAGAAACTAACACTTAATTATGCTTTCAATTTTTTTAAACTCTTTTTTTTAAAAATCAGGTGTTAAAATGAAAACACTAGAATGGGAAGATAACAAATTAAAACTTATTGACCAAAGAAAACTTCCTGATGAGTTAACTTATGTTTATTGTGATGATTATCGGGACGTTATAACAGCGATTAAGAACATGACCGTGCGTGGAGCTCCGGCAATTGGTGTGTCAGCTGCTTTTGGAATGGCACTTGCAGATATTGAAGGAGTTGATCTGACTAAAGCGGCCGGTGAAATTAAAGCGGCCAGACCAACTGCAGTAAACTTGTTCTGGGCAGTGGATAGGGTTTTAAAAAGTGAAGATGCACTATCTGAGGCCTTGAAAATGTTTGATGAGGACATGGCTACCAATAGAGCAATCGGCAGATTCGGTGCGGAAGTAATCGATGATGGAGATACTGTACTGACTCACTGTAATGCGGGGGCACTTGCCTGTGTTGACTATGGTACGGCTTTAGGTGTATTTAGGGCTGCCAGAGATGCCGGAAAAAATATCAATGTCATCTGCGATGAAACTCGCCCAAGGGGGCAGGGAGCAAGTTTAAGCGTTTGGGAAATGCAACAGGAAAATATTCCGGTAAAATTAATTCCAGATGTGGCTTCAGGATACCTTATGTCTCAGGGCATGATTGATAAAGTTGTAATTGGTGCTGATCGAATAGCTAAGGGCGGTGTTGTAAATAAGGTAGGTTCATTTATGGTGGCACTTGCTGCAAAGCATCATGATGTTCCATTTTATGTGGCCGCTCCGTATTCCACTTTTGATAATGAGATTTCTATTTATGACACGGTTATTGAAGAGAGGGATGGGGATGAAGTTAGATATTATGGCGGTGCAAGGATTTGTCCTGAGGGAACAGAGGTTATAAATCCTGCTTTTGACATAACTCCCAAAGAATTGATCACAGGCATCATTACCGAAAAAGGAATTATTGACCCTATTTAGACAATAATTCTTAATATTTTTTTTTGATTTTCAGTTAAATTACTTATTAAACTATTTAAGCAATAAGACTTAAACTATTACATATATGAATTTCTATTATCTCAATCAAAATAATATATTTTGATTAATATTTGCAGAATTTTGCAATACTTGGAAATTTAATTTGTGAAATGATTTGAGGGATATTATGGAGATAAAAAGCAGTAAAGAGGGAAATTATCCTCCGTTAATTAAAGATTTGGTCACTGAATTATTAAAAGATGATTTTGTGCATTTTAAAATATTATGTGCAAATGAAGTTCATCATTTCAATAAAGATGATGATTCTATAATCAGCTTTAAGGAAACCTATATGAAGGAAACTAGTGCTAATGGGGATATGTTATACATTGCATACCCGGATATATTCAGGGCTAAATTATATAGGGATATTGAACAATACATTGAAGATGAAAAGAAATATAATGCATTTAATGATGATGACAACTGGACTGGTAATAGAATCCAGTTCTAATCTTTTTTTTTAAAATTTCGATTAGCAATGTTTCAAAAGTTTAAAAAGATTGTAGGATCCAGTATAAAAAAACCTAATTTGCTAATTGTGGGTGTTGATTTAAAGTTTATTGCTCCGGCGATTCCATATCTTGAAAAGTATTATGAAGTAAAAGTTGATGAGCTGGATTGGAAAAAGAGCAAAGTCGGTTCTAAAAAATCAGTTAATCTTTTAAGGTGGGCAGATATTATTTTATGTGAATGGATGGAATATTATGCTCCATGGTATTCACAGAATGTTTCGGATAATCAAAAATTGTTTATCAGAGCCCATAGATATGAAATTGCTCTGGAGTATGGTCATCTAATTAATTTTGAAAATGTTTGTGGAGTCATAACAATAAACTACTTTTTACTTGAACTGTTCTCTAATGTCTTTAGGATACCTCGTGAGAAGATGTCTGTTCTCAATAACATTGTCGAGACTTCAATTTATGGCAATGTTAAAACAGAGGATTATAAAAAAAATATTGCCCTTGTAGGTTATGCACCAAGCTATAAGGGATATATGAGGGCATTATCCATATTAAATAGATTAAAAGAGTATGATAACTTTAAATTATACTTATATGGAAATGATTTTACAAAAATGCATTGGAAGGACAATCCTGAACAAATAGAATATTTCAAAAGTTGTGACGAGTTCATTGAATTGAATGAGTTGTCCGATTCAATCATTAATGGGGGTTGGGTAGAAAGAAAGGATATGTTCTGTGACATTGGATATGTTCTGTCTTTAAGCGATCTGGAGGGGTCACACCTGTCTCCAACCGAAGCCTTTGCGGATTCAACCATTAGTCTTTTAATCGATTGGCCGGGTGTGGAATATGTCTATCCCAAGGAAATTATTTTTAATGATTTGGAAGACATCGTAAAGTTCATATTGGGTTCGTATTCGGATGAAGATAAATATTCAAACATTTCATCTAAACTTAAAAAATACTGTATGGATGAATTCTCGGAAGAGTATTTTGTCAACGGGATAAAAAGAATATTTGACAAAAACAATCAAAACAAGAACAAAAAGGTATTGAGTTTTAAAGATATTGATTTTAAGGATTCAATTTTGGTCTGCAATGAAAAGGAAATTCAAAAAGCCATTGATGAAAACGGGAATGTGTCTTTAATTGTTTCAAAAGATTTTGACAATCATAAAATAAAAAACATCTATCAGAAATACGCATCCTCTGATGTCGAGATTTATTCTCAGCACTTCTTTGAAAATTTGGATGATGCATACAGATTCATTGATCTTTGCAATGAAATCCACAGGTGTGAAATATATTTGCGTTAACGTTACTCGCTTGTCACTTTCCCGTCAATTGCCACATGCCATTCTCCCGGAGAGGTGGACTTAACTTTGCGGCAGTTAATGATTTCCACATTTTTTCCGGCATTTTCACATGCATCGGTTAATCGTTTTGTTCCCTGTTCATATGTGTCTGAGAACTCATAATAATTAATTATTCCGCCATCTTCAATTAAATCAACTGCAACGTCAAGGAAAGTATATGCAAGGCCGGGCAGGTTCATTATTATTCTATCAAATTTAAATTTAAATGCTTCACTAACTTCCCTGACATCTCCACAGTAAGTTTTGATGGAACCTTTCAGTTTATTTAATTCAATATTTTCATCCAAATACCTGATTGCTTCGGGATTGATGTCTACTGCAGCAATGTCTACATTTCTGTTTCTTGCAATGACAATAGGGAATGGCCCTATTCCACAAAACATATCAAGGATTTTTTCTCCATCTTTCACGCTTTCCATCACTCTTTTTCGTTCTGTTGCAAGCCTTGGTGAGAAATAAACCTGGCGAACATCAAGTTTCAGTCTTGCCCCATGTTCCTTGTGAATGGTGACGGAGTCATCCACTCCGGATAAGAATTCCAAATCTCTTATGCGTGTTGTTCCTTTAATGGCACTTTTTTTCATATATATTGATTTTCTTTTCGTGAATTTGAGTGCAGCATCTCCGATGAGCTGTTTTTTATCAAGCAAATTGTCGGGAATTTCCAAAATCACAATGTCTCCAATAGTATCAAATGATGTCCGCAAATTCTCAATTTCCTCATCGGTCAGTTCACCTTCAAGCAATTCAGAAAAATTGTGTGGAACCTTTTTCATTGGAATTAAATCGATATCGACAATCTCATAATCATCAATATCTTCATCTACTGGAATATAACCAAATTCATCTTCAGCCTTTATTCTATATTCCATATTCATTAATCCATCTTCCATTAATTTTAAACGAGTGTCATTAAGTTGTTTTAATGGAACTTTTACACATTTCATAACATTTATTATGTTTAAATTATTATATAATTTATATGTTTTATTTAGTGGGTTTAGGATTATTTGATGAGAAGGATATTTCCCTTAAAGGATTGGAATGTTTGAAAAATGTTGACAAAATCTATGCTGAATTTTTCACATCACGTTTGTTCGGTTCAAGTTTTGAAGCTATTGAAGAGTTAATTGGCCAAAAAATAGAAGTTTTGGTTAGAGGAGAAGTTGAGGAGGAACACAAATTTATTGAAGAGGCAAAGGATAAGGATGTTGCCTTGATTACTGGGGGAGACCCTTTAATTGCAACCACTCACAGTGACTTTTTGGTGCAGTGCTCCAAAAGGGGGATTGAATATGAAGTGATTCACGGTTCATCAATTTTATCTTCAGCACCGGCCATTTCGGGGCTTCAGGGATATAAGTTTGGTAAGGTAACAACAATACCTTTTCCGGATTATAATTTCTATCCAAAATCTCCTTATGAAGCAATTGAAGAAAATCTAAAAATGGATTTGCATACTCTTGTCTTGCTTGATATTCAGGCTCACAAAAACCGTTACATGACCGTTAATGAGGGTCTGGAATATTTGATGAGCATTTATGATGATTTGGATAGGGAAGGTTTGATTACTCCCGATACCTTGGCCATGGGAATTGCCCGTGTCGGATCTAAGGATGTCGTTGTAAAGGCGGGAAAGATTTCGGATTTAATCGATTTTGATTTTGGAGGGCCACTTCACTGCGTTGTCATTCCATCAAAATTGCACATTGTTGAAGCTGAATATCTTGTGGAAATAGCTGGAGCAGACCCAAAAATACTTGATGATGTTTAGTTTTAAAAGTTAAAGGGGGGAGTGGAAGTAGTGGTGTATATCTACTTCCTTGAACATATTCTAATCATTTTGGAGATTATAAAATTTCGACCGATGTTCATCATAAGACATGAAAATTAATTCACATCGTTTATTAGTTATATTTTAAACATATATAAATGTTTTTATTTGAATTTTCAATATTATTTGTTAATTTTTGTTAGTTTGTCCGGTCATAATTTTCAAAAAGGCATAAAAATAGTAAAAAATATAAAATTTTGACTTTAAACTTAAATTTTTTCATGTAAATTATTAAACATTTTATTAAATTATCTTTTGGCAATCGTTTGGAATGGGGTTGGTTGTCGTGAAAAATTAATAAAAAAGGGGGAGTGGGAAGTATTGTGGTAGTACTTCCGCAAATGAGATTAAATCAAAACATTTTGGAGATTATAAAATGATTGATATTAAATAGAAGACATGAATTATAATTCACATCGTTTATTATTATGTTTTGAGAGTATATAAATCTTTTCATTTGATTGTCAGATTATAATGATAACTATTTTAATTCCAGTTTTAGGTTTAATTTGGTAATAATATCTGATATTATAAATACTTCTTTTTACAAAAGTAAATATGATGATTAATGAATTATTGATGGATTTGGAAAAGAGAAATAATTATTTGAAATCCAAATTGCTTCACGAACAATTAAAATGGGGCAATTATCCCTTTAAAAATTATAAAAAATATTTCTCATTAGTTTTAGATGATTATCTAAAATCAGGATCTCTTTTCAAAGCAGCTCAAAACACTGGAATAGATTATGCTGTTGTGTTGAGCTGGTTTTTCCAGGGACAATGTGGAGATCCCAATTTTGAAAGCTTTTACTTGGTTATTAAAAAAATCAATGGCAGTCTAGAAGTTGAAAATATTCCAAAAAATCCTGAAAAGCAGTCAGATAACTGTGAAGGGGTTCCTGAAGAGGATTATATAATTTCACAATATGGTGATGGATTCAGCTACAAAACATATATTGATGGTGAAAAAATATTTTTGATTGCCGATGACTTGGAAAGCCTAAAAATGAAAGTAAAATGTAGGCATCTTCCTTTGAATTGATTTATCTTTTTTTAGCTCTTAGGTTGATTTTCCATAAATCTTGAATTTATCGATATATGTTAATATTTAGCTGTTCGTCGTAAAATGACTTATAATGGTACTAAAACATTTATTAACCAGTATGTACAATCTATTTGTATGACTAGAAACAGGCGCGTTACAATTAGCATCAATAATGACATTGACTTGAATTTTCGCAAAATAGCCTCCAGTAAGATGTTATTCAAAACAGGATGGTACTCAAAAGCAATTGAAGAGGCGATGTTGTTATGGATAGAAAAAGAAGGTATGTAAAATTTTTTTTCTTCTTTTTTTCTTTTTTTTACATTAACTATTTAAATTAAACTAATCTACTTATTATTATAGAGTGGTGTCAATAATGGAAAGTGATGAATTTAGAACTGTTCGAGTGTATACTAAAAA
Organism: Methanobrevibacter sp.; assembly: GCF_045120835.1. GTDB lineage: Archaea > Methanobacteriota > Methanobacteria > Methanobacteriales > Methanobacteriaceae > Methanocatella. The sequence continues at coordinate 54,125 of NZ_JBGVFE010000030.1, forward strand.
GTATACAAGTAAAGATAAGGATGGGAATTCTGTTGAAAAAGAATCTAAACAAAAGCAGGTTAGTCTTAAAAAAGAAGATCCTTTTGAAGACGATGACTTAGTAAAAGTATTGGCTAAAGAGGATTATCAAAAATTAATGGACAATCAGTTTTCCGATGAACGGCTTGATGAGTTTTATCATATAATCGAGGGAAAAGATGCCGAGATTGAAGAGTTGCAAAATCAAATTCAAACCCTTAAGGGGTCATTTTTTGACGATGTTGATTCTTTAAAAGAAGAAATAAATTATAAGGATGAGCTTTTAAAGGCTAAGGATGAAATTCATGAGTTGAACAAAGAAAACAAAATGATTAATGATGAAAGGGTTGCTATTTTCAAAGAGCTTGACTATAAAAACAAGATGATTCTTGCATACAATGTGGAATTAAATAAATCTATTTTAAATGCAATCAATGTTGTCATTGATGAGGCAAGAGATAATATTAACAGAAGAAATGCCTTGCTTGTTAAGGATTTGGAAAAATCAATTGAAAAATCAAAACATGAAGTCAATGAGAAGAATAAAGCCATAGCTTATGATATAAAAAGCACCGTTGAGGACATGAATGAACAGATAAGAAATACTAGCACCCTCAAAATGATACTAAATAAAAATAAGATTAATTTAAGAGTCCCTACTGACGATTTGCTCAAACCTTTCGACTTTGACTTTGATGTTGAACATCTCCTTTCAGGTCAGGCGCTTGAACTTGACGCCGCTGAAATCCTAAAAGAAGTAATGCCTAAACTTCCAGAACCTTTTTCCAAATATATTGACACTATCGATGAGGCGCCTGAAACAATCGATGTTTCATCAAAAGATGAGGCCGACTCATGAAAACATTCAATACCGGCAAGGTAACATTTGAATATCCTCCAGCATGGGAAGTTGAAAAGGCGGATATCCTTTCAAATCCTGACTGCATAGCCACTCTATCCAAAGGTCAGGACAATTTGATAAATGCAGTAATGTTTCCGACTGCTACCAATCTTGAGGATTATAAGGTTTTAATGGAAGATATGATTTCAGATGATGGAGGAGTAATTCTGGCTTCAGATTTTACAGAAATTGCCGGTAAAAGTGCAATTAAACTCCATGCCAATATGGATACTCCAGAGATTAACTTTGATATGCATACATATGTCTTCATTGAATATAAAACAATCTATATTTTTGAGTTGAGAACATTGGATATCTCAGGGGAGTCTGAAAGGGAATTTAAAAATATCATATCCACTTTTGAAATCTTAAAATAATTGGGTATGTTCAAGCAGATAATCCATATGATTTCTATCCAGAATCTTTAAAGTGGAGATATTCTGTGGAGTGGTTCCGGAACGCTCTTCTACAAGATTTCTCAGGGACTTGTTTTTCATGTGGGCGTGAATTTCCTTAACGACAAATTCCATATTTTCCATATTTTTGTTCTCCAAATCTTTTTGAGAAATGTTTTCATAGATTGGATAAGTGTTTAGGTCATAAGATTTAGTTGGAGTTTGCAGAACATTTAGATGACTGTAATAGTTTGCACTATCAGTTAAAAATCCATCTATTCCCATATAAGTTAGTATCGGCATGAATGATATTTCAGTAAATGGGAAAATAAAATAGCTGCTTTTCTTCGCTTCTTTTTTTAGGCTGACAATAACTTCAACAAGCTCTTTGGCATTGGTTAATAATGCATCCCCATTTGCAATTATGAATCCGTTATATCCTATTTCTTCCAAATCCTTCAGGCATTTGACTTGCAAGTCAATGTATTTTGATCCCTGTATGACTGCAATGTCACATTCATCAACATTTTCACTAGCAAGCCGCAATGTTTCTCTTACGTTAAATTCAGCGATTTCACGGTCTACATTATGTGCCGAACCTTGATTTGGAGCAATTTTTAATTCATTTTTGGAAAATAATTTTGGGGTAAGTTCGCCATCAATTTTTCCAATTCTGCCAGGTCCGTCATGGGATTTAATTTCAAATTTTTTTATCATTTGCTTCTTTCCTTATCGTTCTTAGTTTAACTTTGTATTTTTAGGCATATAAAAATTTTTCATTTTGTGTAACCTTTTTGATTACACTAGCTAAAATTTTAGTAAGCTTTATATATGGTCTTTTAAAGAATATTATTATGGATTTGAGGAGATTATCCGATGATTATCCGAGGTGTGTTTTCAATGTCTATAATAAATCGATTAAAATCCTTATTTAAAGGAGACAATGAAGAAACTGACATCAATACTGATGTTTCAAGCACATCTGATGATGTCCAAGTTACATCTTCAAAAACAGAAACTGAAACTATCGTATCTGAGCCAGATTCAGTTGTTTTTACTAAAGAAGTAAAAATTGAAGAAACTGTTGATAAATCAGAAGATAGTTCTGAAGATTTAGCTTCCGATGACATCGAAATTTCAGAAGAAAAAGTTGAGGGAACTTCTGAAGAAATTGTGGAAGAAGTTGAAACCGCTGAAGAAGCAATTCCTGAAGAACCGGAAACTGTTGAGGTTGTTGAGGAAGAAGCTCCTGAAGAGGTTGAAGCTGAAGAAGATGTTGAAGAAGTTGAAGAAGATTCAAAAAATAAAGATGAAGAGAGAGATAAAATGACTTTATTGACTGATCAAGAATTATTAACCGATGCTAATCGTGATCCAGATTTCACCGCTGAGTTCATTGATGCTGGAATCGAAACTGTAAAACACTGTTTCCAATGTGGTACCTGCAGTGGTAGTTGCCCATCTGGAAGAAGAACTCCGTACAAAGTAAGACAAATCGTCAGAAAATGTTTACTCGGATTAAAAGAAGAAGTTATTACTGATGATGCATTATGGATGTGTACCACTTGTTACACTTGCCAAGAAAGATGTCTCAGAAGTGTTAAAATTGTTGAAATTATCAAAAAAGCACGTAATATTGCTGCTCATGCAGGATACATGGCAAAACCTCACAAAATGACTGGTGTATTTGTAATTAACACAGGACATGCTGTACCAATTAACGATACTGTTAAAGCTTTAAGAACAAAAATTGGTCTTCCTGAAGTACCACCAACAACTCATGCTAACCCAGACGCATTAGCAGAAGTACAAAAATTATGTAAAATTACTGCATTCGACGAATTAATCGGTTATGATGAAGCAACCGGTGGATTAAAAGAATAAATGAATTGAGGAGAGTTATAATATGGAAATTGCATACTTCTTAGGTTGTATTATGAACAACCGTTATCCTGGTGTTGAAAAAGCTACCAGAAAATTATTCGAAGCATTAGATATTGAATTGAAAGACATGGAAGGAGCTTCTTGTTGTCCTGCTCCTGGTGTATTCGGATCTTTTGATGAAGAAACCTGGGCTACTATTGCAGCTCGTAACTTAACTCTTGCTGAAGACATGGGTGCAGACATTATGACCGAATGTAACGGATGTTTCGGATCATTATTTGAATGTAACCACATCTTACAAGAAGATGACGAAAAAAGAGCAAAAATTAACGCTAACTTAGCTGAAATCGGTAGAGAATACAAAGGAACTATTAACGTAAAACACTTCGCTCAAATTTTAAGAGACGATGTTGGATTTGAAAAATTAGCTTCCTTAATCGAAAAACCTTTAGACTTAAATGTAGCTGTACACTACGGTTGCCACTTCTTAAAACCTACCGAAACTATCGGTATCGAAGACCAAGCTGAAAACCCAGCTATCTTAGATGACCTTGTAGAGATTACAGGTGCTAAATCCATTGACTACAAAGACAAAATGATGTGCTGTGGTGCAGGTGGAGGTTTAAGAGCAAGAGATTTAGATGTTACTACTAGTTTCACTAAAGAAAAACTTGATCACATGACTGAAGCAGGCGTAGACGCAATCGTTAACGTATGTCCTTTCTGTCACATGCAATTTGACCAAGGTCAAACTGAAGTTAATGAAAGATACGGAACTGATTTCGCTATCCCAGTATTCCACTTAGCTCAATTATACGGATTAGCTATGGGATTATCTGCTGAAGAATTAACTTTCGATGCTCAAAAAATTGATGCCACCCCTGCTATTAAAAAAGCATTAGGTGAATAAATTTAAGGATTTTTTATCCTT
>NZ_JBGVFE010000031.1:0-36210 GCF_045120835.1 Methanobrevibacter sp.
TTGAGTTGAATCGTGAATTTTTAGACAATCATTTTCCGGGTGAGTAGAATGGATCTCTCAAGCGTATCTCACAATAATTTGAAAAGGATAATCGAAGGTTATCCCTATCAGGAAAGTGATTTGTCTAGCGATTGGCTGTTCAATATGGAACTTGTTTATTCTACATTCATCGTTCCGACATTTCTGGCAAATGGCTGAAGAGCCATTTTTCTTTTTGAAAACAAGTTCATCCTGCTCTTCACGGACATGGATGAATACCTCATGTGCTATGGAGCCAATGACGATTTAAGTCCTGAGGCCTATGATTTTGACTATATCCTGTCTGCAAATGTGGACATGATAATCAACCCCTCATCTGAAGGTGTCTTTTTGGATGTCAATTTATTTGGGCACAAGGCAGAAACCCCATTTTTCGAATATGATTCCAAATATGCCGGATATGACTGCAATGAACTGGAGATTGTCGCAAGAAACATTAGAAATGAGGATTTATGTAGGTTCATTGAAAATCCATCTTCAATCTATGATTTTGAATCGTTTTTCGAGCTGCTTAAAAAATCAGTATTGCTGACTCTGTCCTATCCGAATGCAACCGAGGATACCGTGGATTTGACCGATGCAATTTCACTAATCATATTGACTGAAGACAAGTTCATGGAGATTTTCACAGGCATAGATCAGATTAGAAGATGTTCCGATTCATATGTCCAGGTCATTAATCTTGCTGAATTTTTTGAAATGGTGCTCAGATTCGACTTTGAAGGAATAATATTGAATCCGGACAGTGATCGTATTAGAATTGACCGTGAAATGATTCTCTTGAACTTTGAGGATTTCAGAAACAATTACAATTCATCAAAATATATGCAGTCACATAACTATGCATTCAGATTGAGAAGTTTAAGGGAAAAGAATTAATGATTTAAAGGCCGATGTAATCCAAGATGCTTTTGATTTCATCGTCCTTGAGTATTTCAAGTGATTTGGATTCGCATTCCAATATTATCCCTTCAATATCTGGAACCGGGGCAATGTTCTGTATGAATTCGAATCCGTGTTTGGAAGCGACAATTTTCAAAACGTAGCTAGAGAGGTAAATGTCATCGATATATCCGTAGGGACCGTAAATCTGCTCTGGAATTATGTCTTCGGGAGTCACATAGTATGCTATTGCTCCGCAGATCGGCAATTTCAAGCTTCTGTCAATATCCTCATTAAGCAAGTTGCATAAAACCTTAAATAAGGTTGGTCCGTAATCTATAAATGATTCATATTCGCCAGTATATGTTTCCAGGTTTTCGATTAAAGTATCATAGAAATCCTTAAAAGTTGATTCCATCATTTCACCTAATGATAATTATAACTTCAATCATATTTAAATATTATTTTAACACAATATTGATACAGAGGTGTAAAAGTGTCTAACTTTGATTTTTTAAAGGAATTTGATAATACATTATGGAAATTAGGAAATCGTATTGAAAAGAATGTAAGCGTTTCCCCATCCGGTGTTAAGGCAGATGCTACTACATTTCTAGAGCATATCCTAAAGGAATTGCTCAACCAGGCAGGGTTGAAGTACAACTCTAGAAAACCATTCGCCGAACAGGTTGATGCGGTCTTCAGGTCAGATCTGAAGATGTCAAATGCATACAGGGAAAGAATAAAGAACGCATACAATTACAGAAACAAGATTCATGACGAATTCGATGACATAGAAAAGCATGAATTTCAGGATGCGGTGCAGCTGCACGAGAAACTCTTCTACATTGTCCGTAAGTTCTACAGGGATTATAATGAGAATTACGACCAGTACAAGGGCGTTCCCGAATTCAAGCCGTTGGAATTTGACCTGTCAGAAGATGAGGTCAAAATCCGTGATTTCAATGAAATCGTCGATGTCAAGTATGATTATTGTGTGGTCTGCGGCAATCCCAATCATTTGAATTACTCTATTTATTGTCATGAATGTTCACGCAAGCTTGAAAACGCCAACAATTTCATCTCAATTAGAAATGCATTCGGAAAGGATGCCCAGTTCACCAAGGAGGACCTCATTGAGTATGGAATGGCTGAAGGCTATGTCAATCAGTTCATACATTCTATGACTAGGGAAAATATGCTCAGGGTTGCTGGAAGATTTATCACATTCAACAATATGTACCTTGAAGATTATTTGAATCAAATCGACAATTACATTGCTGTAGGAGAGCTCATAACCAGATTCAAGGAGGACAAGATTTCTCCTGCTGATATCAAAAAGTCAAGGGAGTATATTCTTGGAAGCAGAAAGGAGATTCCTTTCTATCAGTTCTACAAGATCACTGACCGTGAAATCAGAAAAAAATTTGAAAAGGATTTGCTTGCTACTGAAGACATCTGGAAAAGCATTGACTACACCACCATTACAAACAAGGAACTTGAAAGATGGTACAATATACGCTTAGGTAACTATAAAAGAGGCAATGTTAATGAATCATTCGTCGTATTTAATCAATTGCTGATTAAAGAATATCTTAAGTTGAAGAGTGAAGGCATATTGGAAGGTGAAATCAGGAAAACTTTGAATGTTTCAGATGAGGTATATGGATTCTGGTGTGAATTTGACCCTGAATTCGAGGACCGCTTAATGCAGATAAAAATCGATTTAATCACTCAGGGCATCAACGACAAGAAAACAAGAGAGGAAATCATCGAATATGCCGGCGTAACTCAAAAGGAATACAGTGACCTTTTCAAGGTTTCAGATTTCAAGGGCAATGAACTTTCCAGAATAAGAAATCAGGAACTTGAATCAAGAAAGTCAGCCCTGATTGAATGCCTGAAGCATAATGACCTTGAAACTTCATGCAGGATGGCCAAAATATCGGTTGATGATTTCTATCATTGGTATGATGACATGTCTTCCGAATTTTACATCGCTTCTTCTGAAGTATTAATGCATAATTTCCTAAACCAGAGAAGAAAAGGCAAAACTAAAATCCAGTCCGCTGAAATCATCGGCATTGATTACACTCATGTCGAACGCTGGTTTAAAAGAACCCTTGACATATGTGAGGATTTCAAAAACAGGCACGTTAAGGTAATTGCCGATTTGATTTATGAAGGATTTAAGAATAACAAATCAAAGGCTGAGATATCACAAGTGGCAGACATTAAGGTAGAGAGAATCAATAATTATTTGAGTCTCGGCAAAAAGGGATATGGAACCTTTAAGAAGTTGTATGATTATTATGAAGAGGAGATTCTTCCGAAAGAGCTGACAAGATTTTTGGATGAAATAAAACACAAGCCGCTTAAGAAAGCTCTTGAAATATCCGAATTGACTCAGGATGAATTTGAATATTGCTGCAGTGAAGGGCTTGAGGGCAATAGGAAATTCAAGCAATTCTATGAAGATTATTACAATATCAAGTTAAGTGTATTTTTAAATAGGATTTCAAAGGGCAAGTCAAAATCCAAAGCTTTAAGGAATGCTGGCTTGACAAAAGAGGAATTAATGCAGTGCTATGAATTGGGCAGTCAGGGTGATGAAAGGTTCGCCGAATTCTATCAGAGCTATTATGATGCCAAAATGGATATCTATATTGATGAAATTCTTAAGGGAACAGGTTCAGAGAAGGCTTTAAAGAATGCTGATCTAACCCAGGATGAAGTGCCGGGGGACATTGATGACATAATATTTAACCGGAAGCTGGATATTGTTACTCGATCAGTCAAGCAGGATTTGACCACACGTCAGGCCGCAAGAAAAGCCAATGTCAGTGTTGATGATATCTATGGCTGGTTTTTAAAGGGAAGATCTGGTGATGAGAAATTCAAGGAATTCTCTAAAGTATATTATGACTATTATGTTAATCCAGGATCCCTTTTTGTTCAAAAGGGCATTAGCGAGGATATACCATTAAGCTTTATTCTTAAAAAGGCTAAAGGACTTTTCAATCGTGAGGATTATGAGTTCTGGTTGGAAAATGGATTTCTAAAAGAGGCTCAGGAAAAAATTGACAATGGGAGTGATGAGGACAATGAACCTGACTCTTCAATTTTTAAAAGTTAGTGAGTTTTGAATTGAAAACACACTCATAACCAAAAAATATATATACTAATGAATAACATAAATAAATGACACCCGTTAAAATAATCATCCGCCTTTATACAAACGCCACATAAAAATTGAGTCACCTAACATGAATAGTGAGTTTAAAGTATATTTAAATAATGCACGCGATCTTAAACAATCTGGAAATTTTATACAAGCTTTAGAAATCTATGAAGAACAGTACAATCAGCATTCTGAGGAATTCAAATATGCTCAGAAAGTGGATTATGCATGGACTATCATAAAAGTAAGAATGCTCAATCCCAAAGATGATAAGGAATTTTTCGAAGCGGCCGACTGTATCACTGAATTGCTTCCGCAGGCAGATTTGAACAAAAGGAAATCCTGCCCATATACTTCAGCAGTCTTCAAGGTCTTAATCAAGCTGAAAAACGATGAAGACTTCATCGGCATGATGCACTGGCTTGAAAAGCTCAATCCTGAACTTCTTGACGAAAGGCCATACCGATCATACGGCAGACTGCAAAAGCCGAGAAGGGAGAAATACTATGACTGGCTAAGCAAGGCCTGTCTTGAGAATATGGAATTCGAAAGATGCATTGAAGTGTCCAAAACCGCCTTGGATGCCCTTAAAAGCTTTCAGGATGAAGGCGATACCTGGTTCAGATGGAGAATTGCAAAATCCCTCATGCAGCTTAACCGATTCGACGAAGCGATTGGGTATGCTAAGGAAGTCATCAAGGTCAAGCATAAATGGTACATGTATAGAGCCATTGCCGAATGTTATTACATCCTCGGCAAACCCTACGATGCTCTCGATTACCTCTGTCCGGCAGTGCTTTCCAGCGAATCGGCCATGACCAAAGTGAACCTTTACCTTCTCTGCTACAGGGTTTTCAAATCCTTCAACCCAGAAATGGCATTGAAACATGCCCAGCTCTTCACCATATTGAAAAGGCAAAAGGGGCATTCCCTGCCATATGAAATCGAGAAGTTCGACATTGATGAAACCCGGCTAAACAGAAAGGAACTTGAAAGTGAAATCAGGGAACTGTGGATTCGCTACAAGTTCAAGGACCGAAAACTTGAGCACGGAACCATCGTAAAATTCATTCAGGAAAAGAGCTTTGGATTCATAAAATGCGAAGACGGCGATGAAATATTTTTCCATAAAAGCGAATTCAGGGGCGGTCCGGTATATGTGGGCCAGCTTGTGTCCTTTTATGTTGAGGAAAGTTTTGACAAATCCAAAGGCATGAAGTCTTTAAAGGCAGTCAATGTGAGGGGTGAATAGATTATGGTTAGCATAAACGAAATAGAAAAAATTTCGGCAATCCTTCCAAACCCCACATGCAATAAAAACTTGCCTAAACAAGAGTTGAATACAACAGAGGCATTGCCTGCAGGAAAGGCAGGATCTATGCGGGAAAAGGATTTATTAGATGTTCATTCAAAAAGAGACCCGACAATGATGGTACGGGATTTAAAATAATTTTGAAATTGGAAGAAAAAGCAGAGGTGATATCGTGAGAAAACATTTTGTAAAGCATGACAACTTGAGAAAATGCCTGGAGGAAATCGCACAGAAAAGGGAAGATGTGGATGAGACAATCCTCCGCAGGCTTTTAGCCGAGCTCAAGCATTCCAATCTCATCATTGCAGGTGAAATCACAGAGTCTTCAAACATGCTTGCGGTATGTGAAGATGAAGGGAAAAGGTATGGATTCCTCTTCACTGACATGCACGAGTTCAGGAAATTCGTTCCTCAGGGAGAATGCGAATGCGAGACATATGACTTCGAGTTCTACAAGAAGATGGTTGGGCTGGGGGTTACCGACGGATTCATCCTCAACCCCGAAAGCGAAGGATTCATAATAATCAGGGAGGTCTTTGACATAATCAAGCATCTTCCCCAGCACGAATACATTCCCGAAAATCCATATACAAAAAGCGAGCTCAAGCTCATCAAGGATTCCATTGACAACGGAATGCTTGAGGATTTCATCAGGGATTCCGCCAATCTAGGCAATTATGAGGAGCTCTTTGATGAGATTTCCCACTCGACTCTGCTCACCCTGATGCTTTCAAGGGATGATTTGAGTGAATATGCGGAAGGCGGAGTGATATCCATGGAGGATACAGGTCCTCTGGGCTTTCTCTACCTTGATGAAATCGGAGGCCAGTACGCAACAGTCTATACCTCGGAGGATGAGATGGAAGGCGTTGCAACTGAATACAACAGGTATTCCCAAATCGTCAACTTCTCGCAGATGGCCAATTTCATCCTTAATGACGATATGGACGGCATAATAATCAATCCCAATTCGCAAAACATCCTAATCAGCCGTGATGTGCTTTTGGAATTCTCATCACTTCTTGAACGTTTGTGCAATGATTCAAGGCTAAACACTGCAATAATGCATATGTTCCCAATAGAGGAGGAAGCCTAATGGACAACAAGAAAATCAAGCTTACAATCCAGGAAATAGTTTCAGACTTTGAAAGGCTTGTGAGATATGACGAGAGGCTCGTCGTTCACTTTGACTTTGAAAAGGCAGACGAAAGCGAAATCGAGAGGTTCCATGATGAAATGGTCGGGATGATTGGAAAATACATTCCAGACTATGCCCGACATCTCGATGCCGAATACTTCTCAGGCGAGCTTTCAACCTATGACAGGGCATTGGAACTGTATAATATGCTTTATGAAAACTTCAGGGAAATATTTTACAGGCTGGTTTAGATGATATGCGCAAACTGCGGTGGAAAAATCCACTACAAAAAGCCCTGCAGCGACTGCGGAATCGAATACATGGACATGCTCAAAGGCATCACCCATCCCGAGATGAAGCGCATCTTCAAAAGGATGGAAAAGATTCAAAGCGAGCACGGTGACCTTAACCTTGAAACCTCCCTTATGGCATGCGAGCTTGTAAACTCATCGCTTATCGTTGCCTGCAGACTCGGCGACGAGGGCCTTGAAATCGTTTTCCTGCCCGGTCCCAAAGGCCGCCAGTTTATCGCGCTCTGCACGGACATGGACGAATACGGAAAATGCTTTGACGATCTCATTCCAATGACCAATCCCTGGAAACATGTCCTTGACCTGCTCACTGAAGACGTTGAGGGCTTTGTTATCAATCCCCTCGGCGAGTGCTGCTTTATTGGAAGGGGTCTTCTTGATGAATACTTTTTAAATGATTAGAATAATACATTAACATGATGATGAAATGCCTGCATGCCCAATTGCAAAGCGCCGCTTTAAACGATAGTGCCATGAGTGCGGATGGCCTTGGCGATTCAGGGACAGCAGGAGAAAACTACTGGAGGTGATAAAATGATTACATGCAGCGTCTGCGGACATCTAAACGACCCGTCAAGGGTGACCTGTGAGGATTGCGGATCTGACTTGTCCGACAGTCCAGATTGGGGACTTGATGATGAAGACGAATATGAAGAGATGGGCCTTTTTGATGAGGGGGATTCATCAGATGACCTGAACTATGACGACTCCGAAGAGTTGGGATATTATGATGATGAGTATTATGATTAGAAAAATCATTCACGGCTATTGATTCAGGTCATATCCAAAAGCATCTAATTAAATTTAAACATTCTAGTTTCAATTCTTTTGATTCAATCCATTAATTTTTTTAATGGATTCTTATTTTTTTTGTAAAATATATTTACTGTCCAAAACATAATATTACCATGGAACTTAAAGACTTCTTCACCAATTCCTCAAATGAAACCTACAACCGCAACATGGATTTGCTTGAGCACTACAATCTTGTCAATCCTCTGGGCTCACCGAACAAAATGTTTTTGGAGTTTCTAAAATCAAAGGACTGCAACATCAAAAGACAACCCCTAACCCGAGAACTGATAGAGGAATTTGAAGAATCTCTCGAGTCAACCAACCTTCGGGAGGCCAAAATCCGCAAGGAAAAGGAAATGATATTCAACCAGAGAAAGGTATGGATCAGCCTGGGGGAGGATGATGGCTGCGACCTTATCCTAAAGCCCGATGAGATTCTCATAGAAAAGACCGGCGTGACAATCCCCTACACGGAAATGATAGGCATCGAAATCGAGGATGGGGGCTGGTCCAAAAAAAGGTTCATAATATTCACAAAAGATGATGAAATCTCATTTGAAATCAACGAAAACCGGGCGGTTCCCCTAAAGGAGATTCTTGAGGACAACATCTCACACAAAAACTATGATGAAATCTCCCAGCTTATGGAGCTTTATGAAAAGTTTGAAGCCGGTGAAATCACCCCGGAGGAGTTTGAACTCAAAAAGGCAATCATCTACAGTGATGATGTGTACTGCACAAACTGCGGATTCAAGCTTGATGCAGATTCAGATTTCTGCTCAAACTGCGGACACAGGGTTTCTGAGTGAATTTCATTCACTATTTTTCAATATTTCTATATTTTATTCAGCATTCGAATCTTTTCAAAACAAATATATGCCAACAGCAACAGAATATTTATCATATAATAAATATTTTTGGGGAAAATGTCTTGTCAAAGAGAAGATTTTTAATGCTTGCAATATTTGTTGTCTTTCTGCTTTCGGTTTCAGCGGTATGTGCTGATGAGAATCTCACAGACGACAGTATTGTTGAAAATGCGCAGGAAGATGCAGCGGTAAACGCAACCCAGACGGTCGGAACTTTCACCCAGCTTTCAAATTCAATCAAAAGTACTGATGAAGGATATATGCTTCATTTGAGCAGGGATTATGAAAATGACGGCCGCTGGAACTATATTAATATCGACAAGAGGATGGGAATTGACGGAGAGGGCCACAGCATAGACGCCAAGTCCTCCTCAAGGGTGTTCAGAGTCACCGCATCCTATGTCCTTTTGAAAAACATCACTTTTGTAAACGGCAAATATGACAATTTTTACGGGGGAGCAATCTATCTGGCTTCCAATTCTAACTTGGAAATCAGAGATTGCAGATTCATCAACTGTACGTCAGAATTGGGAGGTGCTATCTATTGCAGTGACTCTTCCCGTCTGGACATATCGAATTCAAGTTTCATCAAGTGTTCGTCAGATTCAGGTGGTGCTATCTATTGCAGTGACTCTTCCAATCTGACCATATCTAATTCAAATTTCATCAGCTGTTCGTCAGATTCGGGTGGTGCTATCTATTGTGAGGATTTTTCACGTCTCTACATATCTAATTCCAGTTTCATCAATTGTTCGGCCCAGTTTGGAGGAGCCGTCTACTACATGTCGAATGTAGTTGGCACAATCTATGATTCCACCTTCACAGGCAATGTCGCCGAAGTGGTTGGAGGAAGCCTATTTTCCGGTGGAGGAACAATAAGGATTGAAAGAAGCAATTTCACCAATGGAAGGGCGATATACGAATCCGGAGGTGCATTCACCTTTATCGATACGACTTTCATCGGACACTATCTGGGAATTTTCGACTGCGAGTCAGAATTCGGAGGAGCGGTCACACTTCTCTCATCAAGGACAAACATGACACATTCCACATTCAGGAAAAACTCCGCAAAATATGACGGCGGAGCCCTTTATGCATCATATGGCTTGCTTTATCTTGAGGACAATGTGCTTTCCCAAAACACCGCTTCAAGAGGAGGGGCAGTATTCCTGAACATGATAACTGCAAAAGTATCCGGAAATGTCCTTGAGGACAACTCCGCACTAAAGGCAAATGCAATATATGCCCTTACGCTCAACGATTTGGCAGACTTCACATCAGACAATTACGCCCCATCCCAGTCAGACTTCATAAATGCCATAAACGATAACCTTACAATCACCGGCGATGACTACTACCAGTTCGAATACAGGCAGGAAAACCTGACATCATTGCCTTCATACTACAGCATGGTTGACGAAAGGCTCCTGACTCCGGTCAAGGATCAGGGAACCGAAGGAAACTGCTGGGCATTCGCCGCAATGGCTTCACTTGAATCATGCATTCTGAAGGCCTCAGGCATGGCTCTTGACCTTTCGGAGGCCAACCTCAAAAACCTCATGGCACTATTTTCAAATTACGGATACAATGTTGCCGTAAACGATGGTGGACATGCCGAAATGGCATACGGATATCTTGCAAGCTGGCTTGGACCGGTATTCGAAACCGACGATTCATACTACATCAATGACTACTTGTCCCCTCTTTTGAAAAGCATCCTGCATATCCAGAATGTTATTATTCTCAAAAGAAATGACTTTACAGACAATGACGCCATAAAAGATGCCGTCATCCGCTACGGCGCCGTTGCAACAAGCATGTTTTATGATGATGAATACATTAAAAACGAAACCTCATACTATTCTAATACCGACTACGCCACAAACCATGCGGTCTGCATCGTCGGATGGGATGATTCATACAGCAGATACAACTTCAACATCACCCCTCCAGGCGACGGAGCATGGATTGTGAGAAACAGCTGGGGACCTGACTGGGGAGACGACGGATATTTCTACGTCTCATACTATGACACAAAATTTGCAGAAATCGATTCACAAAAGTCATATACATTCATATTGAACGATACAATCCACCTTGACCGAGTATATCAGCTTGAAATACAGAAGACCTCCTCATTCTATTTCCAGCAGGACAAGATAGCCTACAAGAACGTATTCACAGTCGAGGGAAACGAATATCTTGCTGCGGTTTCAACAATTTTCCTTGACGAGTGTGACTTCAACGTATATGTTTATGTCAATGATGTTTTGAAGGCAACAAAAAGCGGAAAGGCCAGGGAAGGATACTATACTGTAAATCTTGACGTTTTTATATATCTCAACCCAAACGACAGGGTGGATGTCGCCTTCAACTGCACCAATTTCAAGGGAGGTGTGGGACTGCTTCCTTTCAGCAGCATCACCAACTGTACTGACCTCTACATCCAAAGCGGAAACTCCTATTACTGGAACAACCTCAGATGGATTGACCTCTATGACAGCGGAGTCGTTGCATGCATCAAGATGTTCACCACATTTACAAATGACCACAGAATAAGCCCTTATCTTGAGCTGGATTTGGACATCGACACGGGTGACGGAGCATACATTATAGATGTTGTCTGTCCGCAGGATGCCGTAGGTATCGTTTCAATAACACACAACAGCAGCGAATACGTAATCAACCTGTCGGATGAAAGATCCATCAAGTTATTCGACCTGGCCGACGGCGATGTGATTTTTGCCAGATATGGGGGAGACGCCAAATACAGCGAAAAGACATTTTCACTTGTTGTCGACACAAACATATCACGCATAGGAACATTTGAGGATTTGTTAAACAAAATCAGGATGACTAAAGAGGGAGGACTGCTCAGGCTCACCAAAGATTACGCAAATCTGAAATCAGATGATGAAATCACAATCAAAAAGGCAATAACAATCGACGGACAGGGACACACTATCAGCGCAAAGGCGCTGTCAAGGATATTCAATGTCCTTTCAGACAGTGTTGTTCTCAAAAACATCAACTTCGCCGATGGGTATAGCGAGGGCAATGCTTCTGCTGTGATGATTTCAGGCATTGACTGCAGCGTAATCAACTGTACATTCAAAGACAGTTATTCAAAGGATGGAGCTGCACTCTACTGGTCTGCAGGAAATGCCCTCATAATGGATTGCCTTTTTACAAACAACTCCGCTTCAGACTCCTCCCAGTCTGCAGCAATCTTTTTAAGCACAATCACAGCAAGGATTTCAAATTCCACATTCACAAACAATTCTGCATATATCGGAAGTGCAGTTACCGTTTACAGCTACATGGCCATCATAGATGGATGTACTTTCACCTACAATCACGCATCTTCAGGAGCTGCGATTGCATCTTTAGGATCTGTCCTTAAAATCACAAACTCAACATTCAAAAACAACGATGCAACAAGCATTGGCGGTGCACTCTATTTGATTCAGGCTGACTGTGAAATTTCAGGATGCAGCTTTTCAGGCAATAATGCCAAAAATGCCGGAGCGATCCTACTTCAATTGTCAAATGCAGAATTTGTCAACTCATCATTTGAAGCCAACGGTGCTGCCGGTTCCGGAGGTGCCGTCTTTTCAATGAATGGAACAGGCATTTATGACAACTGTTCATTCAAAGACAACTGTGCAGGTGATGGAGGAGCAATTATTTCAACAAACAGCAATGACAAGTTGACAGGATGCAGCTTTTCACAAAACGTTGCATCAGATCTGGGCGGAGCGGTCTGTCTTGCCAGTGAAAGCGGAATAATTGACATGTGCCTTTTTGAGTCCAACAGCGCAAGCTCCGGTGGAGCAGTATTGTGGCAGTGCAAAGCGGGCAACGTGGTCAATTCAGTATTCATAAACAATTCCGCTTCAGGATTTGGCGGTGCAGTTCTCTGGTATGCCGGCGGCAGCATGTCCAATTCCCATTTCAAAAGCAATACTGCCGACATGTATGGTGGAGCAGTATACTGGTACGGAAATGACGGATACCTCAGCAATTCAACATTTGAGGACAATCCGAACGCCGTTATCTGGACCGGTGACAACGGAGAGCTTGCAGATTCAACATTCATAAACAACATAAACGCAACACAAATCATCTGGTCCGTTACCCATTCCGGTGAAATCCACGGCTGCAGATTCATAAACTCCACAAGGGACAATATCCTAAACAACGGCGCTCACTTCACTAGAAGGAATGCCGACCCAACAGCAAATGACACAACAGTAATATTCAAACATCCTGAAAGCGTTTCACTCGCTTTAAATGGTGTTCTCGATGACCTTCCAATCACATCAGACTTCATATTCACCCTTACCCAAGGAGGCGAGTCCAAAACATATCATCTCAATACCACAACACTCTTTGACGAACTCGTCGATTTGGAAATCGGAAACTGGACTGTCAATGTGGTTTTCGAAGGTGACGACAACTATTATGCATTCGAAAGGCAGTTCACACTTACAGTAAATCCTGCCGATTCATTCACTCTAATCAATGACACAAATGCGTTGAGCGGACATGAAGCAGAATTGACCGCATATGTTTATGACGTAAACCGTCAGGCCATTGATGAGGGCAGCGTAAGCTTCTTTGATGGCAGTGAGAAAATAGGAAGCTCCGATGTGATAGGCGGTGTTGCTAGACTTGCTTTCACACCACTGGCTGGCGGTGAACACGAAATCACTGCAGTATATTACTCCGAGCATTATCTCTCATCCAACGCAACAGCAAAACTTGTTGTCGATTCAGTAACTTTAAGAGTCACTCTCAAAAATGGCACTGTCGGATTCAACAGCACTTTCGTTGCCGATGTCACAGGACTCTATTCAACAGTAAATGAGGGAACAGTCACATTCTATATCGATGATGAATATATGGCTGAAGTTTCTGTTTCAAACGGCACAGCTTCTGTCATTTACGTTCCTAAAATTGCAGGAAATCATGTAGTTAGGGCAGCATTCTGTTATGAATCCAATTTCACAGACGCTGAAGATTCATCACAATACCATGTTGACAGGGCAGATTCAGCAGTTTCAATAGATGATGTCAACGCTACAGTTGGCCATAACGTGACTTTAACCGCCTTGGTGACCAGCTCAAACAATGCAAGCATAAGCGATGGAACTGTCACATTCAGGGATGCAAACAACATAATAGGCACTGCAGACGTTAAAAACGGAGTTGCAACCTTAACCTATACTCCTCAAGCAGACGGAGAGCACATTATAACCGCAACCTATGAATCCGATAATTATATTGGATCCAGTGATGATGCAAAACTCCTGGTTGATTCAATTTCCCTTGAAGTCATTGCTGATCCTGGAACTGTCGGTTTCAATTCCACTTTCACAGTAAACGTCAAGGGACTCTATTCTACAGTAAATGAGGGAATCGTGACTTTCTATGTTGATGATGAGTTTGTTTCAAGTGTTTCCGTTTCAGGTGGCGTTTCATCAGTAATATATGTGCCTACCAAAGCGGGAAGTCATGTGGTCAGGGCGGTTTACTCACAAAGCCCTCACTTCTCAGATGATTTCTCAACCGCTTCATATGAAGTCAAAAAAGCTGATTCTGCTGTGACAATCGCTAGTGTTAACGGTACTGTTGATCATGCACTCACCCTCACTGCATATGTCACAAGCTCCAATGGAGTTTCCATAAATGAGGGTACAGTCACATTCAGGGACGCAAACAAGGTTATAGGTACTGTCAATGTGGAAAATGGTGTGGCAACTTTGGCATACACTCCTACTGCAGACGGCGAACACACAATAACTGCAGTCTTTGAGTGCGACAATTACGTCAAATCAAACTCTTCAGCAAAATCATACGTCGATTCAATATCTCTTGAAGTCATTTCAAGCTCAGGAACTGTCGGATACAAATCCGCATTCACAGTAAACGTCAGGGGACTCTATTCTACAGTAAATGAGGGAACAGTCACATTCTATCTTGATGGCAATCAGATTGGAAAAGAAATCCTAACCGATGGTGTCGCAGCACTGACCTACACACCGATGAAAGCAGGAAGTAACACCCTCAAGGTCATTTATGCTGAAAGCAGCAGATTTTCAAACAAGGAGTACTCTACATCATACTCAGTTGAAAAGGCAACAAGCCAGGTTCTGATAAGCAATCTGAAAGGTACAGTTGGAAATGCGCTTACCATAAGGGTGAATGTGGCAAGCCCTAATGGTCAAAGCATAAGCGAGGGAACAGTAACCTTCATGGACAACGGAAAAGTCATTGCAAGTGCTAACGTCAACGCAGGTACTGCAGGCATCTCATACACTCCGCAGACTGCAGGCGACCATCAGATTTCAGCCCAATTCAATGCCGACAATTACCAAAGCTCACAAAATTCATCAACACTTTCTGTCGACAGGGCAAAAACACAGGTGATTGTTGATAACGTTGCCAATGTCTACTACGGAAGTCCGTCCGCATTCTCAATCACAGTCATCTCCAATGGGGAGGCAGTTGGTGAAGGATATCTCAGGGTCTATGTAAACGGCGAGGAAATCAGGTACATTGCCCTTGAAAACGGAAAGGTCACATTTGACTATACCTCAGCAGGTGCAGGCACCTTTGAAGCCGAAGCTGTTTTCCAGCAGTCAGACAACTATCTCACATCACTTGCAAAGACCACATTTACTGTAAACAAGTTGCCGACAGAAATCACATCCTATGATGTCTACACTGTCTACAATACCGGAAGCGAAATTGTTGCAACTCTAAAAGACCTCAACGGCAGGCCGATGGCAGGATTTGCAGTATCTGTAAATTCAAATAATCTAATTACAGATTCAAACGGTCAGGTAAGGCTGTCAACAAATTCATTCAACCCGGGAACATATGCCCTTTCAGCCACATTTGAAGGAAACACAAACTACGCCAAATCATCAAGGGTGGTAACGCTGACAGTCGCAAAGGCAACACCTAAGCTTAAAGCTTCCAAAAAGACCTTCAAGGCAAAGGCAAAGACCAAGAAGTATACGGTTACTTTAAGGACACATCAGAACTTGCCTCTTGCAAATGCCCAGTTGAAAATCAAAGTCAACGGCAAGACCTTCAAGGCAACTTCAAACGCTAAGGGCAAGGCCACCTTCAAAATCAAGAAGCTTACGAAAAGGGGCACTTTCAAGTCAACAGTAACCTTCAACGGCGATGTGCGCTTTAATAAGGTCACAAAAAAAGTTAAAATTACTGTAAAGTAGATGATGCAACCTCATCTACTTTTTTTTATCTATTTCTATCGATGAATTCTATTATTTCCTTTCCGAGTGGTGTTGATGAATATATCCTGCCTTTGTAGGATTCCTCATTTTTGCATTCGACCAGATTCTGTTTTTTAAGGGTATTGAGGGTTTTGGATACTTGGGTTGCTTTAAGCCCGGTTTTTCTTGCGATTTCAGATGGCATCAGATATCTTGTCTCAAGGGTCTTGAGGACATTGTATCTGTTTTTTGAAATCTTTACATATCCGATTAGATTCCAGTCGTCTTTCAAATTTAATTTTTCTGACATGATATATCCTTTATTTGACCTAAAAGACAACCTTATATATCCATTTGTTGGATTATTATTGGTTTATTGTTTCCTTATTATTTCCTTTACTAACAAATTTTATAAGGGGAAAAAACATAGTATTAGTATGCAAACAAATAATCATTTAAAAGTTACAATCAATGAGATGAACAATTTCATGTCCAACAATTCACAGCTGCCGGAGGATTTGGCATATGAGTTTGCATTTGAGCTCAGGGTTTCAAGGCTTCTCATTCCTGCGGTTGTTGAAGATGAAAACATTTCTTTTCCACACATTCTAACCGATGAGGGTGAACTGTTGCTTCCACTTTTTACAGACAATGATGAGCTCATGAAGTATTCCAGGGACTTTACTGCGATTGAAAATGACCTGACATATTATGCAAGGCTGGTCGATGAGCTTGGTTTTGCCGGTGCCATAATAAACACTGAAAGCGAAGAGTTCTACGTCGACAAGGAACTGCTTTTGAGGCTTCCTCCCCTTCCATCCAATCGCAGCGGAAAGGGATACAGCATAAGCAAGCTTCAAAAGATGGCAAAGAACGCTTCAAATGATGAACTCAGGGTATTCATGGCCGATGAAAACAACTTCAACAATTTCGATGAGTTCGCCCAACCCTTCATGGACTCAGTTCTTCTGAATGCGGTTGTATCAGATCCTTTGCTTGTAGACAATGAAAGCAAGGGCATCGTCAAAAGAGGCGATGTTGGAGGATTTGTGCTTGCAACCCAAAAGAACGGCACAGAGATTTTTGCGCTTCTCTTTACCGATTTGGATTCCATGGGCGATGCATACGAATATTATCAGGTATGCAATCTCCTTGAGGTCATCAAGTATGTTCTTGAAAGCGATATGGACGGAATCGTTATCAATCCTGAGGGTGAGGAGTACTATGTTCCAAGAAACATTCTTCTCAAGCTCCTTGAGTTTGACGGCCTTGCCAATTCAAAATTCTCAAAAGCCGTTGATTATGCATTCAGGATATAGATGTGACCAAATACATATTAATTTTTCATTGCCCAAATCAATATACTTAAATTTGGGCATAATTATTTCAATTTTTTTTGCCAAAACCATAAAATCATCGACTCTACTTTTAAGCATTCGCCTCATTGAAATCATTTGCCACAGGAATATATCATAACCTATATAATATTTGAATTCTATACTCATATTAGGAATATTATGTTGGAATGGACAATCTGTGCAAACTGCGGCAAGGTATTGGACAATTCAAAGGAAACCTGTCCGGTTTGCAATCTAAAAACTGAGAAGTTAGACATGGAATTTCTAAAGGGTAACCTGTCAAATGTGACATTTCTGGTAAGGACTCTTGACATTGACCTTGTAAAGGAATACTGTCCCAAAATCAAAGAGCAAGACACTCCTCTCAATGTCATGATTCTCGATGATCTTTTCAGATATCTGGGCTATCTCGGCCTGGGAGACGGTGTAGTCACCGACCATGAGCTTGACTTCATAAACGAGCTTCTGGATGGCTCATACACAAGCGAGGACATCTTTTCTCTCAGCGAAACCGCAACCGATGATTTGCCGATGTCATTCGAATGCCTTCATGAGCTTGACGAGTTTGCCCTGAGCTTTGATATGAACGGCGTTCGCTCATGCAATGAGCTTTTTGACCTTTACAAACTCCTCGGGAAATTCTTCATAACCGTGGACGGGGAGCTCAACCCTGAAGTTCTCGAAAAGTATGAGGAATACATCAAGGGACTTGAGGGCCGTCTTGGTGATTATCTCACAGACGATGTCGCTGAAAGCTACTATATACCGAAGCAAATCAGTGAAAATGATGAGGAAAAGCATTCCCTTGACGAATATCTCGATGAACTCAACAGGTTGATAGGCCTTGAGAAGGTAAAAAAGGACGTGAACTCGCTCATAAACCTTGTCCAGATCAGAAAGCTGAGGTCCGAAAGGGGAATCAAGCAGCCTGCCATGAGCCTTCATCTTGTCTTCAGCGGAAATCCAGGAACAGGTAAGACCACGGTTGCAAGGCTTCTTTCAAAGATATATCATGAAATAGGAATTCTCTCAAAGGGCCACCTAATTGAAACGGACCGTTCAGGCCTTGTAGGAGGATATGTTGGCCAGACCGCCATAAAGACAAAGGACGTCATAAACCAGGCAATGGGAGGAATACTGTTTATCGATGAGGCGTATTCCCTTGCATCAAAATCAGAAAACGATTACGGACAGGAAGCCATAGACACCCTTCTAAAGGCAATGGAGGATTACCGTGATGATTTGATCGTCATCGTTGCGGGATATCCTGTACTTATGGACACCTTCCTGCATTCAAATCCAGGCCTCGAGTCAAGGTTCAACAAGTTCATCTTCTTTGAGGACTATACTGCAGAAGAGCTCCATGACATATTCATGCTGATGGCCGGCGAAGCCAACCTTACCCTTGACGATGCCGCCGAAGACTACCTCACTCAGTACTTCGAGAGGATGTGCAAAAACAAGGGGGATAACTTTGCAAACGGCCGTGCCGTTAGGAATTTCTTTGAGGAGGTAATCACCGCACAGGCAAACCGTCTGGCTCCCCAAAGCGACATAACAGATGAGGAACTTAATACGTTAACCTATGAGGATTTTTTAGTTGAGGAATAGCATGTCAAAGATTTGCAACAATTGTGGAAACAGCGTAGATGACGCAGCGAATTTCTGCCCCTACTGCAAGGGCCAGTCCTTCAGGCTCAGGCAGGAAGTGGCAATACCCGACAACAGCATTGTCCATAGAATGTTCTATTCAGCCTATGACGGACATTATGTCCTATCTAGGGGGAAAGTCACCTCAATAACTGTCTTTCTGATTTTCTCTCTTCTTGCACTGGTATCAGGCGCTCCTGTTGGAATACTTTTCTTTGCGCTTCTTTTTGGCTTTCTGACATATCTTATTTTTTATGCGATTCGAAAAATCATCGGAAAGCCTTCACAGGTAAAGATCACCCACAATGACTACGGGCTTGCAACCGATTTGAAGCACCTTTTACTCTACTGGCAGAACAGTGACGGGGATTTCGTAATTGCAAAGACAAAAATCATCTGCCATCTTGTCTTTTTGGCATTCTTCTTTTTGGGAGGGTCATTGAATCTCCATAATCTCTTTGAAATGGTGCTTTTCGGATTGATATTTGAAATTCCGACATTCGTGTTAGGTTTTGTGGTTCACAAAATCATCAATCCGAATCCTAAGGCAAAGCCAAAACCTGTAAAGCCGCAAAAGGAAATTCCAGAGAAAAAACCTGATCCACAACCGCAGGAAACCCAAAATGGAGTCTTGCCTCAATATGCAGGTTATAAGCGTCAGCTTGATGAGCTTGAAAGCAAATTCACCGCAAAGGACACATCTGTACGTGAGATTATTGAAAAGAGATTCGAGCCTCCGCAGCTTACCTACACACGTTTCATAAGCGGAGTCGACAGGTCAGGAGAACTTTTCAACAAGAATCTCTCATCTGCCAGGACAATGATTGACCTTGCCGATGAGTACTCGCCAAGAATAGCCTCTGAAATCGAATCCAAGATTGAAATCCTGAAGGCAATTCTCGGAAAGCTTGATGACCTTTCAAATGAGCTGGTGGTCAATGAAAACATCTCCAAAAAGGAGGATGTCGACGGAATCATTGGGGATATGGACAATCTCATCAAATCAGTCAAGGACTACAATGACGAATAGTACTTATCATATGCTCTCCGGCAAGCTTTAAATATGTGGCGCAGCCAAATTTCATATTGATGTGGCAGTACAGCACGTATTCAAAAATAGATTCCAGAATCCGAAGGCACTTTCCATTCGAAAAGCCGAGAAAGGACCAGCTTGAAACGGCTTCCCAGATAATCGAGGCAATCGATGAGGGCTACAGATACATAGTTCTTGAGGCGGGAACCGGAACCGGAAAATCGGCAATAGCATATACCCTTTCCTCCATTTTTGATGAATCATATATACTGACTGTCACAAAGCAGCTGCAGGACCAGTATCTTCGCGACTTTTCAAATCTGAACCTTGTGAAGGGACGCGGAAACTTCACATGCAAAAGGGATTCGCAGCTGACCTGCGATGAGGGCAGATGCATCGCCGAAGGAGAAATCTGCGACAGTTCCAAGTGCGACTATTACCTCCAAAAGCAGGATGCCCTCAATTCAAAATGCGTCATTTCCAACTATCACTACATGTTTTTGGAGCTCAACTATGTCGGGGACTTTACAAGAAGAAATCTCCTGATTTGCGATGAGGCCCACAATCTTGAAAACGTGCTGATGGGCCAGCTGACACTTGAGTTTTCAATGAGTGACCTGAAGCAGTATCTCAAACTTGAAATAACGGATGAGATACTCTATGAGCTTGAAAACGGAGACTTTGACGTCTGGCTTCTTTTCATCGAAGAGATAAAAGACAGATATCAGCGGGAACTTGAAAAATTCATGAACCTTAAAAGGCCTCATCTTGCAGAAAAGATTTCATTCATAAAAAAGCAGATTGCAGACTGCATTCGCTTTCGTGAAAACATCTCACAGGACCCCTACAGCTGGATATTCGACTTCAACAGACATAATGAATCAATTGAATTCAAGCCCCTCAAGGTCGACAGCTATGCCGAAAACACCCTTTTCAAATATGGGGACGTCTGCATATTCATGAGCGCAAGCATACTTGACTATGAATTTTTTTCCAGATGTCTGGGAATTCGCTCGGATGAAATCTATGCCATAAGGCGAAAGTCACCATTCGACATGAAAAGAAACCCGATCAAAAGCTTTGACGGCTTTGATTTGTCACATAAGCGCATCACTGAAAACGCACCGAAAACTGTTGATGTCATTAAGGACATTCTGAATCGCCATAAAAATGAAAAGGGAATAATCCACACCGTAAGCACAACCTGCAAGGATTTTCTTTTTGAAAACATCAATTCCCTTCGTCTGATTGACCACAACACCCGCAACCGCTCAAGCCAGCTTGAACACTTCATCAATTCATCCGAGCCCC
This sequence comes from Methanobrevibacter sp., assembly GCF_045120835.1. GTDB lineage: Archaea > Methanobacteriota > Methanobacteria > Methanobacteriales > Methanobacteriaceae > Methanocatella. Next base: position 21,127 of record NZ_JBGVFE010000031.1, read on the forward strand.
TGGTTTTGATTTCACCCTCCATGAATGAGGGCGTTGACCTGCCTGGAGACCTGTGCCGCTTTCAGATAATATATAAACTTCCCTATCCTGATCTGGCAGACAAGCAGATTCGACTGAGGGCAAATGCCGATGAGGACTGGTATGACTACAAAACCGCACTGTCACTGATTCAGACATACGGAAGGGGAATGAGATTTGACAGGGATTACTGCACTACATATTTCATCGATTCACGCCTTAGGCAATTCTGTCTAAACGACAGGTTCATACCGGATTCATTTAAATACCTATTGAAACAAAGTAATCTTGATGACTAATCACAAACACCTGCGAGTGGTTATTGAAGATATCTACTCAAACGACAATGGACTTACGAAGGATTTGGACCTTAGGCTTATTAACGAATTTCGATACTCAAACCTCTACATTCCCGCAAAAAGGGATGAGTTCGGTTTGAATTTCATAATCTATGAGGATGATGGTGTCAAACTCACTCCCCTTTTTACAGACCCCGAAGAGTTCCGCAAGTTCTTCAGGGATGAGGATGACATCCAGCTTATGCAGAACTCCTTTGAGCTATACCAAAACGTTTTAAAGACTACAGATATCGAGGGATATATCCTCAATCCCGCAACTGAAAAGTACGTCTTTTCAAGGGAATTCATTTTGGACATCCGAAATCCTCCGAAAACCAACTACTACTCCACAAATACCTATGAAATCGATGAGCTGATTGGGATGAAAAACTCAAAAAACGAAATGCTAGAGGATTTCATCAAAAATCCCCAAAACGTAGGGGACTATGAGGCGCTCTTTGAGGCATTGGCTGCGTCAAACCTGCTTACGATGATGGTCAGCGATGTCGATCTGTCTTCTAAGGCAAAGGATGGAGTCATATCCATGATGGATTCGGGTCCCCTTGCCCAGATGTATACCGACAGAATCGGTGGAGTCTATGCAACAATATTTTCCGGCGAAGACCGGATGAAAGACATCAAAACAGACCAGTACAGATATTCACAACTGATCAACCTTTCAATGCTTGTCAATTTTGTCCTGTCTGAGGATATGGAGGGAATAGTCCTCAATCCCGGAAGCGACAATGTCCTGATTCCAAGGACAGTTCTTTTGAAATATTCATATGCATTTGAAAAATTTGCAAACGATGAGAAACTGTCAGATTCGATATATTATATGTTCATTATATAATTGAAGTTTCCATATAATTTTATATTGTCATTGCAATATTGTAGTGGCTTTATTTAGCAAATTATATATACAATGAGGTTCATATTACTATATGGGATTGTAGAAGATGCAATCCCTCTCGTTTAGTGATGGTTAGGAGAATCTCATCGGCATATTAAATAATTTACTATTTTTTATATCAGGAGTTTGTCGCATGCCGGTGGGATTCCACATTAAAAACTTTATACTAGCTTAACCATATTAATTACTATGTCTGAATTAGAGGAGTTAATTAGAATAAACAGAAATATTGAAAATCAAAACAGGGAAATAATCCGGCTTTTGAAAATCATAGCCGGCCAGAGTGATTTTGTGGACCGTTCAGGCTATGTCTTTCCCGAAATTCCGGATGAAATTGATAACGTTTATGAAAATGCCGATTCCTTCGACTCCCTTCTGGAGGTTACATGCGATGTCGGCGAGGTCTATTTCATAGATGAGGACATCTTCCGTCTGAAGGTGGAAAACGACGAGCTTTCGGTTGACAATCTGATGGGCAACGGCGAAAGCACAAACCTTGGGGTTGCAGAAACCGTATCCCGAGAATCCATAAGAAGAAATCAGAGCCTTGACGATTCAACCGTGATACTTACAGACTCAAGCAGGGAAAAGCTGCCTCAGACCCTGGAGCTGTGCTACAATCAGGGGGCTGAAAAGGTATTCATACCATGGAATCAGATGATGGAGCTTATAGGGGCTCCGGATACCCTTCAAAGGCTTTTGAAACTTAACTTCTACAAGTCAGAAGATGATCTCATCGAAAAGATATTCGGAAAGGTGGAATAGATGTCAAAATTTTGCCCCCATTGTGGAGAGGAGCTTGTTGACAGCGCCAAATTCTGCAAAAGCTGCGGAAGGAATCTTGAAAACATCCAGTTTTCAAAGCCAGACAATGCTTCGAATTTCACCGTGCCGGCTGTTGAAAAGGACCACAAGTATGCAATCATAATCGCTTACGTTCTGGCTTTACTCATACCTCTTTTCGGTGTCTTTGCTGCAGTCTATCTTTTGACAAGAAATGACTCCCAAAAGGCAAAGACACACGGCAAATACGCACTGATAGTTGCAGTTGCAGTATGGATAATATCATTTGTTCTGTTTTAAAAAAAGAAAATTTATGATGATTTGTCAAAATCATCAATTGCTGAGTCAACAAGGGAAATGACTGACTCGGCCAAATCAGGATATGAATCGTCTATGGCAACAGGAATGTTGTCGCAGTAGACGACATCAAGGCCGTGTGCAATTGCATCCTTTGTTGCAACGTCAACTGCAGCCGCTTTGAGCTCGGTGAGCATTACGTCTGCCTTGTCCATGTACTTCTGCATGTCCTCACGAAGAAGCGGCCTGTTTGACAGGTGTGCTGTTGTTCCGATTACCTCACAGCCGTAGTATTCCTCAAGATACTCCACAAGCTTGTCCTTGACATCTTCAGGAGCGGTTGTAGCAAAAAGAACCCTTTTTCCTTTAATGTCATCAAGAGGCTTAGGCCTGAAGACTGTTGATATCACCACGGCATCCGGATTTACCTCACCTACGAACTCTTCGATTTCACGTCTCTTTTCGTCAGAACACATCGGCTCCTCACACATTGTCAGAATAACCAGGTCTCCAAGCCCCACCCTATATGGTCCGAAATAGGTTGTAAGATTGGCAATAGGCTGGTTTGCTCCGATAAGCGCTATTTTTTTGTTTGTCCTTATAGGAGGTATTGCGGCTCCGCTTCCCTCGAATATTGCGAATTTGGATTCGACTTCATTGGCCAGTTTCGCTCCCTTTTTCATGTTTGTCAAAAATACCTCACCGGCCATTCCGCCTCCGCAGCGTCTGCATCCAATGGTCAGAATCCTGCTCATCAGTGCATCTTCCCAGTGGTCGCTTGCGGCATGAACTCCTTTTTCTGACTGTTCAAGCAGGAATTGCGCATTGATTTCAAGTTCCTCTCCATGAACTATTTCAGGCTCTTCAGGTCCGCCCCTTCCCATTGCAATTACGCATGGTTCGTAGCCGTTTTTGTCGATAAGCCTTGAAACGAAACCGGACACAGCGGTCTTACCTATTCTTTTTCCTGTTCCAAGAATGGTTAGGGAAGGCTTTTCCATGATGTCATACTGGGAGGTTGGCTCGAACTTGAAGTCAGGCCCTTCATATGAGATTCCCTCACCCAAAACCCTGCATGCGATTTTAAACCTTTTCGGATAGTCCAGAATGGGCTCGTCGCTTAGGTCAAAGACAGTATCGATGTCGTATTTTCTAATCATCTCCACAATGATGTCGTAGGGTATGTCCTTGTCCTTTGCAAACTGGACCGGCAATCCGAGCTTTTCGGAATAGGACTCCTCCGAATCGTCCCTGAGCTTTTCTGTTCCTCCAATAAACACGGCTCCGGAAACGTCAATGTGTTCCAAACTGTTTAGGGTATCTATTGCTTCTTGAGTGACTGGAAGGTAGTGTTCACCATCAACCAGACAGAGCATTCTTGTTACGGATTTCATATTTAATAATATTTGTTTTAATAGATAAATAGTTTAATCGGGACATGTCCAATTCCATGTGTTCCCATAATACTTTGAACATCAAATCGTTGTGCGATATCTTTACTCACAAAAAGTTTATAAAATATTTAATATATAAATTCAACTAACTAAACTAAAATGGCGATATCATGAGTTTAGAAGAAAAAAAAGAAGAATTATCTGTTAAACTGGATGAGAAAAAAGTTAAACTGGAAGAAAAAAAGGCACAAGCTAAGATAAATCATGAAGAAAGAAAACTGGCATTAAAAGAAAAACATACTGATAAAAAAATAAGCGGACACATTGAAAAAGCCATTAAAAAAATCTATAAAGCTGAAGACCATGCTGATAAGGACATTATTAAATTGTTAGATTCTATTGATTCAGAAATCGAAGAAGGGGAAAAACCTATTGAGCTTATATTATTCAAAGCTGAAAACAAACTAGAAGAAATCGTTTTAAATACTCAATTAAAAATGCAAAAAGCTAAAAATGAGTTAATTAAAAACCTCGAAAAAGACATGGAAAAAGTAGCTGAATTAGTATCCCTTGAAGAAGATCTTTCTGTTGTTAAAGATGAAATGGATGAAGTAACAACCCTTTTAAACGAAAGGATTGAAATTGAAAAAGAAACATTGTCCTATAACAACAAATAATTTTTTAGAAAATTGTTGAAATCTCATTTCAACTATTTTCCTTACTTATTTTTGAATGAATCATTCTCTAAATCATAGTATAGACCGCAGCTATACTTGGCAGTATAATGATGATTGTATTGACAATCATTCTGAAACGACGTCTTTTCCATTCTTTTGGTGTTAACTCCCTCATTTTTGGAATTTTCAAAACACTTAGAATAATGCCCGCAGACATGAAGATGAAATAGCAATTGATGAGGAAAAGATATCCTGCCCCAAGGAGCATGTCGAATCTTGCGTTTGCAATGGCATATCCGCAGGTACATAAGGGAGGCATCAGTGCGGTTGCAATTGCAACGCCCGGAATAACAGTGCTTGTCTTGTCCTGTCTTGTCTGTCCGATGATACCTGCAAGTCCACCGAAAAAGGCTATGAGCACATCAAAGAATGCCGGTGATGTTCTTGCCAATAATTCAACTGTCGGCTCCTTAACCGGAGATAAAAGGAAATAGATTGTAGCTGCAGTAACGCTGATTACAATCTGCATTGCAAAACCGAGCAGATGTTTTCGAAGAAGAGGATAATCGGAGGCTATAGCTGCATATGCTGAAGCAAGAATGCTTCCCATTAAAGGAGATATCAGCATTGCACCTATGATTACAGCAGTTGAACTCACATTAAGACCAACAGAAGCAATTACCATTGCACATACCAGCACACACATATTTGTACCGGTGATTTTTCCTCCATCCAGAAGACGTGAACGGATTTCTTCATTAGATGCTGAATCCTCAGATAATGAAAATATCCTTTTGATTTCATCCTTTACTGATTTTTTATTATTATTTTCCATATTATCATCTGTTTGGGGGCCTGAATTTTTTTGGTTAAAATTCGCCCGGTTCATTTCTTATTTTCCATGTTAATTTTGATGGTTTGTAAAAATACATTTTTATTATATTAAAAAATGTCTTAATACCAATTAATCTGAATATTATGTGTTACATATATTTATTTTGCGATAAAAATGAAACATAGATTAAATTTAGATATTAAGGACCTAAATTATAATTTGTTAAAAGAAATATTTAAAATTATGGATTGTAGAGAAACTCTGATATTTTAGCTTTTTTTTGGTTTTAAAACAATTATTTACTTTTAAGATCATATAAATCATCAAAACAAAGCATATTTGATGGCTCATCAAATCAAACAAAAAAATCACATGATGTGAAAACAGGACTTAATCAAAAACTAGAAAAAAATACATTAATGGAAAACCCTAATTATTAACTATGCAAATCAACATAGGCGAGACACACATAAGGCTGACAAGTGACCTGAAAAGCCACAATCTTGAGGACTACATATATCAGATAAGGGCAAGTTTAAAGTCCTACATTGCCCACCACCAGGATTTCCTTTTGAGCTTCGAGCCCCTTCATCATGATGAGGACACTTTGCCTTTGATTGTAGAGAAGATGTATGAATCATCTGCCTTGGCTGATGTCGGGCCGATGGCATGTGTTGCCGGATGCATCTCAGAGATGTCTTTAGATTATCTTATCCGGAAAGGCTCAAGCTTTTCCATTGTTGAAAATGGAGGAGACATTGCACTCATCAACAACAGAAAGGTTCTATGCGGAATATATTCCGGCAATGAGGTTTTGGGAAACAGCATCGCATTTGAAATAAAAAAAAGAAAATCTCCCTTGGGAATATGCACTTCATCGGGTAAAATCGGCCATTCCATAAGCCTTGGAGATTCCGACAGCGTATCGGTAATTTCATCTTCACCGTCTCTTGCTGACGGGCTTGCAACCAGAATAGCAAACGAGGTTGTCGGCACCGACAGCGAGTCGAAAGTTATGAATGCTGTTGAAACGGCAGAGGGATACAGTGACCTTTTTGAGGGTGTGCTTATAATTTCAAAAGACAGTGTTGCAACCGTAGGCAGACTTCCGAAAATCGTCGTGACAGATGAATTTGACAGGTTATAGTTCACTTTCAAAATTTGTCAAGTTATGTTGAATGCAATATTTAAATATGATTAATATATAATATAATGTATAGAATTTAGGAGTTAATTTTTAACTAACTGAAATTAGTTAAATATGGGTTAGATATCTATGTATAAGGACGAAATGATACAATTACACCAATTTTTAGTATATGTTTTAAAATATTTGGCTGAAGATGACCAGATTTCAAATGACTGCAGTGAATACATTACCCTTAAAATAAGCCCTCATCATATTCATAAGACAAAAGCGGAGCATAAGCATGCAATATTCGTTTTATGCAAGATTATTTCAGAACTGATTGCTGAAAAAGAGGACAATCCTATTCCTGAAAATGTTAGAAACTCTCTTGCAGATCTTGTTACAAGGTCTGAAAACGAGATCAATGCATCATAATTATTCAATTTATTTTTTTAAAAAATCAACAGTAATGGAAAACTTTAAAAACATTTGGGAACAATCCTATTATATAAATTTATATGCGCGTGATATTTTGAAATGTTTTAGTTGCTTATCCAAAAAAAGAGAAGAAAAGCCCAGAAGCTGTGGCGTGACCATGGTTTTGGATAAGGGTTTAGGCCTTGAAACTGCAGAAAGCCTTATGAACCTCACAGGAGAGTATGTGGATTATGTCAAGTTCGGCTGGGGAACCCTTGTAGTGCAGGACTGGGATCTGGTCCAGCAGAAAATCGAGATGTACAAGGCTCATGACATTACTCCATTTACCGGAGGAACACTATTTGAGCTTGCATACAGCAAAAACAGGATGGACGGTTTTTTTGCAGAAGCCTACGATTTGGGTTTCAGGACAATTGAAATCTCAGACGGTTCCATCAGAATTCCAAGGGAAGACAAGCTGAAGGCCATTACCCTGGCAAAGCAGGCCAAATTTGAAGTGCTTTCCGAAGTGGGAAAAAAGGACCCTGCACTGGATGCGGAATTCAGCGTTGAGGAAAGGGTAAACTATCTCAATGCGGAGTTAAATGCAGGCTCTTCATATGTCATTGTCGAAGCCCGTGAAGGCGGAAAGAACATTGGAATCTTCGATAAGTCCGGTAATGCTAAGGAAGATGAGATAGACCATATACTGAACCATGTGCCTAAGGACAAAATCATTTGGGAAGCCCCAAACAAGGACCAGCAGGTATTTTTCGTTTTGAAGATGGGCAGTGACGTCAATTTAGGAAATATATCAACCGATGATATCATATCTCTTGAAACCATAAGACAGGGTCTGAGGGGAGATACATTCGGCAAAGTTTAAGGTTGCGTTCAATTGACAAAGCAAAGAACAATTTCTGAAATTAACCAGAAAATAGAAAACGGCGAAGCCAGCATCTACACCGCTGAAGAGTTCAAGAATCTAATCAGAAATGGCGATGCCCCGGATTTTGAAGAGGTTGATGTCGTTACCTGCGGAACCTGCGGGGTTATGAGCGGCACTGCTGCAATTCTTAATTTTATAGTTTCAGAGCCGGGAGTATTTATCAGGGCTTCTGAAGTCTACATGAATGGAGTTCCTGCATATGCGGGCCCATGTCCAAACGAATGGCTTGGATCTGTTGATGTGATACTTCACGGAACAGCACATTCAATATATGACGAATCATACGGCGGAGGATTTCTGCTTAAGGATATCCTTGAGGGCAAATCAATAGATGTCAGGGTCGAAACCGCCGAGGGAAAGACCATTGAAAGCACCATCACAAAAGAAGACATTACACGTTCACAGATTATTGGCGCCAGAATGGCGTTCAAAAACTACACTGCGTTTACAAATCCGTCATCCGAACCGGTGAAGTCAATTTTTGCCGCAATTCCTCTTGAAGGAAATCTGAGCGGCCTGACATTTTCAGGATGCGGAGATTTGAATCCTCTTCAAAATGACATTCCTCACAATGTAATCCGCCAGGGAAGCAAAGTCCTTCTCAATGGTGCTGTAGGCTATGTCTTGGGGGACGGAACCAGGTCAAGTGCCGAAAAGCCGAACCTTATGCTTACTGCAGACATGTTCAATATGGACCCGTACTATCTTGGAGGATTCAAGACCTCCCAGGGAGGGGAAGTCTATGACAGTGTGGCGATTCCAATACCTGTTTTAAACGAGGAGATTTACGAGAATTTACTTGTCAGTGATGAAGAAATTGATCTGCCGGTTGCAGACATCCGGGGAAGACACCTTCCTCTGGCAAACACGGACTACGCAAAGATGTGGACAGGCCATGACCTGAGGCCGAGATTCGCAAGTGAAGAATGTAGCGAGTGCGAGTCATGCATCGTTGAGGAAATCTGTCCGACAAATGCGTTTAAAAATCAGAGGCTGAACCTCACATACTGCTTCGGATGCGGAATGTGCTCCGCCCACTGCAGGCACGATGCCTTTGACATGAACACGGGAAGCGTCAGTCTTAAAATTGATGATCAGGATGTCGAAATTCCGATAATATTAAGACAGTCAGACAGGCTAAGGGCAAACAAGCTTTCACTAAAACTCAAGAAAATGATTGAAAACAGGGATTTCATACTATGACCACTCAAAAGATAACAGATTCCCCGATTGACTTTGCCGAAAGGATAATAAGTGATGTTAAAAACTCAAAGGATGAGGGAGTACTTAAGTGCGTGCAGTGCGGAATGTGCACATCAACATGTCCCGCAGCAAGGCATTCAGACTACAATCCAAGGGACATCATGGAAAGGGTCCTTGAAGGGGACGAAACAATTCTTGAAGATGACAATATCTGGAACTGCTTTTACTGCTATACCTGCCACAGCGTCTGTCCTGTGGGAAACAGCGTATGTGAGGTAAACCAGATTCTCAAGCAGATTGCAATAGAATCCGAAATAGGATATGAAAAGCTTTATGAATATTTGGGATTTGCCGATTCATACTTCACTGCGGCAATCGGAGCAATCCCCGAGAGATTTTTCGCTGACATCGACCGTGACGTTGAAGGATGGTGGGATTTCAGGCAGCACCTTGACGAGATAAGGGATGAGCTGGAGCTTGACCCGCCGCTTATGCCTGAAAGAGAAACGATCGATGAGGTAAGTAAAATATTGACCATTACCGGTTTCAAGGACAAGATTGAAAGGATAAGGGCAAGGGAGGAAGAGGATGAAGAAGGTACCGGATAAGGACATTCTTCTTTTCAGAAGCTGTCTTGTAAGCGTGGAATATCCGGGTGTCGAGGCATCAACCAAATTCGTCTTCGACAAACTCGGAATCGATTATGCAATTTCTGAAAAGCAGACATGCTGCACAGGCCTTGGTCACTACTCAGACGTGTTCAGCCAGATTGACACAACCGCAATAGGGGCAAGGAACTTCAAAATCGCAAGGGAGTTGGGAAGGCCAAACCTTGTGATGATGTGTGCGACATGCTATGCAATCAACAAGAAGTCTGTAAAATTGCTGAACAAAAAAGACGATTTGAGAAATCACATTAACAGTTTATTTGATGAGAATGGCCTGAGCCATCTTAAATACGAACAGAACGACCTGAAACCTACAGAAAACATATATCATGTGGTCGACATTCTCTATGGAAAAAAGGACAGGATCAGGGAAAATGTAAAATATGACCTGAGCGGATATGCCATAGCGACCCACCATGGCTGTCACTACTGCAAGGTCCACTATGAGGACACTATCGGCGGTGTCAGGGACCCGAATGTCATGGATGAGCTGATTGAGGAGTGCGGATGCAAGACAATCGGATGGTATGACCACAAGAGGGCGACATGCGGAACAGGTTTCAGGCAAAGGTATTCCAATCCTGACCTGTCATTTACGGCTACAGCAGACAAGATGAATGCAATAGCCGATGAGGATGTTGACATACTGGTTCATCTCTGTCCGAACTGCCATATACAGTTTGACAGATATCAGGATTTGATTTCAAAAAGACAGAATAGAAAATTCAGGGCAATACACCTTAACATTGCCCAGTTCATTGCACTGGCCATGGGCGCAGACCTGGACAAGGTGATAGGTGCCAGGGCACATACCGTGCCGATAGATTCGGTTATCGGCGAGCTGAAGGAGGTTAGCAAATGAGGGATGATTTGAAAGTTGGCGTGTTTTTATGTGAGTGCGGAGGAAATATTGCAGATGTTGTTGATTTGGACAGGGTTCGAAGCGAACTTGACGTTGAATTCATAGGCCAGTTCGAAAACCTGTGTTCGCTCAACGGACGAAAAATAATCAGGGATGCAATATTCGACCATGACCTTGACCGTGTTGTGGTGGCGGCATGCTCACCTATCAGCCATGAAAAGACTTTCCAGGATTACGTAAAGCCACTTAATCCCTATCTCATGGACATGGCAAACATCCGTGAGCAGTGCTCATGGGTTCATGATGACAATGAAAAGGCCACAGACAAGGCCATATCACTTATAACAGCATCAATCGAAAAGGTAAAGCAGTCCGATGCTGTCGATCCGATCTACTGCCAGACACCTGATGAGGTTGCGGTAATCGGAGGGGGAATAGCCGGTATGAACGCTGCACTTTCTCTTGCCAAGCAGGGAACAAAGGTCACACTCATTGAAAAGTCACCTTCAATCGGAGGGCACATGGCAAAAATCGGAAAGGTATTCTCTCCGGTAAAGATTGCAGAGGAATGCGGAATGTGCCTCTTAAACCCTATACTCAATGAGCTTGTCTGGAACGAAAACATTGAGGTTCTCACAAACACAAGGGTCATCGAGGCCGAAAGGCGTGCCGGTACCTACAATCTGATACTGGAGAAGTCTCCGAGGTATGTCGACACCGAAAGATGCATAGCATGCGGAAAATGTGCCGAGGCATGTGAGGTGGAGGTTCCAAATGACTGGAACGACAACCTGTCAATGAGAAAGGCGATATACAGGCCCTTCGGACAGTCATATCCGGAAGCCTATACAATCGACATGGAAAACTGTACAAAATGCAGCAGCTGCGTCAAGGTGTGCAGCATGAGGGCAATAAGGCTTCGTGGCCATCCCGAAAAGATACCTCTTCAGGTAGGTTCAATCATCGTTGCAACAGGCCACAAATTATTTGACATGGAAAAGCGTCCCGAATATGGATACACTAGATATGATGACGTGATAACACAGTCAGAGCTTGGCCGTATTACAGGCGTAAACGGCCCGACAAAGGGAAAGCTTCTAAAGTCCAACGGTGAGGTTCCAAAGAGAATCGTCATGATACAGTGCGTTGGTTCACGTGACGAAAAGCCCGACGGACACCTCTACTGCTCAAAGATATGCTGTACCGTTGCGCTTAAAAACGCAAACATCATAAAGCACAAGTATCCGGATACTGACGTTCTGATATGCTATACTGATGTGAGGACTCCGGGAATGTTTGAGAAATACTACAAGCACACCCAGGAAAATGAGGTAAGGTTCCTCAGGGGACGTCCGGGTGAAGTGGTGAAAAAAGGAGACAACTTCATCGTAAGAACAGAGGATACCCTTAAAGGAGAGTTCGTTGAGATTGAAGCCGACATGGTAGTGTTGTCAACAGCAATGGAGCCGTCAGAGGGAACATGCGAGATTGCTGAAATCCTCAATGTGGGAACCACCGAAGACGGATTCATCAAGGAGTCACATCCTAAAATCAAGCCGGTGGCAACCGATGTGCAGGGAATATTCGTGTGCGGAACCGCACATGAGCCAAAAGACATCACAGACTCAATCATGCAGGCGACAGCGGCAGCCTCAAAGGTAAGTGAGTACAACTACGGCGGCGTTGAAATCGAGCCCTTCATTGCAGAAATCGACACTGAGAAATGCATACTGTGCGCAGAGTGCATAAGCCGCTGCAAGTACAAGTCAATGAGCATCCAGAACGATGAGGTATACATTGACCCTATGAGCTGTACCGGGTGCGGAAAATGTCTTGTGGGATGTGCCCAGAGGGCAATCAAGGTCAACGGTAACATCGACGAGAAGATCATGGCAACCATCAAGGGTGTCCTGTCCAAAAAAAGGCAGGGCGAGCGCATGATACTGGTATTTCTGGACAACATTGGATACACTGCAGCAGACAACATAGGAGTCAACAGGCTGAACTATCCTGAATCAATTCATATAATCAAGGTAATTTCCGTCAACCGCGTAAGGCCAAAGCACATTCACTATGCCCTTGACAACGGGGCAGACGGTGTTTTCATCGGAGAGTTTCCGGGAGACCTTATGTATGATGAGGTTGAGCGAAAAGTTCAGGGCGTCAAGGAAAGGATTGAAGAGCTGGGTGAAGACCCTGAAAGGCTCACATTTTCAAAGGTATATATCCCTTACTTCTCAGGGCTGGCACGTAAATTCAGGCAATTCGACAAAAAGATTGCCGAGCTTGATGAGGCTGAAGTTGATTAAAAAAAAGAGGGAGCTACATAAGGTAACTCCTTATTTGTATTTACCTGCAGTCAAGGTATGCACCATTGTTTGTTGCGCCTCTGACTTCGCAGCGTAAGTAATAATCATTTTGTATTGCAAGTGCGGTGCCATAGCTTCTATATCCATTTTTAGTTACTTTTACAGTAATGCCTTTAGAATATCCTGGCATGCTGCTTCCTAATTTTCTCATTTCTTTATAGTTTTTCTTTGCCTGTTTTTTCATCTTCTTCCATTTGCTGTTTTTGATTTTCCATTTGTATCCCTTGTCCTTGAATGTCTTTGCATCGACAGGCTCTGCAAATGCAACGCCGAGGGTCATGCCGACAACAAAGATTGCAAGAACTCCAATCAATATCTTGGTATGTGTATTCATGATATCACCAATTGGGATTATGTTATCAATATTTTAAATATTTTTATAGTTTTTTCTAAGAAAAATCATATTTGGCGTATAAAATTATTCGATTAAAGAAATGCCTTTAGTTAATTTAATAAATATCAAAGACATATATATAATTCAGTTAAACATTTAATTTGATAAAAATTTTGGAGCATTATCATGAATTATAAAAAGGAATTGCTATTGATATCCATTTTTCTTTGCATAATATTCACAATATCATGTGCAAGTGCAAATGATGTGGAACTGGCCAATGACACAATAAGCGAGATATCGCCGGACACAGACATTACGGATTTTGAACTGACTGACATGGGTGACGATACCTTATCCGCTTCTGAGGTGTATTTTGATGCATCTGCAGCAAATGACGGAGACGGATCAAAGTCAAGACCATATAAATATGTAAGTGACAACAGACTGACCTATGCCACAACCGCCCATTTCGCAAAGGGCGTTTATGAAATTAATTCAGAAAAAATGCTTTTCATGAGTTCCATCAACATCATTGGTGAAAGCCGGCAGAACACAATCATCAAATCAGCAGGCAACACCAATTTCAATTGCCTTCTTTCAAACATGACTTTGAACTCACTGACTTTTGAAGGCATCTATTTTACATGCAATTACGGCATTACTGCAAATGACGTGACATTCAGGAATAATGGAGGACCCCAGTATGACCCTCTCGCCTCAACATCATCACAGAACTCATATAGAAGTCAGGGCGGGGCCATAAGCTGCACAGGACTTTTAAAGACTCCCACCCTTGAGTTTACAAACTGCATTTTCGAAAACAATGTGGCCGTCAAGGGAGGTGCAATTTCAATCAGCGATGCCATACTCAGGCTGAACAACTGTATTTTTTATAATTCATCAGCACCTGATTCGGGAGGTGCAATCCATGCTACAAAATCAAAAATAATAATTTCCTCTTCACGCTTCAGCCTGTGCAATGCGTACTATGGTGGGATGATATATCTCAAAGGAAGCGAGCTCACAATAATGTCCTCACGGTTTGAAAATTCAAGGTCATTCAGTTTCGGAGGTTCCATTGCGTCCATGAACTCCAACATCTCCGTATCAGGTTCAAACTTTACCTATTCGGTTTCCCTGAATGATGGGGGAGGAGTAATCTATGCCCATTCCAGCAAACTCAACGTTTCGACTTCCAATTTCAAGTTTGACGAATCCCTATTTGGAGGGGCAATCGCCAGCCTGAAAACTGACACAAACGTCATCTCTTCAACGTTCATGAACAATACCGCAAGACACTACGGAGGGGACATTCTGTTTGTCTATGGGACAAATCAGGTTCTCAACTGCAATTTCTACAATACAAACGCTTCAAATGATGCAGCAATCAGTTCCAGATTTTCAGATACCCTTACGGTCAATTACAATAACTTCTACAATGTCGAGTCCAGGGAGGTTTTAGTCCAGGGCCCTATAAACAATCTGGACGGTAACGGAAATACATTTCAGTCCACTACATATCTATATATGGAATACAGCGCAAAAGCCAACGGCGAGAGATTTACACTTAAAAGCAATGAGATAAATTATATCATAAGCAGTGATGGAAACTATCCTGCAGTCTGGTTCAATTCAAATCCTGCCAAGGCCAATGTGGGAACTTGGGCAAGCCTGAAAATGTATTTTGAGGATGATCCAAATAACTCAACAATCATTGCCGGTTTTAATCATGACTATATGATGAACTATAAATTAACCAGGTATTCCAATTCCCTGAGTGATGAAACCTTGGCGATATATGTGGTTGATTCGATGGGAAATGTTGTTCAGAAGGCAGATATTCCAGTCAATGATGAAGATTTGGGGTATTATATCTCTTGTACTGAGGATATTTT
>NZ_JBGVFE010000032.1:0-6653 GCF_045120835.1 Methanobrevibacter sp.
ATCGTCATATTTCGGGGTTCCTGATGTGGCATATTCAACATCAACATCTTCAATGACCTTGCCGTATTCAAGTTCAAAAGATTTGATTTTATATGTACCGTAGTTTCTATTTGGATTGTTGACATTTGGCATTTTTATCAAATATAATTATAATGATTAAATTATAAATAATTAATTGTAAAAAAAATTAGGCGATATTATGAAACGAAAGGAAATCATTCTATTCATGACTGTTGGAATCGGCACTAACTTAGATTCTCCAGAGGAGGGCTTTAAGTCACTTGCCCGTAAGTTATATTCGACAATTACTAAAATATATCCGAATTATGTTGTATTTTTTGCATCTGATAAATCCAAAGAGACCATTAAATATATTGAAGACATATTTGAATCGGAGGATGACGAATTTATCCTAGGCAAGGATTATGAAATCGTTCCAATGGAAGCCATTGA
Source organism: Methanobrevibacter sp. (assembly GCF_045120835.1). Classification (GTDB taxonomy): domain Archaea; phylum Methanobacteriota; class Methanobacteria; order Methanobacteriales; family Methanobacteriaceae; genus Methanocatella. The sequence continues at coordinate 454 of NZ_JBGVFE010000032.1, forward strand.
TGATTTTAGCGCATGTTTTGAGACATTTGAATATAAAATATGGGAATTTTCATTTAACTGCGATAAGGATTACCAGATAATTATGGACTATACTTCCGGAACCAAGACAATGTCTGCCTCAATGGCCTGCTGCGGAATGTTTTACTCAAAGAATCTGATTTCCGTTGGAGGCGACAGAACAAAAGGGGAAGTTTCAAGAGGTACTGAGATAATCAACTACCAGAACCTATATAAGATATATGATAAATTTGCCCTAATGCGTACAAGACACAATTTCAATTCCAACCGTTTCATGCCATGCATTGACATCTTAAATTATATCGTCGATTTGAATATTCACAAGGATTCTCTATTGAAGCTTTGCAAAGCATACTACTATTGGGACAACATGGAATTTGAAAATGCCTATAATCATCTGAAGGAAGTCAACACCCATTCCATTGAATTTGAAGACATTAAAAAGGATCTGAAAATTAATCTGAAGGCACTTGGCACTATTGTAAACTCCAAATCCGAAAATCTCAAAAACTGTTATATCCTTGCAAGTCTGATTAACAATTCCATAAGAAAAGCAGATGAATACAGATATGATGACGCGATTGCAAGATTATACAGGTCTTTTGAATTGATTGCACAAATTAAGCTAACCAAATATGGACTCAAGAGTTCCGATATTGACCTTTCAATACTTAAGCAAAAAAAAGTGTCACAAAAATTCATCGATGAACTGGAAAGCATTAAGGAAGACGGCAAAGTGCGCATAGGCCTTGTCAGAGATTACTTGCTTTTAAATGAATTGAATGATGATCTGGGAATTTATTATATGGAAAATCAGAACAGAATCAAAGATTTAACTCAAAAAAGGAATAATTCCATTTTAGCCCATGGTCTTGATTCGCAAACAAAAGAAGATTTTGATGACTTTTTAGAGCTCACATTAAATTTGGCACATAAATTGGACAAGGATATGAATAGATTCCTAAAAGAAACAAGATTTGCAAAATTCGATTTAAAAATAGCTATGCATTAATCTTAAAAAAATAAAAAATGATATTATTTTTCCGCAAGGGTCCAATAACATCTTTTAGGTGAAACGATTGTTTCATCTTTTTTTAATTCTTTCATGATTTTATCGACTTCTTTTTTCTCAACACCTGAAAGTTCACTAACCTTTTTAGCGTTCAAAGGGTCTTCGGAGCTTTTAAACGCTTCAATTACTTTTTCTCTATCATCCATATTTTCACCTCAAAAAGAAAAGAAAGATAATTAGAATGAAATCTTTGAGTAGATGCCGTTAAGGGTGAAAGATTTTGTATTCCAATTAACTACATTTCCGAATGAATTTCTTGAACTTGTCGGATCAACTACTACCCATTTGCCGTCGACCAATACCTGAGCCCATACATGTCCGTAGGTACTTCCGCTGCTGAACTTACATACTCCATGAACATATCTGGCAGGTATGCCTGCAGTCCTGTACATTGCAATAAGCAAATGTGCCTGGTCAACACAGTTTCCTGATCCTGCATTTAATGTTCCGACAGCACCATGATTAGTGTTGTAATAGAAGCTATAGGAAATTTGGTCTCTGACAAAATTATATATTGCCTTGGCTTTTGCTGAAGTACTGCTTAAACCACTTATGATAGAATTAACCTTACTTTTAATTTGTGCGTTTCCAACTTGACAGTTGGTAGTGGCTTTAAGGTATTGACTTAAATCAGATACTGTATTTGGCTCATTTAAACCAGAACCGGTTTCGGAAGATGATGAACCTCCTCCGGAATTGTAAGTGATTACACAGTAGTTTGGCAGGGTATTCTTGTTGTTACCATAAAATGCCAATATTCTTGAGAAGGCATCTACCAATTCAGGATATGCAATTTTTCCAACTGCAGATGAACCGTAATTAGGTGCCTTTTTGTTAGTGTTAATGAAATTAACAAGGTTTCTAGCAACAGTCAAATAATCAGCCTTATACAACTCTTTTGAATTAATTGTATCTCCACTAGGTGACTCAGCAGCTTTAATACCAGTCAAATATGGGACATCAGTAGTTTTAGAACTGCCCAATTGGCTGATAGCTGAACCCATAACATACAGGAATTCCTGTGTTGTAAATGTAATTCCGCCTGCAGTAACTGTAGTAGGTATTTGATTGTTGTTTGCAATGTAGTTCTTTAAATTATTTGATGCTGTAATAACATCTTTCAATGGTATTGCAGTGACTTTTAATACATTCAAACTAGCACTGCCGGAACTTGGTGCATTCAGATTGTTTCCATCGAATGAATATGAAACTTTATATGTTCCAGGTGTGAAACTTGCACTGATTGTTGCAAGACCATTTGAGGCAGTCTTAGCAGTGTAGGTTTTATCATTTACTGTCAATTTTACATTACCATTGGAAATAGGAGTATTTTTAGAGTCTAGCACTAACATCTGACATGATTGTGTGCCCTGATTAAATGTTGTTCCAGTTTTCCAGGTTATAGAAGAGGCTCCTCTTTGAATAACCTCAATTTCACAAGATCCACTTTTTGCATTAATCTTTGAATCGGCCTTATTTGAATATGAAACTGTGTATTTGCCAATGTTCAAATTAATAGGAAGTGAAACAATTCCTTTTGAATCAGTTGTTTTGGCATATGAAACACCATTTACACTAAGTGTGACTTTTTTATTTGCAAGGGGAACCTTGCCTGATGTTAAGGCCACTTTGAATGGGGTTCCTGCACCGTGACCAAATGTCTTTGTGCTTTTAACTGTATAAGTTGGATCTTTACTTGGAATAACGGTTACTTTACTGGTTGTTTTAGATGCTTTGTAAAAAGATGTTTTATCAAAACTGTATTTAACAGTATATACTCCTGCATCAAGGGAAGGCAATTTAAGTTTAGCATTACCATTTTTGTTAGTTTGAGCAGTATATGACTTGCCATTTATCTTAAACTTAACAGTTTGACCTTTTCCAGGAGCATAACCATATTTGTTAAGCAATTTTACTTTTATTTTTTTGCTGTCGCTTTTAAGGAATGTATAATCTGAAGCGGTTAAAGTAGTGGCCGCAGATTTTACAACCTTAATGTTATTGGTTTTTTTCATACCGTCCTTATAATTATATGAAATGATTTTATATTTGCCTTTTGCAAGGAAAGTAAGAGATAAACTTGCGACTCCTTTGCTGTTTGTCTTTGCTTTGTAAGTTTTACCATTAATCTTAAACCTGACATTTTTGTTAGCTAAAAATTTACCATTGCTTTTGTAGAATGTTGCTGTAAATTCCTTACCGTCAGTAACGACTTTTGTCAAGTCATTTGCTGAAATTGTGGACAATATTACAAAATTGGTGGTTAATGAAAAACCGGTAACCGGATTGGTTGCAACAACTTTGTAAGTTCCAGGCTCAAGATTGATATCTAAGGAAGCCACACCATTACTATTGGTTGTTTTGGTATAACTATGTTCATCAACAACAATTTTAACATTAGTATTAGCCAATACAGCACCGCTGGTATTTAAAAAGGTTGCTGTATATTTGGTGCTTCCCATATAATATTTAGTAATGTCTTTTGCAGTGATAGTCTTTGATACATCGATAGACTTTGCATTATCATCACTTTTCAAAACATTACTGTCTTCAGCGTTAGTTGATAAAGTACTTGAATCTTGAGATTTTAATATATCATTTGAGGGATCATTATCAACACCAGATTCACTTACTGCAAGAACGGCTTCATCTTCCAAGCCTATAGCATGTGAATCCGTATCATTTACGTCACTTGCATTTATTGTACCTACTGATAATGCAACAATAAGAACAAATATGAAAGTGAGTAATATTTTTTTGTTCAAAATAATTTACCTCCATAACAAAATTATTATTTCCTACGAGAAAATTCTCGCTTGTTTAATAATATATATAAATATCTTATATAAACCTTTTTATTAGCTAAATCCCATTAAATGAGTTTAATTTTTAAAAATAAGGTTAATATATCATTAAAATCATACATTAAAGTAATCATTACTTAAATTTAATAATTAAAAGATTAAAGCATATGATTTTATTAATTAAGCAAATTAAGAATATAAAAATCAAAGCATTAATTTAAAATGCTGTATTACAATTTTTAATAAATTTTAATAAAATTAGATTAAAATTAAGGTATTATCACTTAGTTAGATTGAAAAAATAATTAATTAGATATCTTAATTTTAAAAACAATCGATTTAATTTAAAAATGCTTGAGAAAGTATTACTTTCTAAAATCATCTCAATATGCCAATTAAAAATCTTAAAAAATTATATAAAAATACTATTCAGAAATTTGCACTATACACTTGGGGCATATTTTCAAAAAAGAAAATAATTGTCATTTTTGCAAAAAAGTTTTTACATCAAAACGAAAAAAAATAAGAAGACAGCCTAAAGCTATTCTTCAATTGCAGTAACATTGTTTAACTTATTAAATTCCAACAAATTATTATAGGTTTGGCTGAAATCGTTTTCAGCACCGACTTTTGAAAAGTCAACGATGAATTTATTGCCGTCAACTTCGATAAGTTCAAAGGAACCTATCTCGTTTACACTTCCGTCAGTATAATTATATGTATTGTTGTCGTCCTTTACAACAACATAGTTATTTTTTGTATCGTTGGTTGTGTAATCCTTCCAGTCATGTTCATTATACTTTACGACGGATAAAATTTCATCCGCATTCTTGGCGAAATCATATAGGACATATACTCCATCACCGAGGTCTTCAAAGTCGGTTGGAACCTTAAAACTGCTTTGGTCTGCAGCTGATACCGCTCCAATCAACATTGCTGTTGCCAATACTAAAATCAATATTTTTTTATTCATAGCGCCTAAACACTCTCCTTGGATACTGGGGTTCGGGTTTTTTAATTTGAGATTCCTTATATGTTAAATATAAGGATACAAACCATGTAATAATCGAAATATAATGTAAAAAGCCTAGTACAAACATTCCTAAAATGTTACAGATTATTCCAATTGCAAGCAGTCCCAATCCTTTTGATGAGTTTCCTAAATAGATTATACCTACTCCAGTAAACAGAAAAGATAAAATCATTGCAATTGCTGGACTTTTCTCTGTCATATTTATCCTCCGTTAAATAAGTTTATAATAGGTAGTATTTAAAATTTTAGAGAAAAACCGAGATTAAAAAAAAGAAAATAAAAATTAGAATGGAAGACTTACATATCTTGCATTTAATGTAAATGACTTCGTATTCCAATTAACAATGTTTCCTAAAGAGTTTCTTGAACTTGTAGCATCTGCGCTAATCCATGTATCGCCAATCAATACCTGTGCCCAAACATGCCCGTATGTGCTTCCGCTTGAGAAGGTACATTTTCCATGAACGTATCTTGCAGGAAGACCTGCAGTCCTGAACATTGCAACCAGCAGGTGTGAATGGTCAACACAATTTCCCTTTTTGGCAGTGTATGTTCCAACGGCACCATAATTAGTGTCATAATAGAAACTGTAGGAGATATGATCTCTTACATAGTTAAATATGGCTGTTGCCTTATCCAAATCGCTTGTCAAACTGCTTGTTAAAGAGTTAACCAGGGATTTGATTTTGGAATTGCCCACCTGACAATTGCTTGATGACTTAAGATAGGAACTTAAATCTGAAATCGTATTTTTCTCGTTTACACCTTTAATCAAATTGGATGCAGTTACGGTAATCTGGCTTGATGTGGAATTTGAAAGATAATCGTTGCTTCCGTCAAATTTCACGATAACGGAATAGGTTCCAATTCCTACATTGGCCTTGATTGTAGCATAACCGTTAGATGCGGTAGTTCCGGTATATGTTTTAGAGTTTATGGTCAACTTGACAGTTTGGCCTGAAATTGCCTTGCCGTTTGCATCGCTCAGCAATATCTTGAAAGATTGGGAAGAATCTTTAAATGAAGTTCCGCTTTTCCATGTGAGAGTGGATAACTCCCTCTTCTTAACGATTATATTGCTGGATGAGGATTTGGCATCGACTTTGGATTCCTTTTGAATTGAATATTCAACAGTGTAATTGCCTATTTCCAAATTAATAGGCAATGATGCGATTCCATTTTTGTCTGTGCTTCTGACAAATGTGTCACCGTTGATTTTAAATGTCACGCTTCTTTTAACCAATGGTACACCACCGGCTGTAACAGCCACTTT
>NZ_JBGVFE010000033.1:0-2428 GCF_045120835.1 Methanobrevibacter sp.
GTTAAGAGTGCTCTTGATGCAAGCAAACCGTCAAATGAAGTTGACAGTAGGATTGATTTTGCTAAAGATAAACTTAAAACCGCTAAAAAAGCATATGATTCACTTTAAATTATTTTCTTTTTCTCTTTTTTTTATTGGGCAGATATTCAAGTCCCACGACATACATTTCGGAACTCTTTTTACGTGATGATGGAGGCTTTGTTGTTCTGACATGCCTGAATTTTCCCTTAAGCGAATCTAGCATATTCTTGTATTCTGGACCCTGAAACACCTTCATGACAAGATTGCCCTTTTCTTCCAGGATGTTTTCGGCTATTTCGATTACAACGTTCACCAGATCAATTGACCTGAGCTGGTCGATATTCTTGATTCCTGAAAGTGAGGGAGATGCATCGGACATGACAACCTTTGCCTTTCCGCCAATGATTTCCATTATTTTTTCCTGAACTTCAGTTGTTGTAAAATCACCTCTTATTCCATAGTAATTTTCTTCATGGAACTTTTTGAAGCGGTTTAAATCAACTCCAACAACGATTCCCTCTTCACCAACCTTTTCCAGAGCCACCTGTGACCATCCGCCGGGTGCGGCTCCAAGGTCAACTACGGTATTTCCCTCTTTTATGATTTTATATTTTTTATCGAGCTGTTTGAGTTTGTATGATGCTCTTGAGCGGTAATCTTCTTTCTTAGCTTTTTTGTGATAAGGGTCCTTATGTTTTTCCATTTGCCATTTGCTTCCCATTTCAATCCCTCTTATATTGGTTAAAATCCAAGGCACTGCATACCGGTGAGCCAATTTTAATGATTTCGACATCAACTTCCTTATTGTTGACTTCAAGAAGCATAACGGTTCTGTCTGCAAGCCGTGGAACAACTGGACTTCCCGGATTTAAAAGCAGGATTCCGTCTTTCTGCTCTATTTTTGGCTGATGGGAGTGGCCTGAAACTAGTATGTCCACATTCAATTCCTTGGCGAGATAGACCAGCTGGTCACTGTCTGCTCTAGGATAGACCTCACCATGTATAACTCCAATTTTTAAATCTTCTATTTCAATGATCTTTGCTTTTGGCAGGTCAATTCCATTGGCTCGGTCCATATTTCCCTGAACTGCCATGACTGGAGCTATTTCTTCAAGTTCATCAATAACTTTTAGGGAGGTCAGGTCACCAGCATGCAATATTAATTCCACATCATTAAATGCATCAATTACTTTTTGAGGCAATATTCTTGCTCTGTCTGGTATATGGGTGTCTGAGATTAAACCAATCAACATTTTTTTCAATCCTTAATTATTAAGTAATATTTTGTTTATTATTATTTTTAAAATTAATTAAAAAAACTTTATTAATTGTTAAAAATATATTTATATATATCGTTCTTTTAGGAGAAGATAAAATGGGAGAAGTTAAAAAGGAAGATATTTTAGATATTTTGGCTAAATACGACAAAAGTGAAATCACAATAGCTACTCTCGGAAGCCACACTTCTTTACATATTTTGCAAGGTGCTAAAGAAGAAGGATTTAGAACCGCTATCGTCTGTGAAAAGGGTAGAGAAGTTCCATATCAAAGATTTGGAGTTGCCGATGAATACATTATAGTTGATGAATTCAAAGATATTGTAAATGAAGATGTTCAGGAACAGCTTCGTGCAATGAATGCAATCGTTGTGCCTCATGGATCTTTTGTCGCATATGCTGGTCTTGACAATGTTGAAGACAAATTTAATGTCCCGATGTTTGGAAACAGAGATGTACTTAGGTGGGAAGCTGAAAGGGACAAAGAAAGAGCATTGCTTGTTGAGGGGGATGTCAGGATTCCTTTCAAATATAATGATCCTTCAGAAATTGACCGCCCTGTAATGGTTAAATTCCCAGGCGCAAGAGGTGGAAGAGGTTACTTTGTAGCATCATCTACCGAAGAATTTGATGCAAAAATTGAAGCCATGAAAGCTCGTGGATGGTTAGAGGACAGTGATGTGGAAGCTGCACACATTGAAGAATATGTTTCTGGCTGTAATTACTGTATACACTATTTCTATTCCGCACTTGATGATAAAGTTGAATTGATGGGTATGGATACAAGATATGAATCCAGTATTGACGGTTTTGTAAGGATGCCTGCAAAAGATCAATTGGACATTGATTTAAGTCCTTCTTATGTTGTAACCGGTAACCACCCAGCTGTAATACGTGAATCATTGCTTCCACAGGTATTCGACATTGCGGATAAGTTAACTGAAAGTGCTAAAAAATTAGTTGCTCCAGGATTAAACGGTCCGTTCTGTATGCAAACATTAGTAAATGATAATTTGGAAGTAATCTGTTTTGAAATCAGTGCAAGAACTGACGGTGGAACAAACACATTTATGGATGGTTCTCCTTACTCCTACTTAACTTATGGCAAACCAATGAGTATGGGTAGAAGA
>NZ_JBGVFE010000034.1:0-95484 GCF_045120835.1 Methanobrevibacter sp.
TATTATCAGGGTTCAAACGATGTGACAAGCAAACTCAGAAAGAACAATCTCCACTATGATGAAAACAAGCCAAGGTCTGTTAAGGAGTCAATTAAAGGATTTAAAAATGACATGAAATACATCAACAAGTCCCTTAAGGAAATTGAGAATCCAACACAGATCGATTATGTTTCAGTCGTTGACAGAACTGAAGAATACGACCCTGCAGACTACCTGAACATGCCAAGTGATGATGATTCAGATTTAATAATTCAAAGGGAAGAGGAATTGACCTTTGCCGAGCAGGAGGAGATAAGAATCCAAAAAGAAATGGAAATGGATGCTCTTAAAAAGGAAATTGAAAGTGATGAAGACGTGATTGTTCCTGTTCATCAACAGTTCAAAAAGGAAGAGCTTAAGGACCAGGCTCTGGAAGACATTATCCAGTCTGCCGATGAGGACTATAAGGAAATTGAAAAGGAAAGGCACAAACAGGACAATCAGCTTAAGGCTTTCGACAATCATAAGCTGCCGGGCAAAAAGAAACTTGAGGATAATATTTTCACTTATGTTGTGGCCGATGAAATCGGTTTGAAATCATCTGATGACTTATATAAACAGCCAATTGAAAATGTGGCCAGTTCAGTTAAGGTGATTGTTGATGTTGAAGGTCCGATACATGTAAATGAGGTTACAAAAAGGATTAAAGATAGCTGTCACATCAAGCGTGCAGGAGCAAACCTGAAAAAGACAGTCAATGCAGCCATAGAGGATGCGGAAAAGTCAGGAAGCATTATAAAAATTGGTGACTTTTTATATGATGCATCAAACAATGATGTGATTATCAGAAAAAGGGACAAGCCAAACATCGAACTGATTTCAGATGAGGAGATTGCAAAAAGCATCGAACTTGTATTGACATATAATCCAAACATTACAACAAAACAGGTTGCAAAAGATACTTCACGCAATTTCGGATTCAAGTCAACTTCTAAAAAGACCGCCACTAGAATCAATGGTGTTTTGGACTTGATGATTGCAAACAATCGTGTAAAAATTCACAATGACATTGTTGAGCTTAACTAGGTGTTTGAATGTCGACCAAAGTTAAATCTCCCGATAATTTGCCAAACAAACCCGGCGTATATATTATGCGTGATTCGCAGGACAACATCATCTATATCGGAAAGGCAAAGAATCTCATCAAAAGGGTAAAATCTTATTTCAGACAAAAGCTTGACAGGCCAAAGACCCAAATTTTGATGAGCCATTTTGATAGTTTGGAATACATTGTAACCAACTCCGAAAAGGAGGCTTTAATTTTAGAGGCCACCCTAATTAAAAAGCATCGCCCAAGGTATAATGTTCAGCTTAAGGACGATAAGCGTTATCCCTATGTTAAAATCACCAATGAGGAGTTTCCCCGATTGGTCATTACAAGAAATGTGACCAAGAACGGAATATTTTATGGTCCGTTTACAGATGTGGGATCCGTTAAGCAAACAGTCAAATTTTTAAAATCACTGTTTAAAATAAGAACCTGTCGCAATATGGATGGGCCTTGCCTGAATGCACAGATTGATTTATGTTATGCTCCATGCGACGGCAGAATATCTAAGGAGGAATACTCTGATATAATTAACAAGATCGATTTGTTTTTCCAGGGAAAATATTCCACCATTGTCAAGAACCTGAAAAAGGAGATGATGGATGCTGCAGGTAATGAGGAATTTGAAAAGGCGGCGGTTATAAGGGACCAGATTGAATCAATTGAAGAGATAATGGAAAAGCAGTTTGTTGATTTGGTGGATGATGATTTGGATCAGGATGTAATAGCCATTGCACCAGGTGAAAATGAAGTTGTTGTCATTATAATGCCAATCAGAAACGGCAAGATTGTAGGTCGTGATGACTTTTTGATGAGTGCATCGCAGTATGATTCATCATCCGAAATTATTTTTGCTTTTATTCAACAGTATTACGGTTATAATAGGCATGTTCCGAAACAGATTCTTTTGGATGAGGACATTGATGAAAAGGAACTGTTGCAGGACTGGCTGAGTGATTTAAGGGGAAACAAGGTTAAAATCAAGGTTCCTCAAAAGGGAGTTAAATTAAGGCTTGTTAAGATGGCAAAGAAAAATGCCGAGATTATCAAGCATCAGAAGAAAAAGATGGAATCCGCATTGATAGAACTTAAGAAATACCTTAAACTTGAAAAATTGCCTCATGTAATTGAAGGATATGACATCAGTAATATTTCAGGCAAGTTCGCCGTCGGTTCAAAGGTGTCATTCAAAGACGGAAAGCCCAACAAAAAGATGTATAAACATTTCAAAATGGAAACTCCCGGACCGAACGATTTTGCCATGATGGAAGAGCTTTTGACCCGTAGATTGAAAATGGTTGATCGTGACCCGGAACCTGACCTGATAGTCATTGATGGAGGTAAGGGACAGCTTGGAATGGCCTGTGGGGTTTTGGAAAAATTAAATCTTACACACATTCCAATCATTGGTCTTGCAAAGGAATTTGAAGAGGTGTTTACTCCAAATTCAAAACGCCCAATCATAATTCCAAAAAACAATAAGGCATTATATTTGCTTCAGCAGGTCCGTGATGAATCGCACCGGTTTGCAATAACTTATCACAGAAAGCTTCGCAGTAAAAATATTTCGGCCTCTTCGCTTGACGATATAGCTGGCGTTGGTAAAAAAAGGAAGCTTGCCCTTTTAAAGAACTTTGGAAGTATTGATGGCATCAAAAAAGCATCAGTTGATGAATTGGCTGAAATAGAGGGCATGAATTTAAAAACGGCTAAAAATGTCTATAATTATTATCACTAAGCTATAATTATTTTTTACAAAAAAATACTAATTTTCCATTAACTTTAAATATAAGAATTTTTAAAATGATTTTATAACAGAATTGGAAAAGGTTATGTTATATGGTAAAATGTCCAAGGTGTGGATATGACAATTCATCCACTGCCGTATACTGTGATAATTGTGCCTATCTTCTCGCTGATTCTGATGGTAAAAGAATAAATAATCAGAAGAGGGAAAGCAGCTGGAATATGGGCTTTGGTAAAAAAATTGTAATTGTGTTGGGAATTATTGTTGTAGCTTTTTTATTGTTTTCTTTTATTTATAATAATACTCAACCGTCTGAACAAGAATCATTAAATGTTATTACTGATGATGGAAGTAATTTACAAACTTCTTCTTATCCTTATCAAGCCGTAATTGAATATGATGGTAGCTGGTATGCTGAAATGGGGGATCCAAACTATCTTGTAAAAGAATCTGCCGAGGGCAAAAAAACTTACACTCTGGATTGTGCCGGATGGGAAAGGGTAGCTCTTGATGTTCAAAAACAGGATTATGGTGAAGGTCCGCTTAAAGTTCAATTGGTGAGAAACGGTGAGGTTGTTGCTGAAAATACAACTACTCAGCCTAACGGAAGAATCGTAATAAATTACAATTATTGAACTTCCTTGAGTCTTTCATCTAAAAGTTCAAGCAGTTCATCAGTTTTATACAGTCTGATTTCCTGTGAATCCTTATCCTTGAATATCTTGATAAAGGTAATCAGGTCATTGCATAATTGGTCGTATTGGATACTTAGTGTGTTAAAGTTATTCAGTAGTCCGAATGCTTTTTGTTGGTCCAATTTGGGATTGTCCCTTAAGATTCTTTCCATATTGGCAAAATGAGTCTCAATCAGGATTTTTTCTCCTTCCAACTTATTCATGTATTCTTGAATTTTATTGTCGCTAGCCATTTTTATCACTTGTTTTATAGTATTAAAATTAAAATATAAATAGTTTCAACAATATACTTCTATAAATATAAGGGGCATTATAATGATAAAAGTTGAAAATGTAAGCAAGGATTATGAATTGGATGACGGAACTAAAGTCACCGCTTTAAAAAATGTTAGTTTTGAAGTTAAGGAAGGCGAAATACTTGGAATCATGGGAAAAAGTGGTTCCGGTAAGACTACACTTTTAAGAGCTTTAAGAGGTGTCGAACATATTGATGAAGGAAGCATTGAAGTGGGTGAAGTAAAAGTAACTTCAGAGTCTTCCCAGTTTTATTATAACAATCTCAAAAAGGAAACCGCCATTCATCTCCAAAGGTCTTTCGGCTTATGGCCGGATACAGTACGTGAAAACGTTTTAAGAAAATTATATTCCAGAAACTATTTTGATGAAGGAGATACTAACTTTGAAGTGGCCGAAAGCGAATTCGGTGATGAAGCCGATGAATTGCTAGAGCTAGTTTCCCTAACTCACAAGTCCGATCACTACGCATCTGTCTTGAGCGGCGGTGAAAAGCAGAGACTGATTATGGCAAGGCAACTTGCAAAGCAGCCTAAAGCTTTACTTCTTGATGAACCTGCAACCATGGCATGCCCCAAAACAAAACAAGAGATATTGGATGCAGTTAAAAAAATCAATAAGGAACTCAACATTACCGTAGTACTTGTATCACATTTGCCTGATGTTCAGAAATATTTGGCTGACCGGGTAATATTGCTTGAAGACGGTGAAATTGCCGATGAAGGCTCAGCTGATGAAATATGTGATAAGTTCATGGAAGATATGGACGATATTGTTGATATTCAAAATATCTCAACTGATGAGGAAGTAATTGACGTAAAAGATGTCTATAAAAGATTCTATTTGCTCACTGGAGGTGAAGTTCTCCAGATTGAAGACATCAATTTCAAGGTATTCAATGAAAACATCCTAAGTATCATCGGACCCAGCGGTGCCGGCAAAACCGTACTTTTGAGGATGCTTGGAGGATTGGAGGACCCTGACAAGGGAGAAGTCCTCTACAAGGTGGATGATGAGTGGGCGGACATCGACATTCCCGGAATGAACCGTATGAAGATACGTTCAAAATTGGGATTCATGCACCAGGAATTTGCGTTAGTGCATTATGCAACAGTTTTAAGTCAATTGGCCACCAGATTAGGTTATAAGAATCAAAATATCATTAAGGAAGCTCAGGCAAGAGCCAAAAATCTGGGCCTCAGCGAGGAATTGCTGGATTCATTTTACCTGTTAACCGATTTGCCTGAAAGCGAAGCCAAGGAACGTTTAAGGCAGGTTGGTCTTGACGGTGAAATACTGAATGATCTCTTTCCGAGATTTCCCGAAACCGCTACAAAAGAGGCTGTTGCAGACATTTTTGAAAGCCTTGATTTGGATATGGATATTCTTCACAGAAAGTCATATGAGCTTTCCGGCGGGCAGAAAGTGCGTGTAATGCTTTCATTGATTTTAATTTCAAGACCAAAATTCCTGCTTTTGGATGAGCCGTTCGGTGATTTGGATCCGGTAACCTTAAGGGATGTAACCAATGCACTCAAAACCATTTCAAAGGATTATGGAATTACCGTCGTAATGATTTCACACAATACTGACTTCATTAAGGAACTCTCCAACAGGGCAATCTTCATGGATGACGGCAAAATCATTGATGACAGTGAAGACATTGATGAGATTGTGGATAACTTCATTGATTTCTGTCATGCTGATTATCTGAAAGGGGATTAAAGATGTTTGATGTAATTGCAGTTCCTGTTGACGGGTCTGATTATTCTTATTCGGCAGCAGACATGGCTATTGAAATAGCAAAAAAATTCAACTCAAAGATAGCGGCAGTGCATGTTCTTGAAGAGTTTTCACTTAGCAGTTATGATGAAGAAGAGGACTCCGGCGATGCGATACTTGCAAAAATAACCAAAAAGGCAAATGATGTGGGCGTTGAGGTAACTGAACATCTGCTTACTGCAGACCCATTAAGGGATATGAAGTTCATCGTTGACCAGACAAGGGCGGATTTGGTTGTCATTCATGCCCATGGGTCAAACAATAACAGATTCGTGTCATTTGATGAAAACAATGTTTCTGACACTCAAGTAGGTTCAGTTTCAGAAAGGCTTTTAAGGACTTCTGAAGTTCCTGTCTTATTGGTCAGATAATTCCTAAAACTTATTTTTTTCTTTTAATTTTCTATTATATCCTATTTTTTACTATACTTTTAAATAATATGAAAATCTATATTATTTATAACATAAATTGTTTATATTAAAGGAGATATTTTATGATTGTAAAAGATTGGTGCTCATTCTGTGGAGAATGTGCTGGAGTTTGTCCAAGAAACTTGATTCAAGTAAGAGAATATAGTTTGGTTTTTAACGAAGAAGATTGCAAAGAATGCTCAATATGCATTGATGCATGTCCTATTGATGCATTGGAAAGAGAGGAATGATTAATATGATTGAAACTGATGTAATTGTAGTGGGTTCAGGACCTGCAGGTTCAAGCGCAGCAAAACACGCTGCATTAGGTGGTGCAAAAGTAATTTTGATGGATAAGAAATCTGAAATTGGATCTCCAAAAAGATGTGCTGAAGGAGTTTCAATCGAAGGGCTTGAAAAATTGGGAATTGAACCTTCTCCAAGATGGGTCACTCAGGAAATTCAGGGAGTAAGGATTCAAACCCCTGACAAGACCGATGTATGGCTTACAAGTGATGAAGTGAAATTGCCTGAAGCAGGTTACATTCTTGAAAGAAAAGTATTCGACAAGCATATGGCAATGGATGCCGCAAGAGCCGGTGCCGAAATCAGAATCAAAACATTAGTAACAGGAATCGAAAAGATTGAAAACGGTTACATTGTTAACACCGAATGCATGGGCGAAAAGATTGACTATAAATGTAAAGTATTAATCGCCGCTGACGGTCCTGAAGGTCACGTTGCAAGATGGGCAGGACTTAAGCCTGCAGCAAAACCTAAGGAAATGGAATCAGGTGTTCAATACGAAATGTGTAATGTTGAATTCGAAAGGCCTGGTGTAATTGAATTCTATTTGGGTTCATGTGCTCCTGGAGGATACGTATGGATTTTCCCTAAAGGCGATGACATTGCAAACGTAGGTTTGGCTATACTTCCTCACAAGGCTGAAAAGACTGCCAAGGAATATCTTGATGATTTTGTAGCTACTTCACCATACCTTAAAAACGCTCAGGCAGTTGAAATGAATGTAGGTGGAGACCCTGTTGGCGGTATGACCAAAAAACTTTATGATGATAATATTTTAGTCTGTGGAGATGCTGCAGGACAAGTAAATCCATTGACAGGTGGAGGAATCATCTCCGGTATGACTGGAGGAATGTGCGCAGGTCAGGTGGCTGCTCAAGCTATTAAAGAGGACTGTTCCAAAAAATTCCTTAAGGTATATGACAAAATGGCTCATGAGGCATTGGACCATGATATCAAAAGATACAAAAAGGTTCAGGAATACCTGCTCACCTTATCCGATGAAGAGCTTGACAGTATTGCACATGCATTCCAGGGTGAAAGCTTTGAGAAAATTTCCACTACTGAAATCGTTAAAAAGTTAATCAAGATTTCTCCAAAAGCATTACTTAAGTTAGGCAAATTCGTATAGGTGTTTAAATTGATTTTAGTTACTGGAGGAGCAGGTTACATTGGTTCCCATACCAATAAGGCCTTGCATAATGCAGGTTATGATACTGTTGTACTGGATAACCTTTCAAAGGGTTATGAAAATTTCGTAAAATGGGGAACCTTGGAGAACTATGACATTGGAAGCAGGGATTTAAATGAGGTTTTTGAAAAATATGACATTGATGGTGTTATTCATTTTGCAGGATTTATTTCAGTAGCTGAATCTGTTGAGATGCCTCAAAAATATCTTAAAAACAATTATAAAAATACCTTAAATCTCCTTAAGGTAATGAGGGAACATAATGTGGACAAATTTATTTTCTCATCAACTGCAGCTGTTTACGGAAATCCCGAAAAGATTCCAATTACCGAAGACTCTAACCTAAAACCAATCAATCCCTATGGACACTCCAAATGGTTAGTGGAAAAGGCACTTGAAAGGGAAGCTGAAAAAGGAGACTTTAACTATGTTGCATTGAGGTACTTCAATGCATCAGGATGCGACTTTGACGGACAAATCGGAGAGTTCCATGACCCCGAAACCCATTTGATACCATTGATATTGGATGCGGCTATCGGAAAGCGTGATTGCATTTATATTTATGGTGATGATTACGACACTCCTGATGGAACATGCATCCGTGACTATATTCATGTCAACGACCTTGCGGATGCCCATATAAAGGCATATGAATACCTATGCAGTGAAAACGAGTCCAATGTGTTTAACTTGGGAAACGGTCAGGGATTTTCTGTTCGTGAAGTAATAGAAATGTGCAAGAAGGTCACCAAAAGGGACTTTGAGGTAAAGGTCGATGAACGCCGTGATGGCGATCCTGCACGATTGGTGGCGGACTCTTCCAAAATCCGAAACAAGCTTGGATGGACTCCACAATATGACTTGGAGCAAATAGTCGAATCTGCTTGGATGTGGCATCAAAAAATCAATGGAATTTAGGTAATATTCATGGAAGACGAAAATCATGGATCAAAAATCGATGTTCGAATAATTGTTGGAGGTTTGGATATTGCACAGCTGGTATCAAAGGCTGTTAACAATATTCAGCTTGAGCAGAACTACAACATTATCGTTTCATCCATAATACCTACTGTTGAAATTGATATAGTAAAAAAGGTTGCCGGCGGCGCGGATATTTTGCTTATAGGAAGCTATGGGCATGATGAAACATATAATATTCTTTTCAATGAATTGAAAACTGATTTTAACCATATTGGCCTGTTTGATTATAACAACATCATTATTGAAGATGAATCCATTGATTTCAAACTTGCAGAAAAGGAAATTTTAAATTCTATAATTAAATCAACATTGTCCTATTCCTTAAACCTTATCAACATTCACACTTTGGAAAACAAGCTGATGAAGGTGACTCATAACTATAATAGTCTTTTGGATGACTACAATCAGATTATCAAGGAACAGGAAGTATTGGTCCGTGAAAATAAGGAATTGCGGGAAGATATTGATGAAATCAAATCCGATTATTCCGCATTCAGACTGCGCTATGAAGATATCTATTCCAAGGAAATTCTGGAGGTTTTTAGTCTGTCCGATTTGTGGTATGATACTTTCCATCAGGATTTGGCCGATGAGGAAAGGATTGTGATTGCTACAAACAAATTTAAACCGGAAAATATTATTGTTGGACAGGGATATATTGGAGCGGAATCAAGACAAAAGGCTATTGATTGGCTAAATATTGTTAGAACCGCTTTAATCTTTGTCGATGATAGTGGGGATGAATTGAAAAAAGAATTGGACTCCAATGAAGAAACACAAACTCCTGAAGTTGGAGATGATTATGAAATTCCCAACACCTTTGAAAACTTCTGGGACTAAAACATTAATTATTTTATAGTAGTTTTGCTAAAGATATAATTATATATTTTGGGAGTTATCACATGCAAGGTGAAATGGAAGACAAGTGCGGTATTGTTGGTTTTCATTGTAATGATGAATCCAGGGATGTTGCACCACTAGTTTATTATTGTTTATATGCTTTACAGCACAGAGGTCAGGAATCTGCAGGAATTGCTACTTTTAAATCAGATATTGGTCTAAATTATTATTGCGGCATGGGTCTGATTACCGATGTTTTCAGGGATTATGAGATACATAATCTTCCGGGCAATATGGCCATTGGTCATGTAAGATATTCTACTACTGGCCAATCCAAAATTGAAAATTCACAACCTTTTGTAACTGATTTTGGTGATGGATTTATTGCCATGGCTCATAATGGAGATATTGTCAATTCTGAAGAGTTAAGAAAGGAACTCATCGATGAAGGATTTTACTTTAAGTCCGACTGCGATTCTGAAGTAATTTGTTACCTGCTTAAAAAAGAGCATTATGATAATGATAAAAACGTTTTGGCAGCTATTGAAGCGGTATGCAGCAAGCTTGTAGGTTCATATGCATTAACCATTTTGGTAGATGGTGAATTGTATGCCGTAAGGGATCCTATGGGAATAAAACCCCTTGCCATTGCAAAAAGAGATGACGAATTTATTTTGGCTTCTGAAACTGTTGCTTTTGATGTAATCAATGCAGAATATATCAGGGATATTGTCCCTGGTGAAGTTGTATACTTTAAAAATAATGAGATTAACTCCTATATGTTGGAAAGTGCAGGAAAATGTAAGCTTTCACATTGCATGTTCGAATATGTTTATTTTGCAAGGCCTGACAGTACAATTGATGGAATCAATGTCTATCAAACCAGGATGAATATCGGTCGTCAGCTGCACAAATTATATCCGATTGATGCTGATATTGTAATTCCAGTGCCGGATTCATCAATTCCGGCAGCTATAGGGTACTCAAGAGCTTCTGGAATACCTTATGGTGAAGGATTGATTAAGAACAGGTATGTTGGACGGACATTCATTATGCCGACTCAGGAAGAAAGGGAACTTGCAGTAAGGCTTAAGCTAAATCCAATCAAAGAAGCCATCAAGGGCAAAAAGATAATCCTGATAGATGACAGTATTGTTCGCGGAACAACTTCAAAAAAATTGCTTGACCTTGTAAAAGAGGCGGAACCGGCTGAAATCCACTTTCTGGTAGGTTGTCCACCTGTAATCTCACCATGTTATTATGGTGTAGCTATGGCAACCAAAAAGGAATTGATTGCAGCAAATTATTCTGTTGAAGAAATCAAGGAACAGTTGCGTATTGATTCATTGGGTTATATTACTCTGCCCGCTTTGGTTGATGCTATCGGAATGCCTGAAGAGGATTTATGCTTAGGATGCATAAATGAAGTTTATCCTACAAAGATTCCGGAAGGACTTGAAGCTGAAACATATTATAAGCCTTAAGAGATTTTTATGGTCGAACTGTTAGCTCCTGCCGGAAATTTTATTTCATTACGTGCCGTTTTAGAGAATGGTGCGGATGCAGTTTATTTTGGCCTTGATGATTATAATATGAGAGCCAATGCAAAAAATTTCAGTTTGGATGATTTAAGCAGAGTTTCCGGCATTGCTGAAGAATATGGGGCTAAAACCTATTTGTGTACAAACATTATTCTAAACGAACGCTTGGCCAGTGAACTTGATTCCAATCTCGAGAGGATTTCATCGTCTGATATTGACGGACTTATTTTATCGGATATTGGCATGATTGAAAATACCGTATCCCACGGTCTTGAAGCCCATGTGAGCGTTCAGGAAAACGTCACCAATTCATATACTCTTAAAACCCTTAAAAAGTTAGGTGCTAAAAGGGCGATATTGTCTCGTGAGCTTTCTTTAAGGGAAATTACTGAAATAACTAAAAAGTCACCTATCGAAACTGAAATATTCATTCATGGTGCTATCTGCATGGCAATTTCAGGGCGATGCTTTTTAAGTTACGGATTATATGGCAGAAGTGCCAATTGTGGGGACTGCCTGCAGCCCTGCCGTAAAAATTGGACATTGACCTATGAGGAAGGGGATGACAATGTCATCAACTTTTCAGATGTTGAGGATGAGACATTCGTTGTAACCGGCAGTGATGATGGAAGTTACAGAACTAACTTCTTTTCACCAAAGGACATGTGCATGATCGAATATATTCCCCAACTAATTGAAAGTGGTGTTGCATCATTTAAGATAGAGGGAAGGGCTAGAAGTCCGGATTATGGCGCTATGGTAACCGGAATATATCGTGAAGCCATTGACAGTTATCTTGATGATTCCTTGGAATATGAAGTTAAGCCCCAATGGATGGATGAACTGACAAGTGTTTTCAATCGGGGATTTGACACTAACTTTTACTTTAACACTCCATTTGAGACAAGTGAGGATAATCAGTCCAAATATATCAAAAAAGACATCGGTCAGGTTGTCAATTACTACAATAAGGTTAAAGCGGCTGAAATCAGAATTTGGGATGACTTGAAAATCGGCGACAAAATCATAATACAGGGCCAGACTACAGGATCGATTACCCACACTATTGAATCTATGCAAATTGACGGAAATCCCGTTGAAAGCGTTAAGAAGGGATGCAATGTTGCAATTGCAATCCCAAACAAGGTTCGTGAAAACGATTTTGTATATAAGTTGGAAAAGCGCAGTGAAACTCTTTAGATACAGGTGAAATGATGATTAAGAAAATTGCTATTTATGGAAAAGGCGGAATAGGAAAAAGTACTACAGTAGCCAATCTATCTGCCGTGTGGGCAAAGGAGGATTTGAACTGTTTGGTAATCGGATGTGACCCAAAGGCAGATACAACACGTACTTTGTATGGAAAAAGAATTCCAACTGTTGTAAATACTTTAAAGGATAACCGTTCACCTGAAAGGGAAGATCTGGTTTTCACAGGTTTTAATGGAATTCAGTGTGTTGAAAGCGGAGGGCCCGAACCTGGGGTTGGATGTGCCGGGCGTGGTGTTATTGTGGCAATGAAGCGACTTGAAAATCTTGGCATTTTTGATGACGAGCTGGATGTTGTCGTTTATGACGTTTTGGGTGATGTTGTCTGTGGCGGTTTTTCAGTGCCTTTGCGTGAAAAGTATGCTGATGAAGTGTTGATTGTAACTTCAGGAGAATACATGTCACTTTATGCTGCAAACAATATTGTTCGAGGGGTTAAAAAGCTTAAGGGAAATCTAAGCGGTATTGTATGCAACTGCAGAAATGTGGATAATGAGGAGCAAATTGTCAATGACTTTGCAAAAAAGATAGGTACACATGTAATTGGTACAATTCATAGAAGTAATTTAATTCAGGATGCTGAATTAGATGCAAAAACCGTTGTAGAAAAATACCCTGAAAGCGATGAAGCATTAGAATACATGAAGCTTGCTTCAAGCATCATGACTAATGAAAATGTGTCCACACCGGAACCTATGAGCGACGAAGATTTCGAGGAATTTTTCAAGTCTTACCTTGAATGATATTGCACAGGGGGAATTGGATGTATTTTTCAACTGACTATTCCTCACCGATTGGTGATATGCTTATTGCAAGTGACGGTGAAGCCATCTGCGGGGTATGGTTTTACGGACAGAAGCATTTCAGCTCAACTGTTGGAAAAACAGTTAAAAATGATGATTTGGCTATTTTTAAGAAAGCTAAAACTTTTTTTGATGATTATTTTGAGGCAAAAAATCCTAAAATCGACTTCAGGCTCAGGCCCGAAGGCAGTGAATTCAGACGCAAGGTTTGGAAAATTCTTTCTGAAATTCCATATGGAAAAACGATGACCTACGGTGAAATCGCATCCGGAATATCTCCCAGGATGTCTGCTCAGGCAGTTGGTGGTGCAGTGGGAAACAATCCGATTTCCATTTTGATTCCCTGCCACAGGGTGTTGGGAGCTGGTGGAAAGCTGACGGGTTATGCTGCAGGCATTGACAAAAAGATCGAATTGCTGAAATTGGAAAAGATTATGTGAGTTTGTTTGTAAATCCGATAATCTTTTCGACAGCTTGCGCCTGCTGGCTTTCAGGAGTAATTCCTGCCGGATTATCGCCGGTCTGATTTCCATAATATGCAAATTGCGCGTGATTTCCACCATCAATTATAAATTCGGTAAAATTGCTCAGCAATGATTTGGATTTGTTGTAATTTTCCATATTCAGGATTCCATCATTTGAACCATAAATAGATAGGACAGGTTTCCCAATCTTTTCTGTTGAATATCCTGAAAGCAGAACTGCGGCATCACCTCTTCCGGTGTGGGCCATGTATGATGTGGCTGCAACGCTTCCCAGGGAATGGCCGGATATCACATAATGGGAATAATTTGTATTTTCAATAATTGAATCTGCCTCATTTTCACCGAAAAATGCCAGATTGAAAGGCATTTTTACAAGATAGCAGTCAACACCTCTTGAAGATAGATTGACAAGCATCGGCAGATAGGCAGTATATTCAATTTTGGCTCCAGGATAGAAAATCAATGCTGTGTCATTGCCGTGCCCATCTAAAAAAAGTCCATTGTCCATTTCAACAACCTTAACCTCATCGGTTCCGTTCAGATATCTGGTCGCATCCTCCTGTGCGGGACTGTATTCGGTCAGATAATATGCTGCATATGCAATGAGCAATGCGGCAACTACAATTATTGCAATCTTGATTTTTCTGTTCATGAATGCAATTATGGTTCGTAATGTTGATATACTTATCGTAATTTTTTTCAAAAATAATATATTAATCCAAAACCAAATTTTAATTATGAAAAAACTTGCAATCTTTGATTTTGATGGAACGCTTTTTGATTCGATCCATGATGTCATAATCAATTTCAACAAAACGCTGGAGCTCTATGGTTTTCCCACATTGGTCCGTGAGGAATTCCTTGACTGTTTAGGGGGCAATATCGATGATATTGTTGAATTGGTATTGGGGGATAATGCAATGTCTGAAAACATTGAGAATGTCAAAAAAACATACCTTGATTTATATTACTCCTCAAAAAAGGAACTTACACTGCCTTTTCCAAAAGCCCATGATCTTCTAAAGGACCTGCAGGACATTGGTGTGATTCTTGCCATCAATTCAAACAGGTATACGGATTCGCTTGAAAGCTTTGTTTTCAAATTCTTTTCAGACATTGATTTTCTTTTGATTGAAGGCCACAGCTTTGACAACCCTTCAAAACCCGACCCATCAGCAGTTAAAAAAATCATTGAAAAAGCGGCAGTTTCGCCGGATGAGGCGATATATATCGGAGATTCGAAAACAGACATCCAAACGGCAAAGAACGCCGGAATTGATTGTGTGATTGTCAGATGGGGCTACGGGAATGAAAACGACTGGAATGACAAGTACATTTTGAAATCCATTGACACCATGGATGAAATAAAGGATTTTTTCATCTAATTTAAATTTCTAGGAAGATAATATGGATTTGCCCTTAAATATTGTCATAGGTAATGGAATCTCACTGATTGCAGGCATTTTTATCATATTGAGCATGTGGGTTAATGATGAAAAGGAAGCCTACAAATACCAGTTTTTGAATGCATTCATATTGATAATATCCTCCGTATTCTTTTTTTCCTGGACAGGAGTGACCACCATGGCAATTGCGGCTGCAAGAAACCTGATGGTGTATAAGGACAAATTGACATTTAACTGGACGGTATTTTTCATAATCATTTCTATTGTTTTGGGTCTCATTGTAAATACGATGGGTTTTGTAGGGCTTTTGCCCATCATTGCCATCGTACAGATTACGCTATGCAATTACTATCTAAAATCAATCAAGACAATCAAAACAAGCTTCATTGTTAACAGTGCCATTTATGTTGTTTATTTTCTTGCGATTCTTGATTTTTCGTCTGCAGCTATCGAAAGCATAACTGCACTGATAGGTCTTGTGTCCCTGTTCAGGTTAGTGTATGGTGAAAAGTATTTTTAGTGTGAAATCCTATTAAATATTATGTTGTTCGTACACTACCCTAAATGTTCAACCTGCCGCAAGGCCAAAAACTGGCTGGATGAACATGACATAGAATATGAGTCAAGGCACATTGTTGAGGATAATCCGACCTCTGAGGAACTTCAAAATTGGCATGAGATGTCAGGTTTGCCGTTAAAAAGATTTTTCAACACAAGCGGCATGAAATACCGTGAGTTGAAATTAAAAGATAAGCTTCCGGATATGGACAATCAGGAAAAATATGATCTCTTGGCAACAGATGGCATGCTTGTTAAAAGGCCTGTTGTCGTTGGGGATGATTTTGTTCTTGTTGGATTCAAGGTCAAGGAATGGGAAGAAAAACTGTTGTAGATGATTTGCTTTTGATGGAGTGGAATAGATATGGGAGGAGCTTCACTTTTAATCAGCGCAATTGCGTTGCTTCTGGTTGGAATTGTCGTATACAAAAACAGACAATCAAAAATCGCCGTAATCTGATTCATTCTGACTGTAATAATATTTATTTTAAATATTATTTTATCGGCTCATTCTGGAGCAATCGGTTATGCTTGCCTCAACCTGTTTGAGGCATTAGGTTAATCGATATCAGGCATTGCAGAAGAGATTCTGCAATTGCAAACCACTTTTTTTTAATTTGACCTTATCAATGATTAACTTTAAAAAACAAAAGAATCAAAATTAATATTGTATAAAATATTTTAGGGGACAAAATATTGTTAGATATAAAATTATTCAGAGAAAATCCACAATTAATTATAGACTCTGAAAAAAAGAGATTTAGAGACACTGAAAACGTAGAAAAAGTAATAGAATATGACACCTTATGGAGAGAAGGTGAAAGAAAACTTAATTCCTTAAGATCAGAGAAAAACAAATTATCCAAATCATTCAAAAAAGCAAAAGAGGAAGGTAATTTGGAGGAAGTGATTTCAAGATCAAAAGAGGTCGCAGCAGAAATCAAAGAACTGACTGCAAAGAATGCAGATTACCTTAAGCTTCGTGATGATTACAGATATAAGGTTGGAAACATAATTGATGAGGATGTTCCAATATCAGATACCGAAGACGACAATGTTGTTGTAAAGACATTTGGCGATAAACCTGAATTCGGTTTTGAACCGTTGAATCATGTTGATTTGATTGAATCAATTGACGGTGCGGATTTGGAAACCGCTGCAAGCATTGCAGGAGCACGTTTCTACTACTTGAAAAGGGACATATTGCATTTGAATCTTGCACTGATTCAATTTGCACTTGCAGAACTTGAAGATGAGGGCTACATTCCAATGCAGACTCCGTTCTTTGTGAAAGGGGAAGTGGCAGCTGAAACTTCAGAGTTAGGTGAATTTGAAGAGACCCTATACAAGGTAGAAAATGAAGACATGTACTTGATTGCAACTGCCGAGCAAACATTGGCTGCACTTCACAGAGATGAAATCATCGCACCTGACGAGTTGCCTTTAAGGTACTGTGCTCTTTCAACCTGCTTTAGAAAAGAGGCAGGCTCACACGGAAAGGATACATTGGGAATATTCAGGGTTCACCAATTTGAAAAAATTGAACAATTCATTTATTCAGCTCCTGAAGATTCCAAAAAGCAGCATGAGCAACTGATGGAAGTTACTGAAAGGATTTATCAAAAGTTAGGCCTTCCATATCAGGTAATAGCTATTGTATCATCTGCTTTAAATGATAATGCGGCCATCAAATACGATCTGGAAGCATGGTTCCCTGGTTCCAGCACATATCGTGAACTGGTTTCATGCACTAACTGTAAAGACTACCAAGCACGTAAAACAAAAACACGTGTTGGAAGAGCAGGTTCCGGAGATGCGCAAACTTTGCACACTTTAAACAGTACAGCAATTGCAACCGAAAGGACAATGTGCTGTATTTTGGAGAACTATCAGCAAGAGGATGGCAGCGTTAAAGTTCCTGAAGTGTTGGTCCCCTACATGAACGGAAAGACAGTCATCGAAGCTAAAAAATAATCCTATTTTTTTTTAAAAGTGTGAATTTTTCGCACTTCACTCACTATTTTTTTTTAATGAAATATTCTGCTTTATAATTATTTTTAAATACTTTCCCTTTGAAATGTAAATATATAAGATAATTGTAGGGTTGTATTATGAAATTTGGAAAGATAATGCTGATGGCTTTTGTGCTTTTGGCTATTTTAACGGTTGGTGCGGTTAGCGCCGGTGAAAATGTTCTGGATAATTCAACGATTTCATGTGACGATTCAGACATTTTGGATGCGTCTCCAGATGGGGAGGATATATTGGAAATGCCTGCAGATGAAAGCGATGATGCTCTAAAAGGGGAGTTGTCGGATGAATCAGAAATTCAAAAGGCATCTCAGAGTGATGTTTTGCAGGTTAGTGAAAATATGAGTGAAGAGGTTTTGGCATTCTCCACTTCTAAAATCGGATTCATGTTTCCTGACCATTCAATTTTGGAGCTTGATGGTGAAAACGACTTCTGGATTATTAATGATAGGAGGGTCGAGTTTCCTGAAGGCTCTTCCATAATGATTGTCGCAAAGGATTTGAATACCGGCATCAAATACAAGGATGCCTTGCCTGTGGAATCCTTTGTATGTGAATATGGATATGAAAATGTCCATTATATGATAGGTCTGGCTTCATTTAAAAAGATTCCATTGACTCCGGGTCATAAGATCAGTTTCAAGGTATATTATGTCTCACCTTATGGCAAGGCAAAATATCTGGGCAAGGATACAGTAAAGGTTAAAAAAATTAAAAATATTATACATCATGATTTCAACTCACACATTTACTCCAAGCAGAAACTGACTGCAGTCTGCTATAAGTCCGACGGCAAGTTTGCTTCAGGCATTGAGGTTGATTTTTACATTAACGGCAAACTCCATCAAAGGGTCAAAACTGATTCTCAGGGAGTGGCCACTTTCGATTTGCCAGATAAGGTGGGCAAGTTTACTTACTGGATTGACGGGTCAGGATATGATTCCATATTGAAAATCAATCACTGTTTGAAAATTTCAAAACTCAAAGTCAAGAAGTCCGCCAAAAAAGTAACGGTCAAGGTCTTGCTTAAAAAAATCAATGGAAAATTTAAAAAAGGGCAGAACATCACTCTTAAATTTAACAAAAAGAAATATAAAGCAAAAACCAATAAAAAGGGCGTTGCAAAATTTGTCATTAAAAAACCTGTTTTGAAAAAGCTTAAGGTTGGAAAAATGGTCAAAATCAAGGCCACTTACCTTAAGGATTCAGTCAAAACGAAAGTGAAGGTTCAAAGATGATGAATTTTTCACAAGAAACCTTTCATGCTGGGGGATAAGAAGTTAATTGTTAACTCAATATGGGCTTTCATACCCATATTCTATTTTTTTTGTAACTAATTTTTCACATTAACCTTTTTAACTTCCCGTGATATAGTATTACCATGAACAGTAATATCTCTAACTTTTTGAACGGAAAATTTGCTCCGGTTGCATTGATTAAAACGAATGAAAAACCGGAAGATGTCAGGGCTCCCAAAGCGGGTCGTGGAGGTTGCGTAATGTCTTTTGTTGCAAAGACTATTGCAAAGCGTGAGACAACAGTTTTTGGTCGTGAAAATGCAACCTGCGGAGGAATCTATCCTGGTTTCGGTTGGGGAAGCGGATTTGAAAGTGATGAGGATAAGGCCTTTCAGGCAACCTTCCTTTCATGCGGTGTTGATTCAGCAAAAGATAAAGGGGATTATCTTAAAAAATTGGAAAATCGACCAGAACGTGTAAAAAGGATGTTTTCTGAAGGTGAAAGAATCTACACTGATTTTGAAACAGCATATGGAAATATTTCGGCCAGGCCAATCTATGACAGTGAGGATTATGTTGTCTTCAAGGCTTTGGAGGATCTTGAGGAAGGTGAAATTCCTGATTCCGTAATTTTCACTGTCAATGCATTTGAGCTGACACTTTTGCTACAGCTTGACGGTTCTCATAGGGTTGAGAGTAATTTCGTGTGTGTTCCACAGGCTTCCGCATGCCAGCTGATAGGATGCTTTGTGTTTGAGCAGGATGAGGCCGATGATTCTCATATGGTGTTGGGACCTGTTGACCTTGCCGCCAGAGGTCACATGAGGCATTTCATTCCAGATGATTATGTATTGCTGGCCATGCCGTGGAAACTGTTTTTGAAACTGGAGAAAATCAGTGAAAACAGCCTTTTTCAATCATCTTTATTTAATGAGTTGAATATATAATTAAATGATATTATGAAAACTATTGTGATTAATGCAAGTCCAAGAAAGAAATGGAATACAGCAGAGATAATGCAGTCTGCACAAAAGGGAGCCGAATCGGTTGGAGCAGAAACAGAATACTTCAATCTCTATGATTTGGTTTTCAAGGGTTGCAGAAGCTGTCTTGCATGCAAGCTGAAAGACAAAACAAAGGGCAAGTGCTACTGGAGAGATGACCTGACACCGGTCATTGAAAAGATATTGGATGCTGATGCGTTGTTGATAGGTTCGCCGATTTATTTTGGCCAACCTACAAGCGAATTCAGGGCATTGGTTGAAAGATTGATATTTTGCATAATGTCATACGATGACGGCTCAAGCTATTTCACGGGCAAGGTAAATGTCGGTATTTTCTATACCATGAATGCTCCTCTGGAGTTCTATGAGCAGTCCATGAAGGAGAGTTTGAAAACAACAGAATATCTCTTTTCATTCCTGAACGGCGAAATTGTATCTTATCCGGTTTGCGATACGATACAGGTAAGCGACTATTCCAAGTTCAATATGGCTGGTTTTTCACAGGAGCTCAAAGAAAAGCAATGGATCTTGCAGTTTCCAAAAGACCTTGAAAAGGCATTTGAAATCGGTGCGGAGCTAAGCAAATGAGGACTGTTGTAATCAATGCAGGACCCAAAAGAAAGGACGTTAACGCACAGTTGATAAAGTCTGCTGGCGAAGGTGCAAGGTCGGCAGGTTCTGAAGTCGAATACATTGACTTGTACAGGCTTGACCTGTCAGGATGTCGTGTGTGTCTCATCTGCAAAAACGATGAGGAAACCTGCAAATGTTTTTGGAGAGATGAGCTTTCAGAGGTAATTGAAAGGATTTTTGCAAGTGATGCCCTTTTGATTGCAGCTCCAATATTTTTCTCACAGCCTACAAGCCATTATATGGCCCTGCTTGAAAGGCTGATATACTGCATGGTTTCATACAGGACAGGAAACAAGTTCAAAGGCAAGGTAAATGTGGGACTTTTCTACACCATCAACTATCCTATGGATTATTTTGAAAAATCCGTTAGGCCTCACATCAAGCAATCCGAGGACTTGCTTGGGATGCTAAACGGAAATGTGGTCATTGAAACATTTTCAAACATCTCCAGGAATATGAAATCCCAATCGTCAGACGATGAATTGAAATTGAAGGAAGAGCAATTTTCTAAGGATTTGGATAAGGCTTTTGAAATCGGTGCCTCCTTGGCAAGATAATTTTTTTTCAAAATTTTGTGTATACATTTTTCAAAAATGAATACAAAACTTTATATACTACCTCTTCACAATATTTAATTGTATACAAAAACCAAATTTGTAATACATTTAGAGAGTGATAAAATGTCAAACCAAAAAAGAACCAATCCAAGAAAATTCGTTTTCGGAAATGAAAGATTCGGAGGGTCATACACTCCTGGGGAATTCGAATTCAATTTCCCCGAAGACATGACCCGTGAAGAATTTGAAAAAATGTTTGCAAGAAAAATGAATGCTCTGCACAAAAGAAAAAGTGATTTTGCAGAAGAAATATTCGATTCAAAATCAAGGAAAGAAAACTTGAAGCCATTAAGCATTCGTGTAAAGCCGCACACAAAAGACTTTTTCAAAAACCATTCAATTCTCACACCAAGGGATGTGCTTGAAATGTATGAAAACTTCAACAACGGCTCAGAAGCATTCATAAACTCATTGATTGAAGATGAAAAAGAGCTTGAAAAGGAACTTAAGGAAGTTCAGGAAAAATTGCACAATGCAAAACTTTTCAAGGAAAAGCTAAGTGAAATCGAACCAGAAAATAATGTTTTAACTGATGAGGAGAAGATCATACAATTAAAACGGGTCTATAAGGATTCAGAAATCAAGGTAATAGGCAATGAAATTCCAGTTGGAAAGGCTGAAAATGATATCATAAAGGATATCCAGATGTACAATACATTAATAATACGTATTTTCAACAATGAATTTCTGACAATTGGCGTATATACCAATGCACAGCCTGTTGTTTATTACTTTAAAAATGAATACTCAAAGGATGATGTCACAGATATCTTAAACCGCATTGAAGAATTCTGCAATGATGGTGATATTGAGGTGACAGTGATTGAAAGGTCACTTTTCGATGAGTAAAAAAGCTTTTTGCAAGTGCGACAAAACACATTTTCGCACTTCAGCAATTTATTTTTAATTTATTGGGTGTTGTTTTCAGTTTTGTTTTTTTGCATGTTCGCCAAATCGTTAACCTGTCTTGATAATATTTTTTGCCTAATGAACGGCTCCAATTCCACTGCAGAATTTTGAATTATAATTAAATATCATGAACAATTATTTAATAATATGGTAGATTTTGAAGAAATAATAAATACAAGAAGAAGCATTCGTGAATATCAGGACAGGGAAGTTAGTGATGATGATGTTTTAAAAATCCTGAAAGCTGGAATGCAGGCTCCAGGGTCCAGACTTGGAGCGGAGCCATGGGAATTTGTAGTAATCAAAAATAAAGATACATTAGCTAAACTTGCTGAAATTAAGCCAAGGGTTAAAACAGCACCTGTTGCAATTCTGCTTGTTGCCAATATTGAAAGGGCATTTTACAAGCTTCACTGGCAGCAGGACATGTCTGCTGCAGCTGAAAACATGCTGCTTGAAGCGGTAAATCTTGGCTTGGGCGGACTTTGGAATGGCGTTGCGCCTACACAGGAAACAATGGATAAGGTCGCTGAACTTTTCAATTTGGACAATGAAAATCAAATTCCATTTTGCATAATCACTCTTGGCTATCCTGCTGAAGGATGGCAGAACAAATTCATGAACAAATTTGATGAAAGCAGGATTCATTATGAAAAGTACTAAGCATGATTTTAAAAGCGTAATCAATCGTAAAAACACCAGCTCACTTAAATGGGACTTATTCGGAGATGATGTTCCGATGTGGGTAGCCGACATGGATTTTAAGGTAGCGCCCGCTATCCAGAAGGCTATCAAAAAAAGGGCAGACCATCCCGTATATGGTTACACCATTGTTTGCGATGAGCTTTTTGATGCATACATCGACTGGTGGGACAGGCGATACGACTTTAGGATGTCCCGTGAAGACATGCTCTACTCGATGGGAGTAATGCCGTCAATTTCATCAATGATTCGATGCCTGACTCAGGAAAATGACAATATATTGATTCAATCTCCTGTTTATCATGTTTTTTTCTATGTAATCCGGGACAATAATCGAAACGTCCTTGAAAATGAATTGATTTATGAAAATGGTGCATATTCGATTGATTTCGATGATTTGGATGAGAAATTGTCAAAATCCAAGATGATGATGCTCTGCAATCCCCAAAATCCGGTTGGAAAAATCTGGTCTAAAGATGATCTGGCCAAAATAGGGGAATTGTGCAGAAAACATGATGTTGTCTTGATATCCGATGAGATTCATTGTGATTTGACAGATCCTGGAGTTAAATACAATCCATTTGAAACTTCAAGCGATTACGATAAGGTTATCACATGTCTTTCTCCATCCAAGTCATTCAATATAGCGGGCTTTCAAAGCTCTATTGTTCACACAAAAGATGATGTGCTATTTGAGAAAATCAAAACCCAAATGCACGTTGACAATTCCGATTCATGCAATGTATTTGCAACCACTGCAGTTGTTGCGGCTTACAGGAACTCCCAGGACTGGCTGGAGGAGTTGAGAGAAACATTGTACGACAATAAACAAATTGTTAGGGATTATTTGGAAAATGAACTGCCGATAATAAAGTTGGTTGAATGTGATGCGACATATCTTTTGTGGCTTGACTGTTCTCTTTTAAATACTTCCTCCAAGGTTTTATCCGAGTTTTTAAGGCAAAATCAGGGATTGTTCTTGTCTGCGGGCAGTGATTTTGGTGAGTGTGGCGATAATTTCTTAAGGATGAATATTGCATGTCCAAGGGAATTGCTGATTGAGGGGCTTTCCAGACTAAAGAGGGGAGTCATTGCACTGAACAATATTAATCAGCTGTCTAAAAATTTCTGATTGAGTTTTTTTTCTGACTTGGGCATGAGGTTTAGAATATGTCTATTGACCTATTTTTCTCTTTTTTTTAATTATTTTGTTCATATTTTTTTTATTTTTCTATTTAAAATTCAGAATGTTTTCTTATTTCAAAAATATTTTATATATTGTTAACCAAAAATAATTTTATAAGATTGATTTAGTGATACGCATGAAAATAAAAACGACAGGCTTGTTGTTATTGTTCGTATTTTGCATATTTATGATTGGTGCGGTTAGTGCATCGGACGATACGAATGATAATATGTTAAATAGTAACATGGATGTTGATGAAGTCACTTACGCTGATGATATTGGTGTAGATGATAATGAAATTCAAAATGCAAATGATGAGGAATCAATTCCTGAAAATGACTATGATCCAACATCATTCATGGCATTAGATAGGACAATAAAGAATGCACCCGGTTCCGAGATAAAATTGACACAGGACTACGCTTATAATGAAAGCTGTGATTCTGAGCTCACATGGGGAATTACCATTTCCAAATCACTCACAATTGACGGTAATGGCAAAACCATTGATGCAAATGGCAAAGCCAGAATATTTAATGTTGAACCAAACTGTAAACTGATTTTGAAGAATTTAATCATAGTCAACGGTTATAGTGATGGTGATGGTGGAGCAATATATGTTAATAATGCCAATTTGACAGTAACCAACTGTTATTTCAATAACAATAAAGCAGTAACTGGGGGGGCAATATATGCCTATGATTCTAATGTTGTTTTAACTCATAGTCGCTTCCTTAAAAATCATGCTGAAGACACTGGGGGAGGTATTATAGCACGAAAGACTAATGTTGATGTCCTGAACAATGTTTTTGAAGATAATCATGCTGCCGGTGGAGGTTCATTGATGCTACTTGCCAATGGGAAAAAAGACCTTACAGCCAACATAAAGAATAATGTCTTCAAGAACAGTACTGCAACATCTTCTGCAGGATTTTTCCATACTAGTCTTCAATCTACTGTAGTGTCCAATTGTACTTTTGAAAACTACGATGGTGGAGAATATGGCGGAATATCTGCAGACGGCAATATTGAAATATCCGACTCAACATTCAGGAATAGTTATTTCGTGAAAGGAGGAGCTTTGAATTTAAATGGCAATTCTAAAATATCCCGTGTAATAAACTGTATTTTTGAAAATAATCGTGCTTCCAATGGTGGTGCAATATACTCAACTCACAAATTAACACTGAACGATAATCACTTCAAAAACAACACTGCGGAAATGTATGGTGGAGCAATATATGATGCCGGAAACTTTTTCGACATTGCAGATAATGCTTTCACAGATAATAATGCAAAAATTGACGGAGGAGCGATATACCTTGAAGGTGCAGTAGAAATCAGGACATATAAGAAATGGGCATCATATGGTTCAGCTACATATCGACTGACTGTTGCATCAATTACAGGTACCAGTAGCATGTATAATGCATATTTGAATTATGATACTTTAATGAATTTCGGCATAACTGATTATACAAGTGATAATAGGGTCGATTCCCTTCTTGATTATTATAAGGCTGGGGGAAGAGGTCCAGTTTCTGCTTCTCGTGATTTTAATGCTTATTCCGGATCTGTACAATATGATGCAGAAAACTTAGTCACTGTGGGTGAAGGGAAAATATTTAAAAATGTTTTCTTAAACAACAATGCAAATGAAAAGGGCGGAGCAATTTATGCTACTGCAAATAATCTGATTGTTCGTGAAAACAATTTTATCAATAATTCCGCTAAAGACGGGTCTGCCATTTGCATATCTGAAAAGTCTCAAACTCGGTCATGTGTTGTTGATGCTTCCGCCGATACTCCAAAATATAGTGAAAGTACTACAAAAATCGATTTGAAAAAAGCAAACGCATACATTATCACATTATACGATTATAAATTGCAGGATGCCAAAATAAATCGATATATGTACAGCAATATTGAAATGGTTGTAGGTCATAATGTGACAGTACTGAAAAATACTTTTACACTGAATAAGGCAAATGCTGCAGGTAATGTAATAATCGATGAGGGAACAAATACAACAATCGAAAACAATGCTGATAAGAATGCAAAAAGCAGCAGTACAATCTATTCAAAGTCACAGTATGTATCAATATCTGAGAATGCTTTTGACGATTCACAATTGAAAACCATATTGTCATTAAAGGCAAGCAATGAAGCTCCAAATTTGAATGAAGATTTTGAATTCATTGTTACTCTAAAAGATGAGTTGAATGCTGCGTTGCCAAACCAAATGGTCCAATTAACTATTCAAAATAAAACATATCCATTAACAACAGACAAGAATGGAATTGCAAAACTTGCCTATAAACTGAACACTACTGAAGCACTAACTGTGAATGTCAAATATGACGAAAATTCTGTCTTCAATCAAAGCGCCTCAACATTGAATATTAAAGCAAGAATTGCCACAGTTATTTCTGCTTCATCCTTAACCACCGTTTATAATGGAGGGGCATATCTTGTTGTCTCATTAAAAGACATTAACGGTAAAGCTTTAAGTGGGGTTAGACTGAGCATTGATTTGAATGGCAAAATTTATACTCCTTCAACTGATGTAAATGGTCAGGTTAAGTTGTCTGCAGATGGATTGACTCCAAACAGATATTTGGCTACAATAACTTTTGCTGGAAATGATTATTATGGTAAATCCTCTATATCAGTTGAGGTTATTGTTACAAAAGCAAAACCTAAACTGAGTGCAGGCAAAAAGACTTTCAAAAAATCTGTTAAAGTCAAAAAGTATACAATTACTTTGAAGACCAATAAGAATAAGCCATTATCTAAAGTAAAGGTTAACTTAAATGTCAAGGGCAAAAAATACAATGCAAAAACAAACGTTAAGGGTAAGGCAACATTCAAAATCAAAAACCTAAAGAAAAAAGGCAAATTCAAAGCTACAGTGACATTCAAGGGTAACAATTGCTACAATAAGGCAACCAAGAAAGTCGTAATAATAGTCAAGTAACTTGCTTAGGCAGTTACTTGATTTTTAATTTTTTAATGAATCTATAAATGATTGTATCAGCCAATCTGAGATGCTGATGTCTGATCCGTATCTGATTATCTCATCGGCTTCGAACCATTTGGCCTTTAGAATTTCATCACCGTCAACCTTTATGTCTCCGGAATCGTACTCAGCTGTAAATCCAAGCATAAGGGAATTTGGAAATGGCCAGGACTGGCTTTTTTGATATTCCAGATTTTTTACCTTAATTCCAACTTCCTCCAACACTTCTCTGTGCACTGCTTCCTCGACTGATTCTCCCGGTTCCACAAAACCCGCTATCAGGGCGTAACGGATATTGTCATGGTAGCTGTGTTTTGCCATAAGAAGTTTGTCCCCATTTCTGATGGCCACGATAATTGCAGGAGCGATGCGGGGATAATGGTTTTGACCGCATGAAGGGCATTTTAACATCATGTCCTTTTCATCTAATCGAGTTTCAGCTCCGCATCTTCCGCAAAACCTGTGTGATATGTACCAGTCTCTTACCAAAACGGCTTTTCCGGCGATATGATACAGGTCATGGCTGAATTCATAAACATCCTTCAGAGAATAGAATGACTCATCGCTTTCGGCATTGGCAACAAAAGCCCTTTTGCCTTTATAATCTCCGATATACCAACAGAAGTCAACATCAAATTCATCCAATGAATCAGGTAATCTTTTATTATCATCCAAATATAATTCTCTTTTTTCATTAAACACAAACAGATAATCGTCAGTATTGGGTTTGATGTCTTCATCAAAATGGATTTCGTAATTTTCATAAAGGGACTTTTCAATCATGCTTAATCATATGTTCGAATTGTTACTTAATATTTATATGAAATCAGTTACAAAATTAAAATTGGTGATATTAAATGGTATCCGAAAAAATGGAAAAAGCTTTAAATGGTCAATTAAATGCTGAAGTTTACTCTGGATATTTATATTTATCCATGGCAGCTTACTTTGAAGATGAAGACTTAGCAGGATTTGCTAACTGGATGAGAGTACAGGCAGAAGAAGAATTGGAACACGGAATGAAATTTTATGATTACATTATCAGAAGGGGAGCTTCCGTAACTTTGACTGCAATTGATGCACCTCAAACCGAATGGGATTCTCCATTGGCTGCATTTGAACATGTACTTGAACATGAAAAAAAGGTATCCGGCCTTATCAATGATTTGGTTAACCTTGCTATCGAGGAAAAGGACCATGCAACCAACAACTTCCTGCAATGGTTTGTTGAAGAACAGGTCGAAGAAGAGGAAAATGCCATGGAACTGGTCGCTAAAGCCAAATTGGCAGACGGTGACAACAGACTGATTTATGAATTGAACAAGGAATTAGGTGGAAGAGCACCTTCCGAAGACTAGATTTAATCTGGTCACTTTTTTTTACTTTTTTTGGTGATTGAATGTATCCAGAAGGTCCTACTGATGAAGCTCAGGTTGTCTCAACGCAATACGAATCCGAATTATTGGGTGAAAATGACTTGGGAAGCGTATATGTTCATGGCCCTTTTGGAGATGTTTCATCCGAAACTAAAATTGCATACCTGATTGGAATGCATCCATTGGAAAGCAAATCTCACAGAGCGCTGTTTGATAAGTTAATGTCATGTGACGATTTGAAATGTTGCTATTATCTGTATAACATCAATGTCAATGATAAGGACTCCGAGACTGAAGGGCGTCTTGAAGGCCAGCTTCTGGCCAGTGAATTTGTAAAGGATGACATAATCGACAAGAATTATGATCTCTTTTTGGATATCCACTCAAACCGTGGACCGAAAGGACCTGGAGATTATGAAATAACAAATTTTGTCTTTGCTCCGGGATTTGATGATGAATCATCAAGGTTCATGAATGAAATACTTGATAAATTTGATGAAATAGTCTATTATGCTCCGGAATTTAGATCAAGCCCTCCATACATTACCGAACCCACTTCCAAAGCGGGAATCGCAACAGTTGTCTATGAGTGCTATTCATATGAGCCTATGGAAGTCACATATGATTTGGCATCCAAACTAATCGGCATTGTTGACGGCTTGAAATATGAATGATTTTTCTTTCAAATCTAATTTTAAATTTTATATATCTTGAACCTCTCCGACCTGTAGAGGTCGGAGATTCTTAGGTAATCCATTCTAATGAATAGAAATATTCTAAGCTATCCCCCAGGTCCTCTAGGTTGTTTTTCTAGTGTTTTTAATCCTTCGTTTAAGTGTTGATTGCGGCATTGTGGTCTCTTTCGTGTTGTGTGCCGCATTTTGGGCAATTCCATTCCCTATCGTTTAAGGTTATGTCGTTGTTTTTAAAGCCGCATTTATGGCATGTTTTTGTGGAAGCGAACCATTGGTCGATTTCAACGAATGTTTTACCGTATAATTCTGCTTTGTATTTTATTTTTTGTTTTAGTTTATACCATGCGGCATCATGAATTCCAGGACTTATATTGTTGTTTTTTAGCATTCCTTTGATATTTAAGCTTTCCATTACGATTATATCGTATTCTGTAACTAGTTTTTTGCTGATTTTGTGATGAAAATCGTTTTATTATGTCGTTTCTTTTGTGTTATAGTTTTTTTAGTTTTTATACGGCTTTTAGGTAGTTGCTTCCATATTGTGAGGATTAAAAAATTAGAGATATTATTTTACGTTGTTTTTTTATTTTATCATCTAAATCGCTGGTGTCTGGTTTGGCTATCACCTCTCCCGTCGATAATGTGATATAATTTTTTAAACCAACGTCAATTCCCACACTTTTACCAGTTAATGGAAGCGGATCTATTTGGATTTCTAATCTATAGGTTATTGATGCATACCATCTTCCTTTATCATATATGATGGTTACGGTTTGTATTCTACCAATTATAGGTCTCAGACCACGTAATTTGATAAAACCGTATTTATTTAACCTTATATAATTGTCTTTGATTCGTATGCTGTTGTTGACATTTTTAATGGTGAATGATTGCACTGGATTTTTCAATGTTTTAATTTTTGGTTCACCGGATAATCTTTTATCATAGCGCTGGTATGCTTTTTGTAGGCGTTCTATGGAGTCTTGCAGAGCAGTAGAGTCGATTTCATATAGAAATGGATTTTCATGCTTTAATTCACGCAGACAATCATTGTAAAAACTTCGATTAATCTTAATCTTCTCATCCCTAGATTCAAGATGATTTTTATCGATGATTTTGTTGTGAATTCTTGCTTGTCTAACTTCTTGTCTAACGTTATTGCTAACAAAACGAGAAGCTCCAAAAGCATCCCAAAAAGCAACCTCCATATCCCAATTAGGATTAATACGACACTTACAAGTCAAAACATCAGACATAAAAACACACCTAACATTAAATCTATAAAAACCCCCTCTTATAAAGGATTTAAATTAGTAACACTACAAAAAATATATATGAATATAATACCTATATAAACAAAGTGAGAGAGCATTTGAAAACTAATCTTAAAAAAAAAGCTTTCATTTTTTGTGAAATTCATCTCCAACCTACAGAGGTCGGAGTATTCTTTCACATATTAGATAAACATAATATATTACACTATTAAATTAATGAGGGTAATAAAAAATGTCAAAACCTGTCGTTGCAATAACAAGACCAAAAGACAGAGCGCAGAAAGCCTGCGAAATTGTTGAAAAATTGGGTGGAAAGGCTTTTCTTGCTCCGACACTTGATTTAAAACCTGTCAATACCGATTCACTGAAAGAATTGGTTAAAAGAAAAGACGAACTTGATTGGATTATATTTACTTCACCAACAACCATAGTTTCACTCAATAAGTTTTATCCAGACTTTATAAAAACATTGAATTGTAAACTGGCAGTCATTGGAAATAAAACCGGCAAATTAGCTGAAAAACAGGGCCTGAGTGTTGATTTGATGCCTGATGACTTTACAGCTGAAGGGCTTATCGAAGAGTTTAAAAAACGAAACATCACCGGCAAAACCATCGGAATTCCAAGAACCGCTTCTGCAAGAGCAGTACTACCCGAAGAGCTAAAAAAACTTGGAAATACCGTCATTTTAGCTGAAGCATACAAATCACTATTTCCAATGGATGAAAAAGCAGTCAAAGACCTGATCTCAAAAATTGAAAATAAGGAAATCGACGCGATAACCTTTACAAGCCCTCTGACTGTTGAAAACTTCTTTGAAATAGTTGACGATAAAGAAAAAATGGCTAAACTATTGTCTGAAAATTTACTGACGGTTTCAATTGGTCCAATCACTGCAAAAGTTCTGGACAAATATGGCATTGCATACATTTACCCCGATACCTACACAGTTCCCGACATGATGGAACTGCTGTTTAAAACATTAAATGAAAAAAGCAACAGGTGAAAAAAATGATAACTATCTGGCCACAATATTTAGATAAGAATTTAACCCTTAAGGAAGGGCGCAAAATAGCTAAGGAATATGCTGTAGCAGATCCTACACTTAATGAAATCGAAAGAGCCTTGAAAAGACTCAATTTGCCCCACAGTGTTCAAAAAGATGTTGCATATCCTGGAAAATGGTATGAAAAATCTGGAAGAGTGCTCGTTGAATGGGACAAAACAAAATTGGAACTTATACGTGAAGTTAGCTTGGAAATAAAAGAATTAAGACACTGATTATTATGCAAATACCACAATTAATGTCTGAACAATACGCCATTGCAAAGCAGATAATTGAATCATGTGATGACATTAAAGTCTATTCACATATTGACTGTGACGGAATATGTTCAGGCGCAATACTATCAACCATACTAGACAGACAAGATAAAGAACATGAAATTGAATTTGTCAACTTGGATGTCCTGGATGACATTGAACTTGACCATGAACTTACAATATTTTCGGATTTGGGCTCTGGCCAACGCATTGACACCAAGGCAAAGAAAGACCAAAAAATTATAATTCTTGACCACCATCCTCCCCTAAGAGATTTGGACTACAAAAACAACAAGGAATATGATTATCTGGAAATCAATCCCATTCATCATGGCATTGACGGATCATATTACGTTTGCGGAGGAGGATTATGCTATTTTCTTGCAAAGGAATTTGGATATGATGATTTGAGTTGGATAGGACTGCTTTCAGCAATTGGAGATATGCAAAATACAAAAAGCGGCCATTTTGAAGGATTGAATGAAATCATCCAACAGGATGCAATCGACGGCGGATATCTTGAAGTCTTTAAAAATGATTTAAACATTTACGGAAGAAATACACGTCCGTTATTTATTGCTCTTTCATATTTTAATGATGTCAAGCTTCCAATTACAAATAACACTGCCGAAACGATGGCAATTTTGGAAGAACTTGGAATCGATGAAAAAAACAACAGAAAAACATTGAATGAACTCACAATGGAAGAAAAAGGCAAACTCTATCAGCGCCTGTCCTCAATGATTGCCCAGGTAGTTCCCGGAAACTATGTAAAATACATTCCTCAATTGATTATTGGCGACTCCTACACATTCTTAAAGGAAGATGAAACCAGCTTTTTGAGAGATGCATCTGAATTTTCAACAGCGATGAACGCCTGCGGAAGAAATCACGAAGAAAAAATTGCTATGGAAGTCCTGAAAGGAGACAGATATGTTTCACTTGATGAACTTGAGGCAGTAAGTCGTGACCACAGACGCAATTTGGCTCAAGCTATAGAAAAAGTTGCAGACAATGAACATTCAAATATAATTGAACTTGAAAACTTGCAATATTTTGATGGAACCGGCATTAAACCTGAGATTGTTGGAACTATCACCGGAATGATATTGGGATACTGCAATTGGAAAAAACCAGTTATAGGATTTACCCAAACTGATGATAATGGATTAAAAATATCTCTTAGATGCTCTAGACTGCTTTCCTATGATGGAATCCACTTTGGAAATATAATCCGTGAGATTTCTGCTAAAGTTGGCGGAAGTGGCGGAGGCCATTCAATGGCTTGCGGTGCTTACATACCTATTGATAAAAAACTTGAATTCCTTGAACGATTCAATAATGAACTTGAAGGCAAACTAACAAATTAGTATATATACTAGTAAAGATAAAAATAAAAATTAATCAATTTAAATTGAGGAATGAAAATGATGAGAGCATTCAAAAAGAGAGGTGCGTTGACACATTTCCAAATATTAAGCGAAATTTCAAAACAAGACCCACACCTCAAACAAAAAGATTTGGCTGAAAAATTAGGGATTACAATACAAGCTGTTTCTGAAAATATTAAAACACTGATTGAATTAGGATATATAACCTCCAAAGATGGAAGATCACCATACAAGATTACTCAAAGCGGTATCGACAAGGTTAAAAAAGATGCCATTAGCTTAAGAAAGTATACCGATTCAGTCCTGGAGACCATGAATCATTATAAAACAATCTGGCCGGCAATTGCAAGAGAAAAACTTTCAAAAGATGATATTGTAGGATTGTTTATGGAAGATGGAGTATTATATGCCCACAAAAAAGAAGAAAATGCAACAGGAGTTGTGCTTGATGATGCTGAAAAAGACAGTGACGTTGCATTGACTAACCTGACAGGACTCATTGACATGAACGTTGGCGAAGTTACCGTCATCAATGTTCCTACAATTAAGGAAGGAGGATCAAAATCCTGCGATATGGAACTGATAAAAAATGTTTATGATAAAGGCACCAACAGTGGAAAGGAAATAGACAAAATTGCTATTGCAGGAACTGTTTCACGTGCTGTTGCTAAAAAGTTAGGTTTAAAAATTGATATTGAATATGCTGCTCCTCAAGCTACCGCAAATGCTGCCCGTAAAGGGTTGAATGTTCTTGCAATATGTGTTGGAGACATGAGCAAATCATTTACCCGAGAACTTGAAAATCAGAAAATCAAATTCAATATGATAGATGGTGGAAAATAACTATTTTTCCATTATCATCTTCAATAATGCCGCAGAAAGTTCCAGATTATCATATTTGGACTCATTTTTTAAAATTTTGATATAGTCATTCAAATCAGCACCACGAATTACCGACCCCGCATCATCCAGAACTTTTG
Organism: Methanobrevibacter sp.; assembly: GCF_045120835.1. Classification (GTDB taxonomy): domain Archaea; phylum Methanobacteriota; class Methanobacteria; order Methanobacteriales; family Methanobacteriaceae; genus Methanocatella. The sequence goes on from NZ_JBGVFE010000034.1 coordinate 33,772, forward strand.
CAATCTTAATGGATTTTACTTCACCAAGCGTGGGCAATTCCTTTTCAGTGATTTTGATTCTTTTATCATTTTTTATATTGTTGAACCTTGAAATCTCATCCTTTGAAATCAGGGTAAAAGCAAAACCTGTTTTTCCAGCCCTTGCCGTGCGTCCAATTCTGTGAATATAATCATCAATGTTTTGAGGCACGTCATAATTGATTATAACGTCAACATTGGCAATGTCCAAGCCTCTGGCAGCCACATCGGTTGCAACCAAAACATCTATATTGCCATTTCTGAATTTGTTCATTACCTTATCCCTAACCTGTTGCGTCATGTCTCCATGAAGACTGTCAACCTTAAAATCCTCTTTTTTAAGGTGTTTGAAAACAAAATCGACACTTTTTTTGGTATTGCAGAAAATCAAAGCCAAATTAACATCATATGCCTCAATCAGTCTTGTCAATGAATTAAATTTATATTTTATATCACATCTAAAAGCGTATTGAGTGATTTTCGGAATGTTTTTCCTTTTGTTGGCTATTTTAATAAATTTAGGATTATTCTGATAATTTTTGGCAATCTGCTTTATTTCTTTAGGAAGTGTAGCTGAAAAAAGCAAAGTCTGTCTTTGATGAGGAGTATTGGCCAGAATTGTTTCAATATCCTCCCTAAAACCCATTTCCAACATTTCATCAGCTTCATCCAAAACAACGCTTTCTATACCAATCAAATCCAAATTGCCCCTATCAATATGGTCAATTACACGACCAGGAGTTCCAACAACAATATGAACTCCCTTTTTAAGAACTCTGGTTTGTTTTCCAATAGGCTGACCACCGTAAACAGCTAAAACCTTTAGTTTTTTAATGTTTGCTGCAACTTTTGAGATTTCTGAGGCCACCTGCATGGACAGCTCTCTTGTAGGGCATAACACTATTGCCTGGGGAGATTTATCCGGAACGAATATTTTTGAAATAATTGGGATTGCATATGCTATTGTTTTTCCCGAACCGGTTTGTGCCTGACCAATAATGTCAGTACCCTTTAAAGCTTCGGGAATTGCCTTTTCCTGAATGGGAGTCAAACTATCAAATCCCATACTCCCAATAGCCTTCTTAATTTCATCAGAAATTTCCAAATCCTTGAAATTCATCATGTTAATATTTGAAAAACAAGCTATTTAAAATTATATCAGTTTCGATTGAATGCTTTTTTGAGGAAATTGTGATAGATATTCAAATATTTCATTGTTATCTGTTAAAATCCCTGCATCTGAAGTTCTTCTTTTAAAAATAGACATTAATTTACGATTATTTGGACTTGGCAAGACATAGTTCTGCCCAAATTTTTCAATGTACTGCTCTTTCAATCCCGGAAAATTTTCATCCAATGCATTATAGAAATACTCACGGTTGCCTTCCCTTAAAGTCAGGCCCATTTCAAAACACAGCATTGCACAAACGTCACTTTCAATACAACAATCAATGATTGAATTAATATTGTCTTCACTGTCATTGATAAAAGGTAAAATCGGACACAGCCACACCACAGTAGGAATCCCTTCATTATTTAGAGTTTTTAAAACCTCCACACGTCTTGAAGTTGGACAAACATTCGGCTCCAGAATGCCACACAACTCATCATCAGCAGTAGTCAATGTCATTTGAACGACAACCTTTGTTTTCTCATTAATCCTTTTAAGCAGGTCAAGATCCCTTAAAATCAAATCTGACTTTGTAATGCAGGTAAAACCAAAGCCATATCTGTCAATCAGTTTTAGTGCGGAACGTGTGTATTCAATCTTTTTTTCTAGCGGAATATACGGGTCACTCATAGCCCCGCAGCCAATCATTGACGGAGACCTTTTGATGAGTTCCTTTTTAAGCAAATCAAGTGAATTCTTTTTTACTTCAATATCCTCAAAAGAATGATCCATTCCATAGATTTCACTTCGAGAATCGCAATATATGCAACCATGACTACAACCACGGTACAGGTTCATCCCGTTTTTGGCCGAAAGAATACTTTTTGAATTGACATAATGCATGAGATTAATATATATTTTTAGAAGTTAATTAATTATACTACCAATTACAAAAAACAAAATCATGCTACAGAAAAACATAACAGGATATGAAAGAACATATGAAAGTAAAGAGCACCCTTCAATAAAAGGCCTTCAAATTATTGAAGGGAAAAACAATTTCCCGATAAGCTGGCTCAACCAGCAGGGATATTGCGAGTATCAGATATATCTTGAATATGTAGAGGGCGTGGAAACCCAGCCAACAAGAGCAATGACCCACGGCACCCAGATTCATAAGGAACTTGAAGACATCTTCAAAAAAGATTCAACCCCCTCAACCTTTGAAGATGCAGTTGAAGCTTCCAGAACAAATGCAATAATGTCCAGAGAATGCTTTGTAGTGTCTTCGAATTATGGAATCAGAGGATATATTGATGAAATCTGGATGAAACCGGATGAAATTGTAATAATAGATGACAAACCCGGAAGAACCCCATATGAATCGACAATGAATCAGGTAAGGGCATATTGCCTTGCATACAAGGACATGACCGGCGACGATAGAAAAATCAAAGCCGCATTAAGGGAACGGGGAACCGAAAACCTATTCTGGATTGAAATATTTACTCCCGAAGTTGAAAAGGAAATCGAATTCACAATCAACAGAATGCAAGGATTATTTGATGGAACCAAACCATTTATGGCTACCAAAAATCCTAAAAAATGCAAGTCCTGCAGATTTAAAAAGGATTGTGAACATTCAAAGGATTAAAATGAACAAAAAAACAATATCATATATATTATTAATCGTATTTTTAATAACTATTATCGTAACCCTGGCCAATTCATTTTTAGAGGATACAAATACTCAAGAAAACCAAACGGGGACACTGACAATTAATAACACTACCATACATTATGAAAAAGTGGGAAAATGTCTTGAAGTGATTGATGGAAACACCATCCAGGTTTACGGAGTTGGACGGGTACAACTGGTACAGGTCGGCACTCCCGACAACAATGTTAAAATAAGCGAAGCAAAGAACTTTGTCAGTGACAAATGTCTTGGAAAAACAGTGTATCTTGATGTTGATGACAAACAGCCGAAAGACAGGTATGGTCGCACATTAGCTATTGTCTATACTGACAGCGAAAATATCAACAGGGAATTACTGGACAATGGGCTTGCCAAAATATCGTATTTCACTCCAAGTGAATTTAAAAAGGGAGAAGTGTAGTTAAACAACTCTGTTTAAGCCCAAATATATCTTATTTTTCTTATATACCTTATCCAAAATTTCATTCCATTCTTCAATGCTAATGTGTCCCTTATTTGGAATCAGATTATCAAGTGATGCCTCGGTTACGTTTAGAATATCTGCCAAAACATATGACAATGTTCTGCCGGTCAAAGACAGATCATAAGGGTCATAACCGGTGACTGTCAAAACCCAGATGTTGTCCTTTGAAGAACTGTTATATTCCTTTCTAAGTGAATCAAACCAGCTGGCAATCCTTGTATTCTCATTTCCGATTCCTTCACCAATTGATATATAATAATCTTCACCACTGAATTCAACAGAATCGATAGCCTTTTGAATTTTATCTTTAAGTTCCGGAGAATCCAGTTCCAAGTCAAACTCATTGTTGGTAATGGTATCTGAGAGATATTTTTCAAGTTCCTTGACATTTTTGAAATAGCCCAAAGGCTCCAGTCTATCAGGATCTCGGTCACACAAGTCATAAATCAGATCCTCATCAACGTCGACAATCTCATAGCCTTCAAGCTTGTGGGATTTATACTCCTTAAAATCTATACAGTAATTTTCCAAATCTTCTTTGTTTAAATACCAAAGTACCTGAACTTTTTTTATCATATTATCAAATTTCAAATCCTAAAAATGATCATCAACCACAGTAGTCCTGGTAATATTATTAAATAGCCTGTCAGTACGTAAGAATTTACCTATAAGCCAATCAAAAATTATAGGAATCCAAAACATCTTGGTTAAATTACGTACGATTGCCTGCAACCAGGAAATGCGAGCTCCATTTCTTGACCTGACTTCCAAATACATCATCGCTTTGCCAACGCTGGCAGCGAAGAGTTTTTCACACACTACAAAGTAGACAAGAATTAAAACCGGCACTACAAATGGCAGATACTGATAAACCTGATAAACGTTTTTTGCGCCTACAACAGCAAATAGGAAATAGGACACTATCCATAAAAATGCTGAGACTACAAAAAAATCAAGAACATACGCTACTACCCTTCTAGTAAATATACTTGCCACATTATCACCTTAACAAACTCTAGGAACTGGATCCGCTATTGGCGCTTCAAGAATTCTTTCACCACCAATCGGAGTGTTGACAACAACATAATCGCCTTCGACAACTTCCCCTATAATTGCTGCATTTTCACCATAGGTTTCGCCTTTAATAGCTTCAAGGACTGCTTCAGCTTTATCCGCCTTAACGCCCATGACAACTTTTCCCTCATTAGCTACTTCAAATGGATCAATACCTAACATTTCAGAAACAGCATGCACCTCTTTTCTAATTGGGATTGCATCCTGTTCGAGTACAACACCAACTCCTGCCTTGGAGGCCATTTCATTAATCGCATTTGCAAAACCTCCACGGGTAGGGTCTTTCATTGCAGTAACTCCACCAATTTCCAAAGCTTTTTTAATAATATTCCACATAGGAGCAACATCAGACTTCAAATCTGTTTCAAAACCGAAACCTTCCCTAAATGACATGATGCTCATTCCATGATCGCCCAAACTTCCGGTGACAATGATCTTATCACCAACTTCAAGGCCTGAATCACGAACAACTTCACCTTTTTTAGCAATTCCGATACCTGTTGTTACCATAACAATACCTTCAAGCTTATCCTGAGGCATTACCTTAGTATCACCGGTAATTACTGCAACATCAACTTCCTTGCAAGTTTCATTTAAAGATTTCATTATTCTGTCCAAATCTTCAATTGGAAAACCTTCCTGCATGATAATTGCATTTGAAATAGCTAACGGCTGAGCACCCATTACTGAAACATCATTAATTGTTCCTGCAGCAGATATCCTGCCAATGTCTCCCCCAGGGAAAAACAACGGATCGATTGTATGTCCATCAGTTGTAAAAACAATTTCATAATCTCCCAAAGGAATTGATGCACCATCATCTAAGTCATCTAAGCTAATACCACCATTGACACTTTTTTTAGTGATATTATCTAAAACTGTGCTGGCAATCAAATTCGCCATTACTTCTCCACCAGCACCATGATTCATATTAATTTTTTCATCTGACATTTTATCTCCTAATTAAAAATATAATTAACAAAATAATATTTGTTAAAACAAGTATATAAAATTATGAAAAAATTGATAAAAAAAGAGAATTTAAAGAAAAAATCTTTAAATTAAAATTCCGTTAATAACTCCATCTTGACCAGGTCTAGATGTTACTTTAGCATTACCTTCAGGGGTTTCTACAATAGCACCTTTGGTAATGATGTTCCTTCTTACGTAGTTAGGGTTTGCGGTGTTTTCAATTACTCCTAAGATGTCTACGATTTGGGTTTTACCGTTAGCATCAGTAACATTGATTTTATTACCAGTAGCTAATCTGAGTTTTTCATTTCCACCACGGGTTCTGATTTTTCTTAATCTTTTTTCATCTAACCTAGTTTCAGCTGGGTCTCTTCCTAATTCTGATTTTCTTTTTCCACGGTTTGCAACATTTCTTGCACCAGATGGACTTCTAGTTGATTTTCCTTGAGAAATTGCCATTATTTCACCTAATAAATATAATTAATAATATAATAATCGCAGTCTTCAAGCCTCTTTTCAATTAAACTGAATGCAAGAAAAATAACAGCCTAATTTTTGAGAGCAAAAAAGAGCCTTAAAGAATAATGATAATAAAATATTACTTTTTCATTATATATAAATGTTATATTTCAGAGCCAAAAATAAGAAAAATTACTTTTTGTTTTTTAAAATGAAATCATCAACCAATTTATCAAATTCTTCCTCGCTTATATCCTTATTCGATGCTGCATCAAGAATTTCCTGAATTTCTTCATTGGAAATATTGTCTCCAAGAAGCTCAACAAGCAGTTCTCTTAAATCGTCATCATCGATATAAGCTTCCCCACTTGATGAAATCAAATCCACATTACCATCTTCATCAAGCGCATAATAAGGAACTTCCTTAACCATTTTAACTAATCCTCATCATCTTCTTCAGGAAACTCGTAATAGACTACCCCATAAGGATCGTCATCAAAATACCATTCATTAGGTTCATCTAAGAAATCTTCATCATCAAAAATGTCATCATCAAGTTCCTCTTGACCTTCAACTTGAATAACAATATTAACATCTTCGTCTAAAGATTCAACATCAATACCCAATTCATCCAAATCAATTTCTAACTCTCCATCTTCAATTGCTTCCTCAGGAACAACAATCACAATTTCATCGCCAGAGCTAACATTAATTTTTGAATCTTTCATAGTATTTTCCTCCAAATTGATTTTCAATATAACTATTGAATTAAGTAATATTTAATATTGATTGAAAAAAATAAGGACAGTAACACCTAGATGTTACTATCAATCAAACATTCCATTTTTGGAATTCCAAAGCTGTTTTTACAGGTTATGGAACAGATTTTTGAATCTTCAATGCACAAGTCAAAATGGATAAAAATATCATCACAATTAATGTTGATTTTAACATCCGGACTTTCCAAAGTTTCTTTTGATGTATCGAGAACTTTTGAAGCTTGTGGAACAATGATTGAATTTGGGAAATTTGAATTGTTGATTCCCAAATATATTCCGTCTGAAATTCCATAATCTGCACAATAGCCCTTTTCACCGTCAACCTTGCCTACAAATGTATCATTTATTTCGTCATAACTTGAGATTAATCTTTTTTTCATTTTATCAAACCTCACACTAACTATATCAAACTTCATATATAATAAAAGTCCGAGAGCACGTGAAAAGTAATAATAAGATTTTTTAATATGAATAAAAGAATATTAAAGCAATAAAATTGAATTCAGTATGAAAAATTGTATTAGAAAAATATTAAAACTAAAAGCGACATAATTTAATTAGGTGTCAAGATGGTTCAAGAGACAAAAGAGCAATTGGAACTTGAAGCTGAAATTAAAGCAAAAGCTCATGAATTCTTAAAATACCTCAATTCAACCCTTCCGGAAAGTATGGAGTTAGAATATGAAGGATTTTACAGAAGAGGTTTCTTTGTTAGCAAAAAAAGATATGCCGTAATTGAAGATGGAGAAATTATCGCCAAAGGTCTGGAACTGGTTAGAAGAGACTGGGCGCCCATCGTTAAAAACACCCAGGAAGCCGTATTAATGGCCATCCTTAAAGAAGGGGATTCAAACAAAGCCATCAGTGAAGTTAAAAAAGTTCTAAAAAGACTTAAGAAAGGAGAAGTTGACAAAAAAGAACTCATCATTCACACACAGATTACCAAACCATTAAACCAGTACAAACAAGTTGGACCACATGTGGTTGCCGCCCAAAAAATCGAGGACCATGGCATCAAGGTTTCACGCGGAACCATCATACAGTACATCATTGTTAAGGGAAAAGGTTCAATTAGCCAAAGAGCGGTTCCCTATGAATATAGCGAAGGCTATGACTATGATAAGGACTACTACATCAACAATCAGCTGATTCCCGCTGTTGAAAGAATCATGTATTCATTTGGATATACCAAAAAAGATTTGCAGGACATTGCTGCAGGTGAAGTCCAGCAAAGTCTCGACGCATTTTTCTAAAAACTTAAATATTTTTAAGATTATAATTTAAATCATATGATTCAAAATGATGATGACCGTGTTGTATTTTTTGATATAGATGGTACATTACTTGACACATCTGATTTTGCTGAAACCGCAAGAAAAGCAGCTATTGGATTGATGGTTGATAATGGACTGCCTCTTGACAAAGATGAAGCATATGGTGTTTTAAAAACAATTATTCGTGAAAAGGGATCCAATTACGGGAAACATTTTAATGTTTTGACCCAGGTTGTTTTAGGCCATGAGGATCCTATGCTTGTAGCACTTGGGATGATTACATACCACAATGTTAAAATGGCACTTTTAAGACCATTTCCAGAGACCATTGATACATTAATCTATCTCAAAAGTCAAGGATATCGCCTAGCAGTCATATCCAACGGATTGATTATAAAACAATGGGAAAAACTTGTAAGACTCAACATCCATTCATTTTTCGATGAAGTCATCACTTCCGAAGCGGTCGGTAAAGAAAAACCAAACAGATTAATTTATGACGTGGCCCTTAGAAAAATGAAAGGAAATCCCGAAAAATCCGTGATGATCGGTAATAAATTTAAAGCAGATGCATTAGGTGCAGTCAATGCAGGAATGAAAGCGATTCTTGTAAATTCCGATGTTACCGAAGACGACAGGGATTATATCAAAAAAGAAAAATTAGACATTACAATTATGGACAATATTGGTGATGTAAATACTATTTTATAATCACCAAATCTTAAAATTCTAATTCTAAAGTCACAGGACAGTGGTCTGAACCATAAATTTCATCTAAAATTTCAGCTGATTTTACATTATCCTTGATTTCTTCATTTACATAAAAGTAGTCAAGTCTCCACCCGGCGTTTCTTTCACGTGCACGAGTCCTATAGCTCCACCAAGTAAAGTTATTTTCACCTTCATCAAACATTCTAAAGGTATCAATAAAGCCTGCCTCTTCCAATTGGTCCAACCATGCCCTTTCCTCAGGCAGATATCCGGATTTTCCTTCACAGTTTTTGGGATTGTACACATCAATTGGATTATGAGCTATATTGTAATCCCCTGTAATAACAAGGTTTTTGCCTTCATTTTTAAGTTCCACCAATTGTTCAAGCAAAGCATTGCAAAAATCAACCTTGAAATCCAGTCTTTTTGCATTCATTCCACTGTTTGGGAAGTAGATATTATATAATATAAAGTCAGGATACTCTATTTTTAAAACCCTACCTTCTGAGTCAAGTTCCTCAACACCCAACCCCAGAGTTACATTTAAAGGTTTGATTCTGGAGTATGTTCCGACTCCACTGTATCCTTTCTTTTCAGCTTCATTGAAATGCTGATGAAAACCATCAACATTAGCTAATTTCTTGGGAATCTTATCTTCTGTAGCCCTAACTTCCTGAAAGTTAATAATATCCGCATCAGTATTGTCAAACCAGTCCCAAAATTCTTCCTTTTTGGAGACTGCCCTAATACCATTTACATTCCAGGAAATCAACTTAATGGACATTATAACTTAACTCCATTAGCGGTAGGCAATTCACGTAGCCATTTAATGTCACTTTTGTAAAGCATACGAATGTCTTCAACATCATATCTTATCATTGCAAGTCTTTCAATACCTAAACCGAATGCCAAAGCAGGCTGGTTAATGCCGAGAGGTTTTAAAACTTCAGGCCTGAACATTCCCGCTCCACCAAGTTCAATCCAGCTTTCTTTTTCTTCAAGATAAATCTCAGTTTCAGTAGACAAGTAAGTGTAAGGGAAGTAAGCCGGTCTGAATCTGACTTCAAAACCTAATTTCTTGTAAAACTCCTTTAAAGTACCTAAAAGATTTTGATAACTAATGCCCTCATCACAGACAAGACCTTCCACCTGATGGAACTCAGGCAAATGTTTATAATCAAAAGTTTCTCTTCTGAATACCCTGCCAACTGAAAACATTTTGATTGGAGGCTCATGTTCAAACAGGTGTTTTGTAGATATTCCAGTTGTATGAGTTCTTAAGACACTTTGCCTTGCGATGTCTTCACTCCAGTCATATTGCCAGCCAATGGAACCTGTATCCGCACCGGTTTCATGGGTTTCTGCAGTGAGTTTTACCAATGCATCATCAGGCAAATCACAAGTTAGAGGATTTTTAAGATAAAATGTATCCTGCATTTCACGGGCAGCATGATCTTGAGGCTGGAAGAGTGAATCAAAGTTCCAGAATGCAGATTCAACATAGTCTCCATTGTCTTCCGAAAAGCCCATATTCAAAAAGATTTCTCTTATCTCATCAATGATTACCCTCAATGGATGCTTTTTGCCTGCAAATACTATCGGAGCTTCAGCATTGATATCATATGGACGATATTCGAGGCTTTTCCATTCACCTTCTTTTAGATGTTCATGTGTTAATTGAGTGGCCTGCTCTTTAATTTCAAAACCATGTCTAAGGATAGCTTCACCTTTTGGTAAAATTTTAAATGAATGTGAGGTTTCTTTTTTAATATTCAATATGTTTTTTCTACCGGTTAACTTTTTAAAGCCATCCATCAAATCATCAGTGAATAATTTAACTCCATCAGCATTAGCTTTAAGATAATCCAATACCTTTTCATCCCCACCTGCTTTGGAAACGAAATCTTTACCAAATTCAGTGATGTTAACTACTCCCTTGTCAATTTGAGCCCAGTTCTTACGGCGCAACCATCCGATTGCAATGCCTGTTTCCTTTTTATCAATTCCGGCTTCGTCAGCCAAATCCTTCATCTCAATTTGGTCTTTGGTAGCCAAAGCCTTCAATATCTTACGTTCAGGAAGTCCCTCTTCAGCATATTTGAGGCCGTCCTTGGTTAATGAATATGTTTCTTCGACCTTTTTATCGACTTCAATAATGTCTTTTGAAGAGAGTGACCCTGCCGCACTCATTACTGACTTTATGTCCATTCCGGTATTTTCGGCTATTTCATTTGGAGTAACTTCTGGATTGGATTCCAGTTCCTTTAGAAGTTTCTTTTCATAAATATGTAATTCACTAATGGTTTTTTCAATATCCTCACTCATTTAAACACCATGATTTAAGATTAATAATATAATGATATATGTTTAAAACCATTAATAAATATATGGTCAAAACCCATTTCTCAAAATATTTTAAACATTTAATAGAATATTATTCCTCAATTATCAAAACCTCATCAAAAATATTGATTGAATCCGGATCCAAATCAATGGCCCTTTTAAAGCAGACTTCAGATTCACAGTCCATACCCATCTCACTTAAAGCCATAGACTTATACATCAATACATCTGCCAATTCATTATCAATTTCCAAAGCCCTGTCAAAATATTCTATTGACTTTTTAAACTGATTTTGATTGAGCAAATGCTTTCCGCGCTCAACGAGATAGACAATATTCCCTTCATCGACTTTTTCTGCCATTTCAAAATATCTCTCTGCAGCATCATAATCCTCCAACTTCGAATACAATCCTGCCAAACTAACTATAGCTTCAATATCACTAGAATCCAATTTTATTGCTTTTTTAAAACATTCCAGAGCTTCATCAAAATTATCTACCCTATAATATAAAATTCCCTTATTTGTCCAGGGAATGGAAGCTGGCTCAATTTCAATAGCCTTATCAAATGCCTTATGAGCCTTGGAGATATGATTCAATTGAGATAAAATCATTCCCTTATCATTCCAGTATGCCGGATTATCAGAATCGATTTTTATTAAAACATCAATTGTTTTAATTGCCTTTTTGAGCTTTCCCGAATATGCATAGGACAATGCCTTGTAGCGCAAAACTTCATTTTGATTATCGTTCAACTTTAAAGACAAATCAAAATATTTAATGGCACTCTCATAATCATTAAAAATATAAAATTCAGTTAAACCACAATAAAACAATTCTTCAGGATCATTCATATCAATTGGCTTATATTCCTCATCCATATCAACAAAATCCGGACCGAATTCCTCAAATATAAATTCCTTGAACGCATTAAATGAATTTTCCTTATCTCCCCTCATGCCCATAATCATCGATTTCATGTACAGGGAGGTAGAATATTCCTTGCAGTCATGAGGAATCTCATCTAAAATTTCCAATGCTTCCTCAAATTTGTCTTGAAGCCATAATCTGTCAGCCATATCCAACAAATATTGATATTCACTTGTTTTATTCTCATTATCTTTCATCTTTACACCCTTTAATATTAGTGGTAAAGATGTCTGTTGGGAAAGTGAATATAATTTAGGCAAGTGCAACAAAGCACAAAATCACAAAAGCAAAAAAAGTCACAAACAATATTAAAGCACTGGATGTGCTTGATCCAGTGCTAATTCGGTATTTTGGATTAATGTTTAGATTTGAAAATATCATTTTCATGATATTACAACAAATCGACGTTGAGGTCTGAAATGTCTTAATTAGATAAGTTTATACCAATTTGTTCATAGGGTGATAATCAACAGGCTCTGTTCCCAATGGTTTTGCAGCTTCAGAGATAAACATGTCTGTTTGAGCTACGGCAGGGAATGCAATGTCTGCATTCTCAATAGGTCCAAATAAAACAAAATCCCCAGCACACATTACCTGTACGATATTTGCGCCAATATCACAAACGGTAAATGCAGTTTTGTTTCCAGCCTTTTTATATTCCCTTAACCAGTCCCATGCTGATGGAACGTTGTGAATTCCAGATCCTACAGGATAACCCCATTTTGCTTTTTCTGCAAAAGATGTTCTGGCGGCAATACCTGCACCCTGACCTAATGGAGTTACTGCAGTATCCATCATGAATCTGTCCACACCACATTCAGCAGCTACTTCAAGTAACCCTTTTTCATATGCTCCGTCATCTCCGTTTTCCCACATGTTCATTTTACCTTCAACGGTAGCATTCATTGGATTGAATCCCAATATAATGGAAGCGGAAATGTTTGTTTCAGCAAGTGCATCCAGTTCGGATTTATCTGCAGCCATGTTGATTGAGTTGTATATTGCTCTTTCTGTTAATCCAGTTTCATCAGCGTACTGTGCACCAGCAACTCTTGCATCACCGGAAGTTGAATCTATAAGAAATGGAGCATCACAGATTTCACCAACATATTCAATATACTTTGGAAGGGCCTCAACGGTCTGTCCGAAAACTTGTACAATGTAGGGATTACCAGTTACATCCGAAATGGCAGCCATATCATTAATCAGTTGTTCAGCCCTAGCTTTATCAAAGTCACCAGTTAATTCATCATTAAGAATATTGTGTCCACCGTAGAAAATTGTTCCTGCAAGAACTGTAGGATATTCCCCCGGTTGTCCACCCATTTTGACTCCAGCGAAGTCAAAAACTTCTTGTTCTTTATCAAATTTAAACATTTATTTAAACCTCTTCAATTTTCGACTTAACAATTCAATTGTATTTTAAAAAAATTAAAGTTAAGTCAAATAAATATTAAAATTAATAATATATAAATATTTCTATACAAAATCTAAAAAATTATAAAAATATTAAATATTATTTAAAAAAATAAATAATTAAATAGAAACTATCAAAATAAATAAAAATTGAAAATAAAACAAACAAAATTGAAAATAAGTTAAATCCGCTTTACACTAATCAATTAATTGCAAAAAATACAAAAAATAAAATTAATCATAATTAATCATGATTATAAAAATTAACTTAAAATTTAGTGACAAATCCGTAAAATAAGAATAATAAATTAGTTTTAATTAAAATAAAAAGATATTCGGAGAAAAATTTTGTTCCAGATTAATCAAACAAATTAATTTGAAAAATAACAAGAGTAAACTAAATTTTACAAAAATAATAAAAAAAGAAATCATGATGATTTCAAATCAAAATAATCCTTCAGATAACTTACAAAAATAGAAGCCGCAGTCAAATCCGCAGTGGTCCCCGGATTATACTTATTTTCGAATAGATAATCATCAAATTCATTAAGCCTATCACCAAAATCCGGACTGTCCTTTAATTTAAGCAAATCCCTTATCATCATGGAAATTTTCAATGCTTCATCTGATCCGTATTTTCTTGAAATCAAGGTATCAGGAACTTGAGACAGAATTGTTAAAAATGTCAAAACGCAAGCATCAGTTTTAGATTTATCCCTGATCAACTCATGATAAGTCGGATAACCGATTTCAAAAACTGCAGGCATATCCGAAGTCATCTCACGGGCAAGCATGTCCCAAGGAGCTGAGATTTTCAAAACATCATACATTGTCTGACCATTGTCCCGCAACTCCTGCTTAGCACTATCACTTGCCACATCATACTCATCCTGGTCACCCATTCCACCGGCATCAGCAATGTTGATTGCATCGTACAAATCGCATGCATCATCAACCGAAGTATTTCCCATAACCAGTTTAACGTTTTCGCGAATATCCTCAAACGAGTCGCTGATGGCTGCTGCAACTGCAATTGGTGTAGTCATCATGACAATTCCCAAGTTGGTATTGTTTTTAATCCACCGGTCAGTTTCAGCTACCGCCTGCAATATGTATTTTCCAAGCATAGGATTGTCTACATCCACATCAGTGCAGGCTTCACGAATTGTATCTCCAATTACAATTCCACTGATTACAAAATCTTCAAATTCCATATCTGGAAAATCACGAGTTCTGTGAACATTTCCAGGCTTCGGATAACCGCTTACCTCCAGAGCTGAGGCAATCTGAACCATTTTTGCAATTTCATTTTGCTTCATCATATCAACCCGTTTAAAAGTAAGTATGGGGCAAAATTAGTGATTATCAAGTCGGCTCCAGCTCTTTTAATAGAAAGCAGTGATTCTAAAATGGCTCTCTCTGTTAAAAATTCTTTTTCAATGGCGGCCATAATCATTGCATATTCTCCGCTTACATTATAAGCTACCAATGGCAACATGAACTCATCCTTAACCATGCGAACGACATCAAGATACGGAAGTGCAGGCTTTACCATCAAAAAGTCGCAACCTTCGATTACATCCAGTTCACATTCCCTAATTGCTTCAACTGCATTGGCAGGATCCATCTGATAGGATTTCCTGTCTCCCGCATGAGGGGATGAGCAAGCGGCAACTCTGAACGGTTCATAAAATGCAGAGGCATATTTTGCAGAATAGGACATTATCATGACATTATAAAATCCGTTTTCGTCCAATGTTTCACGAATGGCACCAACCCTTCCATCCATCATATCAGAAGGGGCAACTATATCTGCACCTGCCTGCGCATGAGACAGCGCAACTTTTGCAATGATTGGAAGTGATTCATCGTTCAATATCTCAATTCCATCGTCAGTATCCTCGTTTTCAACAATCATTCCACAGTGCCCATGTGAAGTGTATTGGCATAAACAGACATCACTTATAACCACAAGATTGGTTTCATTTTTAAGTTTGCGAATCGCCTTTTGAACAATGCCTGTTGCTGAGTAGTCAGGAGTCGCAATTTCATCTTTAGTTTCTTCTTTTGGTATTCCAAATACAATTATAGATTTCAATCCCTTAGATTCCAATTGTTTGGCAAACTCCACTCCACTATCCAAAGAATACCTGAACTCACCTGGAAGTGAAGATATTTCCTCCTTTTCCATTCCTTCCAATTCTTCCTTAAAATAAATTGGATAAATCAGGTCTTCTTTTTGAAGTTTGGTTTCACGTACAATATTTCTGATTTTAGCATTTTTTCTAAGTCTTCTCATTCTTGTAGTTGGAAATTCCATAATAATCACTTAGTTAATAATTTGATTTGAAAATATTTAAAATATTACTAAAATAATAAATAATTAAAATTTCAAATAGATAACTAATTGTTAAAATGAGGCCAAACATGTCAAATTCAATAGGAGAAAAATTTAAAGTCACAACATTTGGTTCAAGCCATGGTGTTGCAGTAGGTGCCATTGTTGACGGATGCCCAGCAAACCTTGAATTAAGTGCTGAAGATATACAAAAAGAATTAAACAAAAGAAAACCTGGAACCAGCAGCGTTACCACCCCAAGAAAAGAAGATGATGAAGTTCAGATATTGTCAGGAATATTTGAAGGAAAAACTGACGGAACTCCAATTGCCGGAGTTGTTTTCAATAAAAATCAGAAATCAAAAGACTATTCCATGTTTAAAAATACTCCTCGCCCGTCTCATGGGGATTTCGGCTGGATGAGCAAATATGGAAACTATGACTATAATGGAGGAGGTCGTGGAAGCGGCAGAGTTACAATTGGCCATGTTATTGGCGGAGCCATAGCCAAAAAATTATTAAAAATTCACAATATTGAAATCATTTCCCATGTTACTCAAATCGGAGACATTAAAGCTTCAAAACATGATTTTGAAACCCTCAAAGAAAATATTGAAAAAAATCCTGTTCGCTGTGGGGATCTGAAAGCCGCAAAAGAAATGGAAGAATTAATTTTAGCAAAAAAAGAAGTTGGAGACTCTATTGGAGGTATTGTAGAAACTATTGCAGTTAATGTTCCTCAAGGATTGGGAGAACCTGTTTTCGGCAGACTTGATGGTGACTTGGCACGAATTTTAATGAACATCGGAGCAGTGAAAGGAGTTGAAATCGGCCTTGGATTTGACGTATCAACCCATACCGGCTCACAGATTAATGATGAATACCAAATTAATGACAATAAAGTTACAACAAAAACAAACAACTCTGGAGGAATAATTGGAGGCATGAGCAATGGAATGCCAATCGTATCCAGAATTGCAGTCAAGCCAACCCCATCCATTTCCAAATGTCAGGATTCAATTGATTTGGAAAAAATGGAAAACAAAAAAATAGAAATAAAAGGACGTCATGATCCCTGCATCTGTCCAAGAGTGACAGCAGTAGCCGAATCAAGCACTGCAATTGTTCTTGCAGACCACATGATTCGTTCAGGATTCATTCATCCCGCAAACCTGAATATATAACACTAACGTTTTCTTAGCATTGAAAACTCATCAAATTCCTTATGTTTGAAAGCTAATTGGTAGGAATTCTTTCTTTCACTTTCATACAGTGCATGACTGGTGCTATGAATGGATGACTGAACATCCTTAAGGGAAATCAGCCTGAATCTCTTTGGATTATTGTAATTGACATTAAATGACAATCCATCATATGCGGCAATTGTCTTGACACCAGTTTTTTTAGAAATCTTTTTAGCTTCAGTTACAGGATTGCTTGAAATCATTTTTAGCCCCAAATGTGTCATTACTGCAACCTGAGGTTGTACTTCCTCAATCAAATCCATAAAGTTGCGTGTACACATATGACCATTGATTGAACGGTTTCCCGGCCTCAATACACTGGCTATAAGAATATCTGCATCCTTATGTTCCTTGCCCAATCCATCAAAATAAGCGGTATCTGAAGTATAGGATAACTTGAAACCTCTGAAATCTATTTGAAAACCCACTCCGGTCGGATCGCCATGTGAAGTGGATGTGCCCTTAATTTTGACATTATTCAATTGACTATATTCTCCCGGCTTTAATATAATCCTATCGGGCTTGGATTGATGATAGGATGAAATGCAGGGACCCCATTTTTCATATCCATCAAGAACACTTTCACTGCCGACAATAGTTCCCAAGCTTTTTGTCATTCCTCTTGTCATGGCTTCAATCAAAACTTCAGCATCATTATAATGGTCCGTATGTGAATGGGAAACAATTACCCCACTTAAATTACGCGGGTCAAAACCGAATTGATAAGTTCTTATAAGCGCTCCAGGACCCGGATCGATATGGTAGTTTTTTCCTCCAAGATTATCAATACGAAAACCACCAGTCATTCTTCGTTGACTAATTGCGGAAAATCTTCCTCCGCCGCTTCCTAAAAAAGTAATCTTCATTTAAATCCCAGCTATAATGAACATAAAATAATATCGCATTGCAATGAAGACTTATCCTTTTTAAGACACAAATCCTCATTTTCAATGACAACTTTATCTCCTATTTTTACATTATCGCTGTCTGTAAACATTAAAACATTTTGACCTGGGCCTGCACGTTGTTTCCAATTATCGTCAAGTGCTTGGACATCTTTGTTCAATTGAACAAACAACATATTCCCATCAATATTGACAACCTTACCTACTTCGCCCTTATCAATAATCTTATTGGCCCTTTCAATTTCAATGCTTTGTTGAACCAATTTTTCAGTCAATTCCTGTCTAAATTTGGTCAAAACCTTAATGTCATGATCAATTGTGATATTCAAATGTCTTTGAGCTTCAGCTTTGTCAAATTTAGGTTGTTGCATCAATACATCAACTTTTTTGCCTACAGTAGGGGTCTTAGAAGCAACCTCTTCCAAAATACTTTCGAAAATCTCCCCCATATATCTAAGGCTCAGAGAAGGTTTCCATTTTCTTTTGATTAATGTTTCAGCCAGCCGCTTTGCATACTCATTTCCAAAGATAATGACCCCATTTTCACCAGCCTGACGCTTTTCAGTATCGGAACCCAATAATTCAATAATCTGATAACCATTTGTAGTTCCATAAATACGTCTTCTTCTTGTTTCAAATGTTCCTTTGGTACTTACTTCTCCACGGATGGTGTTTCCGATTATCTTGAGCTTGTTAGCATCATCAGTGATTTTAATTGAAATGCCAAGTTCATTAGCTCTTGCTAGAAAGTCATCATCATTGTCTATTTTACCTTCATATAATTCTTTTTCCAATAAGTTCAAATTCTTTTTATCACCGAAATATCCTATTTTTCTTTTATCACTCGCCATTACACATCCTTTTTTTCCAACATAAGCGATAATTAAGCTCATAATATCTCCTAATTTGATATTTTTAAATTTATAAAATATCAACTATTTATTATTTATATATATTTTTAGTTATCATCTATTATAAATGTTAATAGAAGTTAAATAAGCAAATTAATTTCATTGTTAAACAAAATCAAAAAGAAAATTAAACAGTTTTTGAGGATTAAAGAATATATTTAAATAATAATATAACAATAAATATAATTATATTAAATGTTAATTATTTATCATTATAAATTAACATGACTAATATAAAAACAACAGGAGAAAAACTTATGATAGATCTCAATAAGATGTTTAAACCTGAATCCGTAGCTGTTATTGGAGCTTCCAGTACACCTGGAAAAGTAGGATATATCATTGTTGACAACCTCATCAATGATGGATTTGAAGGCGAAATCTATCCTGTAAACCCAAAAGGTGGGGAGATTCTTGGAAAACAAGCTTACGCAAATATAAAAGACGTGCCTGGAAAAGTAGACCTAGTAATCATAACTATCCCTTCCCCATTCGTAAATACTGCTGTTAAGGAATGTGGTGAAGTAGGTATTGAAAATATGGTAGTTATCACCGCCGGTTTTAAAGAAGTTGGCGAAGAAGGTGCTAAACTCGAAGCAGAATTAACTGCCCTTGGTAAAGAATATGGTATAAACATTATTGGACCAAATAGTTTAGGAATCACCGATTCACACACTCCTCTTAACGGATCATTTTCACAGATGATGCCGCCAACAGGAAATATGGCATTCATTTCACAAAGTGGAGCTATGATGGTAGCTATCATCGATTGGAGTGTAACTTCCGGAATTGGATTCAGTAAAGTTATCAGTTTAGGTAACAAAGCTGGAGTAACCGAAATCGAACTGCTACAGTACTTGGCAGAAGATGACGAAACCAATGTAATCATCTGTTATCTTGAATCCATTTCTGATGATGACGACTTTGTAAGAACAATGAGAGAAACCGCTCACAAAAAACCTATTATCGTGCTTAAATCCGGTTCAAGTTCAGCAGGAGCAGAAGCAGCATCCTCACACACAGGAGCCTTAGCTGGTAGTGACCTGGCATTTGATACCGCTTTCCACCAATCTGGAATCATGCGTGTAGAAACCATGGCAGAGTTATTTGACTTAGGTTTAGCATTCTCAAAAGCACCTCTTCCAAAAGGAGACAAAGTAGCCATTATTACTAATGCCGGTGGTGGAGGAGTACTTACCGTTGACGCAATGGAAAAGGCAGGACTCCAACTTGTTCAGTTTGATGAAGAAACCACTGCAAAATTAAAAGAATGCGTAACTGATGAAGGAAGTGCCAAAAACCCTATCGATGTATTGGGAGATGCACCAGTAATCAGATACAAAGAATCATTAGAACTTGTTTTAGGTTACGAAGATGTTGACAGTCTAATCGTTATGGTTTGTCCTACTGCATCAGCCGATCCTGACGGAATCGCAAATGCTATTCTTGAAGAAAAACAGAAATTCGATAAACCAATTATTGTTGTAAATATGGGAGGGCCATCTTTTGAAGCGGCAAATGACGCTTTAAGGGAAAACGGTGTGCCAACCTATGTATTCCCAGAAACTGCTGTAAAAGCACTGGAAGCAATGGTTAAATTTGCTGGATTAAAAGACAAAAAATACGATGATGTAATTGAAAAAATCGATGACGTTGACAAGGACGGTGTAAAAGCAATATTCGATAAAGTCAAAGCCGACGGCAGAGACACTTTACTTGGTAGTGAAGCATACGCCGTAGCTGAAGCCTATGGAATTTCCGCCGCACCAATCAAATTGTCAACCAGTGCTGATGAAGCCGCCCAACTCGCAGAAGAAATGGAATTCCCTGTTGTACTTAAAATCGCATCAGATAAGATTTTACACAAATCAGACATTGGCGGTGTGAAAGTAGGAATCAGCAGCGCCGAAGAAGCAAAAGCAACATATGATGAAATCATTGCTAATGCCAAAGCTGCACACCCGGATATTGTTCCTGACGGTGTGGAAGTGCAAAAAATGATGGATTCCGGTGAGGAAGTCATTGTCGGTATGATTCGTGACAAGCAATTCGGCCCTATGATTGCATTCGGTATGGGAGGAATCTACGTTAACCTTATTGAAGACGTATCATTCAACCTCGCAAAAGGTATGAGTTCCGATGAAATTGAAGAACAAATTGCATCAACCAAAGTGTCCAAACTGCTTGAAGGATACAGGGGAGAAGCACCTTGTGATGTTGAAGAAGTCAAGGAAGCCATCAAAAGGGTAGCCAGATTAACTTTAGACTTCCCGGAAATATCAGAACTTGATATCAACCCAATCTTTGTTTACGAAGAAGGTTCAAGTGCACTAGATATTAAAATCAAATTATAATTTCTCTCTTTTGAGAAATTAACTTTTTTTTATTTTTAATCTTTTTTTGGTGAAAATATGGATGGTGAAATCGATTTAGAATTATATACTATTTCAATAATCTGGTTAAATAAAGCTTTAGAAAAATTAGAGAATAATGAATCAATTGAAGAAATTGAAACCATGTTTAACGAAAGCTTTAATGATTTAAACAGATTATACCTTGACATTGTTCATGATTTAAACCAAGAAGAAGTTAATCTTAATGAATACTATCTATTCTTCCGAAATGGACGAAAAACATTTCCACATTATATCGAATTGTTGGAATCCATAGACAATGATCAGCTTGAAGCGGTTGTAGACTCACTGATAATCTTATTTAATAACTTCAACAAGATTGCTGAAGCGTTTACCCATGAGGAAGTGATTAGATGAATTGCGATTTGGAAAAAATCGGAATCAAGAAAGACCTTCAATATGAATGCATTACAACCACAATCAGTAAAGATGGAGAGAAAAATGCCGGTGCCTTCGCATTTAGATATCTGGGAGAGGACAAGGTTCACTGCCACATCTTTGAAGGATCAAAAACGCTGAAAAACATTCTAGATACTAAAGAATATGTAGTTAACATCACACAAAATCCATTGGTTTTCACCTATGCCACACTAGATTGCTTAGGCGATGAATATTACACTAATGATTCAGACATTGCAATCATTAAAAACACTCCCGCTTACATTATTGTGGACGTTGAAAATGTTGAGATTAAAACTCCAGAAAATTTCCCAATCAAAGGTGAAAACAGCATTTACTTCATCACAGGAAAAATCAGAGAATTCGTTGTTAATGATGAAAATGCACAGGCATTCAACAGAGGAATGTCAGCATTGATAGAATCACTTGTAAACTATTCAAGATATAAGATAGTTGATGAAACAAAAAGAAAAGCCTATATGGACAGATTAATTGAAAACCAGAGAATAATTGATAAGGTTTCAGACGAAAAAACAAAAAAAGCTATCGCCGATTTAAAGGCAGAATACGAAAAAAATTAAAAAAAAGCATAGTTTGGTTAACTATGCTTCCCAATATAAGTCATCGTGTGGAATAGTTTCATTTAATATTCCTAATTGAACTTCTAATTCTTGGAATGCATCCACGTTTGCTTTGTAGGTGTCATTCACACCTGAGATGAATGGGAAACTTTCTAATGATTTAGCTTCTGCATCCGCATTAGCAACAATATCCTCAGGTAATAATTTAACAACTTCATCGGTTTTGCCTGCTTCGATATTATCATTAATGAAATTGGTTGCATTTTCATGAATTGCAACAATATCTTTAGCAGTGTCAGCATGCTTATCCAAGAAATCCTGTGAAGCTGCTACAACACAACATGGGTGTCCTGGGAAGATTTCTGATGAATCAACTAATTCCTCAATATTGTCATCGGTTACACCAAGACTTACATATGGTTGGAAAGTAACTGCTGCAGGAAGACTGCCTGTTTTTAAAGCGTCATTAATGGATGGCACTTTCATTGCAGATTCGTTAACATCATCTAAAGACATTCCTTTCTCTTTTAAGTATGCTGAAAGTAATACATGTTGGATTGATGCTTCACCAGGAGTTGCAACAGTTTTACCTGCTAAATCGCTAGCATCATCAATATCAGAATCATCAGTTACAAGAATTCCACTACCTTCAATTTGAGCAGCAGAAATAACCTTTACAGGAACGCCAGCAGCAGCAGAGGACAATACAGGAGAAATTCCTACATAACCCACATCAACATCACCACTAGCCATAGCAGTCATTAAATCTCCACCGTTGTTAAATTGAACAAGTTCGGTGTTAATTCCTTTATCCTTATATAAACCTTGAGCATCTGCTACAAATAATGCAGCATCATGATCTGAAGGTAAATAACCTATTTTTACAGTGTCATCTGAACTTCCGCCTAAAAAGTCAAAAAGTCCTGCACTAGCTGAACCCATAACAAGGAATGCAGCAAGTGCCAACACTAAAACAAATGTAATTTTCTTATTCATTTTTTCACCGTAAATTAAGTAACTTAATTACACTAATATTATTTAAAGTATATTATAAATAAATTACTTTTTAATTAAGTTAACAATTGTTATATTGAATCCCCTATTTAATACTTATATATCAAGTTATATAAATATTTTGGAAAAATCATTTGCCGCCTAAGGCAACATTAACATACTTTTCAAGTTCCCTGCAATTGGACTTGTCGAAATTCTCCAGATTGTTAATGCTGGTTTGCTTATTGTTCTTTGAAAGAATTATATGCGTATTAATGTAACCGTCTTTTTCGATTAGCTTTAACAATCTTTTACCATATGTTAAATCAGGATTTGAAATTCTATTAAGCATGAAATTCAAAGTGGAAAAATCGTTGATGCCCAATACTTCACACATTCCATACATTTCATTGATTATTTCGGCGGCCCACTGTTTGAGAGTAACTTCCTTACCATCTTTTAGCAATCTCATCGAATCAACATAAGCTCTCTCAGCAGTATTTTCTTCGTTTAATTTAGCCTCCTTCTGCCATAAAGGATAATCCGATTCATCTTTAATGAACATGTAAATTAAAAAGAAATGCAAGAATTTCATGTCACGCCTTACAAGGCCGCATTTATAGAATGGATTGATATCCAAGGTTCTTATCTCAATGTATTCAATTCCATCCTCTTTAAGAGAATTTAATAAATCTTTAGGATCTTTAGATTTCAATCTGATTTGAGTATACAACTCTTTAGCTTCGGACAAATCTCCATTTTCAATAAAAGTATTAATATCCCTTACAAATTCATCAACGGAATCATATGATGGATACATTTCCTTTAAATTCTTATATCCGCAAGAAGCATTTCTAAATGAAGGTCCTTTTGTTGAATAATAGCTTCCATAATCGTCGCGAGCATCCATAAGATGAATGCAGTCATTGGAAAATGTCTTATGGGAACCTATTGAACAACCTGTCAGATAAATAATTAGCCATGAATATCTGAGATAATTTCTGGCTATTTTCAAATAGACTCCATTTTTAAATTCCTTAAATGACATGTGAGAGTCTTCAATAGCATATAATTTCTTTAAAAAGTCTTCACTGAATGAAAAGTTGAAATGAACTCCGGAAATCATTTGTTTTTTAACGCCATACTTTTTAGCCAAATCTTCACGGTATTTTTGTGAATCTTCACCCTCTTGGGAATATTGCGCTATTGGTATCTGATCCCAATAAGGCAAGATACATGGAATTGACTGAAACCATAGATATTCATCTTCTGGAAGTGAAGCATTAACCAAATCAGACAATAAGGAGAATGTATCAAATGCATCATCAATCGTATCAAAAGTTGGAGTTATGATTTCGATTTGGCTTTCTGAAAAATCAGTAGTTATCAATGGATTTTTAAGTTTATCGCCAAAAACTGCAGGATGAGGCGTTAAAGATAATTTTCCATCGTCTTTAGCCCGTAAACTTTCCCATTCAATACCAAATGAACCCGCCAATATTTCATTTGAAGATAATTTAGACACATTTTTTAAATTCATCTCCATCCCTACTGAATAACTTTGTTATATTAATTATATAATATTATCTAGTCTACCGTAATCATCAATTAATTTTTCAATTTTTTCTCCACCGTGCATTGCCGATATAATCTCCTTTCCAGGATTTGTTCGTTTTTTAATGCGTTCATACAATGCATTTAAAAATATTTCTTCTCCAAATCCTCTATTCTCAAGACCTTCAGCAGATAAATCAACAATATCCTTTGACAATTTACAGATATCCTTTGTATCGACAAATGACGGGAGTTCATCCTGAATCAGAAGTTTTCTAAGCTCGCCTGCAGTATAACCGTTATGGTAGATTACCTCATCATTATCGACAATCCTTTCCAACTCATCCAGATTATCTTTTAGACCCAGATGAAAAGCCGCAACACACATTGAATCACGAATCGGTTGTGTGCAGATACTTCTGAATTCCACAGTTCCCCTGAATGTCAAATTGATGAATTTGAACGGCCTCAAATATTTAATATCATCAATTGATGGTTTGAAATCAATTTCCTTATACTCCCCATCATCATAGATTTCACCACAAATCACATCCCTGCTGAAGTAGTCTAGCAGATTAACGGATGGAAAATTAATGTATGACCCCTCACGCATTACACAATACATGTTTAATGATTCAAGATATGCCTGGAGGTCTTCAATATCCTTAAAATCAACATCATAGACTCCAATATTGTGTGGATTTACACCATGAGTTGAATATTCCCATAGAGGATCTCTAAAACACGTTACATGTTTATTCTCATCCAACAAGACCGAATTGGAGAATAATAATGCCTTAATAGGTTCAATTTTTGAAAACACATTGATTGTTTTAATCAAATCATCCCTGTGAACATCAATCTGTACCTGTGAGGCTGATGAAAACATTCCGTATTCGGGATATTTGTGAAAATGCATTGGAACGCTTTCATAATTGTCGACTGACTTTAGATGATGATAAAGCATCAGGTATCTTTCTGAAGGAATGGGCTTGTGTATATTGTATTTTCTATACGGATTAATTCCCATTCCGGTCAATGTGTGATTAAACTCCTCAAATGATTCCTTGACAAAAGAATAATAATCACAGAATCTCTCGTTTATTGTAAATAAGTCCTTTTCACGACCCATTGCAAATTCAATGTTGTTATATGAGCAATCATAACAAACTATATCCTCCGTTTTAGAGTCTTTTAAAGAAAAGATATTGCCTTCATAATCAATGCCCTCCTCTTTAAAGTCAGAGTAATGGTTTTGAAACTCATCAGTAATCCTGTGGACAACATCAAAATTCACTGGCTTTTTGTCAAGATTAAGAATGGGAATTTCAATTTCAATGCCTATGAAATCCTTTTTCTGATTTGTAGGAAGGATAAACTCATCGAAAAGCTTATTTCTAATAATATCTTTACTAATCATTATTCACTTCCAGATTAATTGATTTTTGAAACTCCTCAATCGCTTTTTCATGATCTTCAGTTAAAATAAATTCGTTTTTGTGCTCTTCACTTTCAAATATGATATTTCCATCAATTAAAGCAAATAATTTGTTTAGCTCCACTTGCTTCCAATTTTCATCATCATTAATTGGCGTTGTTGCGACTAAAAATCCCTCATCACTTTTCAAGTAATACAATGATTCTCTCATGTTAGAATGAATATAAGTTAAGTCTCCATCGTAAATCATTAAGTTTAGCTTATTGTTTTTAGATAATTTCTCTACTATTCCTGTCAGTATATCAAAACGTTCCTTTATTGTTGATGGAGCCCCTTTAGCCTGTTCGAATTCGTTAATCTTATCTATTATATAAAACAGTATTCGCTCGGAATCTGTGTCCCCATTTTCCCTATCCTTATATTCCTCAAGTGGCGGATAGTCAAAAATGGTTCCATTATGTATTAGCATCCATGATCTGTTATTATCATCGGATTCGATAAACGGGTGACAATTGGGAGATATTATTTCACCAACCGTTGCTAATCTGATATGAGCGAATACATTTTTTCCAATAACAGGATGAGACAATATATCTTTTAGGTGTTGACTGCATGCTGCTTTTATAGGCTCTTTATTAATAACAAATTCATCTGATTGCATAGTAGCCAATCCCCATCCGTGTGGATGTTCTTCTGAGTGGTTATAAAAACATTCTAAACATTCATTTATTTGCTTTGGCGTATTTGAATTAAAACAAAAAATTTCACACATATACATTATCCTCCTATCATTGAATTTATCACAATTGTTATATTGCAATAACATATGTTATATATTTCATAGTATTTAAACATTTCAAAAAAAATGGAAAGTAGTGGAATTAACTACTTTGCCAAAAAATTTTATCTTCAGAAATAGGTTTTTTCAAAATTCCCAAATTAACTTCCAAATCCATAAAGTCCATTACATTCTGTTTATATTCATCATCCAAACCGGAAATGAATGGGAAACCTGACATTGCAGATTTTTCAACTTCCACATCGCTAACGATATCACTTGGAAGCATTTTTGCCGCTTCATCAGTATTGTTGTTGATGAAATCTGTTGCATCTTCATGGATTTTTAAAATCTTTTGAGTTTCATTAGGATGTTCATCAATGAACTTATCGGAAGCAACTACAACACAGCATGGATGATTTGGTATGATTTCTGCTGAATCTGTTAAGACTTTAGCGCCATTTTTCTCGGCGATTGACACATATGGTTCAAAAGTAATCATTCCATCAATTTTGCCTGTCTTTAGGGCATCATTCATTGAAGGAACTTTCATTGATGAAACTTTCAAATCATTGATTGACATTCCGTTTTGCTCCAGATAATATGTAAGCAACATGTGCTGGATTGACGCTTCACCGGGAGTAGCAATTTTTTTACCCGCCAAATCAGATACCGAATTTATTCCGGAATCGCTAGCAACGACAATTCCAGATCCTTCAACCTGGGCTGCTGAGATAACTTTAACAGGAACTCCATTTGCAATTGAAGACAACACTGGAGTTATTCCAACATATCCAACATCGACATCTCCACTTGCCATGGCAGTCATTAAATCTCCACCATTGTTGAATTGAACTAATTTTGTATTAATACCATTTTCAGCATATTTTCCCTGCGCATCAGCTACAAACAATGCTGCATCATGGTCTGATGGCAAGTAACCAATAGTTACTTCCTCACCACCACTTCCCAAAACGAAATATGCTCCAACGCAAACAACAACAATTGCTATAATAATTGCGATAATTTTATTATCCATTTTATCACCATTATTAAATATATTGAAAAAATTATTAAAGGTTTTGATTATGGTAGCTGAAAAGATAGACCAGTGCTTGAAGCCACATGGTGAAGAAGGCATCGAGACAATAGAAAGGATGAATGAAAACCACAAACCCATCTCTGAATTTGCATTTGAATGTGTTGATGTGGGCAAAAACGATAAAATCCTAGATATCGGCTGTGGAGGAGGAGTCAATATTGAAAAGTTTCTCA
This sequence comes from Methanobrevibacter sp., assembly GCF_045120835.1. Lineage (GTDB taxonomy): Archaea > Methanobacteriota > Methanobacteria > Methanobacteriales > Methanobacteriaceae > Methanocatella. The sequence continues at coordinate 61,871 of NZ_JBGVFE010000034.1, forward strand.
AATTAACCCGCAATGATGTTGATGGCCTTGACTACTCCGATGTATCTATTAGTGAATCCATCAAAAGAAATCAAAAAGCCATTGACAGCAACAGATGCAGGATAATTCAAGCCAGTGTTGATGATATGCCCATTAATGATAATGAATATGATTTGGTAACAGCTTTTGAGACTATCTACTTCTGGCCAGAAATTGGCGAAACATTTAAGGAAGTCTTTCGAATAATTAAACCGCATGGCCAATTCTTGATTGCACAGGGAACCGATGGAAACCATCCTGATGATGAAAAATGGTTGAAAACAGTTGAAGGAATGAGAGTTTATACTCCAATACAATTAGAAGAGTACCTGTTGAATGCAGGATTCAGCACTGTTGAAATCTTTAAAAAAGAAAATTCATATATTTTAATAGTGATTGGAAAAAAATAGAAAAAAAGAAGTTATAATAACTCTTTTCTTAAGTCAATTGTGTCTTTTAAATCCGGTCCGGTAGAAATAATGGTTACCGGCACCCCGGTTTCAGTCTGTATGTCTTCGATAAATGCCTTGGTTTCTGCGGACAATTCCCCATAGTCCTGTACACGTGCACAATCGAATAGTCTGTCGACACATGTTAAAGCTATTTGTGTTGCACCATTGATTCTGCAGGATTCCTTAGCAAGTTCCATGTCAAAGTAACCGATTCTTCTGCGGCGTCCTGTAACAACACCATACTCTTCCAAACCTTTACTTTCCGCTTCTTCCTGAGTCATTTCAGTTGGAAATGGTCCTTCTCCAACACGGGAAATGTATGATTTGAATACATTTATGACTTCATCTATTTTAGTTGGCCCCACACCTACATCCGCAGCGAATGTGGATGCTGTTGTATCTTTACTTGTGACAAACGGATAAGATCCATAGTAAAGGGATAGAGCGAAACCTTGTGACCCTTCAATAAATACATCCCTTCCCTCATCAATAGCCTCATTGACTTCAAGAGACACATCGGTGATGTAGTTTTCAAGCTCGGGAACTTCCTGTGCCAATTCAATGGTTCTCATTACACGGTCAGAGTTTGCAGGTCCGCAACCAGAGCCGGTACTTCCGATTTTTTTAGACAAATGTTCTGAAGATTTGTCCCTATTCAGGTGTTCCTCTCTAATAATTGCACATCTAGGATCCACACACATTCTTTCTTTAACATTATATTTTTTTAAGTCTTCAAATTCTTTGAATAACACATCCGGATTGACCAAAACTCCTGCTCCAATCATGAGTTTCGCATCGGTATGCACAAATCCAGAAGGGGTTAACCTTAAACCATATTTCTCTCCATTAAACTCAACAGAGTGTCCTGCATTAGGTCCAACACCTGCACGAGCAATAATGTCTGGTTTATCATTTTCACAAAGGTAAGTGATACATTTTCCTTTACCTTCATCTCCCCATGCTCCTCCAACTAAAATACTACAAGTCATTTAATAACTCCTTAAATATCATATCTAAATTTAAAAAATAAAATTTTAATAACAGTAATATTATATCATTTATGATTAAAAAACTTTTGCAATATCATTAAATATGACATAAAATAAAGAATTATATACTATTAAATAAACTCAAGGTAATCAATATGTATATTGAAAGACATTATAGAGAGTTAGAAAATGTTGAAGAAGTGCGAGTTTATAATGTTAATAAATTGAATTTTTTTGAAGACGCTCCTCAGGTAGAAAAACCTGAAAAGGTCCGTTTTAGTAATGTTATGAAGCACGTGCCTTCAGACATAAATGTTTTCAGACCAATTGACGATGGTGAAGACTATATCATTGAAAGAATTGGTTGGAACATACTTGAAAGGTTAAACATAAAACTAGAAAATGTTGAGGGGCGAAAATTTAGCCAAGCATCACCCATATATTTTGAAATCTTTAAAGATTATTTTAAAGAAGTTTTAAATACATCCAACACAAAAGCCATAAGAATCTTTTACCTCATGAGCGATAAGGTTCAAAGTCTTGCAAATATCAACATTCTTTGTGATGAAGGACATATTTATTTAATTTCCGATTTGAAAAATGACTTTGAAGAAGTTGACAGTATTGAAACTCAAGAAAAATTAGAAGAGGAAAACAAGGCTAATCTAATCGAATATTTCTCGCAAACAGGAAGTTATTATAAGACTCGTGGCGAATTTACCTGGACTCCCGGCATTTATAATATCATAAACCGTCCAAATGAGCCCCAAGACAGATATTACAACATCATATTTGATTTGGTAATTCCTGAAGATAAGCCATTAGTCGAAGAGCTTCTTCAAACCATGAGCCCTGAAACAGACACTTATGAAAACATCATTCGTATTAAAACTCCTGGTGGCAAAATTAAATATTTAGATACATATCTTTACTCCAAATTTGATGAAAGCGGAGAGGAAATCAGCCATTATGGATTATTTAAAGACATTGGTGCAGATTCACAGCATCATACGACCAGACCAATGGATTTTATATTGAATGGTTTTAATCATAATTCAAAATTATCCCTTCTTATTGAGCCTTTAAGTAAGAGATATGAATTCAGTGAAGGATTTTACGATATGATTGAAATTCCTAAAGAAAAATACATTCACGGAACGGACATCATAACCAATATTGTTGAAGAGGACGTAAGAGAAGAATTATATAAACTACTTGAGGGAAAAATTACAGAAGTAAATAGAATATTTACCTACAGGGTACATGGGGATGAAGACAACGAAAAGGTATGCGAATTATTCATTGAGAGATTTGATTACGGAAACAAGAAACACAGTATTGGATTTTTGACTGACATTACAATTTCACGCCAAAAACAACGTGAATTAATTGAATCTAATGCAAATAAAAATATTCTTATTAAGGAAGTTCACCACAGGGTTAAAAACAACTTGCAGGTATTGAATAGTTTCTTAAACTTAGAAAGAAGAGCCTATAAAGATAAACCAAATCTAATTCTTGACAATATGCAGGCACGACTTTCTTCACTAGCACTACTTCATGAAAAAACCTACAAAACAGAAGACTTTATTAACATCAACCTCAAGGAATACCTGGATGATCAGGATGAAACGCTCAAAATGTTATTTGGTGCAAAAAACATTAATTTTGTCTCTGATGTGGATCCAGACATTCACTTATCAATTGAAGTTATAACCCCATTACTATTAGTTGTGGATGAATTGACAATGAATGCAATCAAACATGCATTTCCAGATCCTGACATGCCCGATAAAACAATATTCAAACAAATCAAACGTCTAGATGACAGTATTTGTGAATTTATCTTGAAAGACAATGGAGTTGGACTTGGAGACCCCGACAAATTAATTAATCATAATTTAGGATGGGAAATTGTAAACAACTTAACCAAACAAATTAATGGAGAAATTGAAATTTTAGATTGTGATGAGGGAACCGCATTTAAGATAATATTCCCTATAAGCTTTGAACACACAATTGAATACCATCTCAACAAAATAATGGGTGAGACTAATGAAAATTGAAAGAGAATACCGGAAATTAGAAGATATTGAAGAAATCAGAATCTTTAATATCAAAGAAAAGGAACTGTACATTCAAGTCCCACAAGAATTTGAAGTTGAGAAAATTCCTTTTGAAAAAACATTAAATAGCATTATAAACGATATTGACATTTTTATACCATACAATGATGGAGAGGATTTCATTATTCACAGATTGGGATTAAGTGCACTGGCAAGAGGACATATCAAGCAAAGCAATGTTGCCGGACGTCTGCTCAGTAAAACTTCCCCGGCATTTTATGAAATATTGGCAGGTCCCCTAAAGGAGGTCTATAAAACTCGCAAATCCAAAAAAATGAGATTTTTATACCATTTTAATGAAAAATTAGCCAGATTTTCAAATGTGAAAATAATTTACGATCACGACAGACTTATTTTAGTCTCAGACCACAGAGATAATCGTGAAAGTAAACTCCACATCCCAGACGATGAAAAATATGATGAAAAGGCCAATTTCATTGAATATTTCTCACAAACCGGAAGTTACTATAAGATTAAAGACAAATACACATGGACCCAAGGGATTTATAATATCCTAAATCGTCCTAGAGTGGAAAACGATGAATATTACAACATTGTTTTCGATTTGGTTATTCCTGAAGACAGACCAATAGTTGAAAAAATGCTCAAGGAACTGGACCAGGGAAGAAGTTCCTACGATGCAATCATGCGAATCAAAACTGATGACGGTACTTTAAAATATGTTGAAATAAATCTTTATTCCAAATTTGATGAACACGGAGAGTTGCTAAGTCGTTACGGTTTAATAAAAGATGTCAGTGCTGATTCTAACAAAAAAATGACCCGACCGATTGATTTCCTATTGAATGGATTTAAAAACAGCAAAAAATTAGCATTGATGATTGAGCCATTGAATTTGAAACAATGCGAATTCTCAAAAGGTTTCTATCATTTAATTGAAATACCTCCTGAGGAATATCATCACAGCCATGAAGTTCTGGACAACATCGTTGAAGAGGACATCAAATGCAAATTCAAGAGATTGCTCGATAAAGAGACAAACGAAATCGATGAAACCTTTACATACAATGTTCATGGAGATGAAAACAATCAAAAAATCTGTGAATTATACCTTGAAAGATTTACTTACGGCTCTGATTCCCACAGCATCGGTTTTCTAACTGACATTACCGAAGAACGCCAAAAGCAAAAGGCACTGTCTGAAGCTAATGAACATCAAAAGGTCTTAATCAAGGAAGTTCACCACAGAGTAAAGAACAACTTGCAAGTTCTAAACAGTTTCCTAAACCTGGAAAAAAGAGCATACAAGAACAAACCTAATATAATTATTGACCATATGCAGTCAAGGCTATCTTCACTCGCTATTCTTCACGAAAAGACATACAACACTACTGACTTTAAAAACATTAATCTAAGCGAATATATTCAAGACCAAGATAGCCAATTGAGAAGCTTGATCGGTTTGAGGGACGGCATTGAATTTGAATCAAATGTTGATGAGAATTTGACTTTAACCATTGAGGTCATTACCCCATTATTGCTCGTTATTGATGAATTGACCATGAATGCAATCAAACATGCGTTCCCTGATAAAAGCGTTCCAAACAAAAAAATAACCAAAAGAATTAGAAAAATCGATGAACACAATGCTGAATTAATCTTAAGCGACAATGGTGTTGGAATTGATAATCCGGACGCCATAACAAAAAATCTAGGATGCGAGATTATCAGAAATCTCACAAAACAACTGGACGGCGAAATCAAATTAATTAAACATGAGAATGGTACAGCATATAAATTAACATTCCCAATCGATATGGAACATACAATAGAGGGATAATGAATAAAGATAAATAATGTCAAACTTTAAATAAAATAAATTACATAAATTTTAAATTATAAGGATGATAAAATGAATGAAAGAATATTAATTGTTGAAGATGAAGCAATTACTGCATTAGATTTGAAATATAGTTTAGAAGAACTTGGATATGAAGTAATTGATACCGTTGATACTGGTCAGGACGCTATTGATACAGCAGCAGAAAAAACACCAGACGTTGTTTTAATGGACATTAAATTAAAAGGAGATATGGAAGGTATTGAAGCTGCAGAAGTAATTTCAGAATGGAATATTCCAATCATTTATTTAACTGCAAACACCGATATTGATACCTTTGAAAAGTCAAATGTTAAAGGATCATATGGATTCGTTTCAAAACCATACGATATCAGCAAATTAGATAAAACCCTTAAAATAACTATCAACAGAGCAAAATTAGAAGCAAAAAAATTAAATGACGCAAGCGGTTTTACTGAATAGATTTAAATGACGGAATTAGAGTTAATAACTGGAAAACCTAAAATATTTGCTATAAGCTCTGATGAAGAATCATTATCTTTAATTAAATTATATGTTGAAGATTATGATTATGAATACGTTGGGAGCGCATCTGAAAAGAATGAAATATTCAAAAAGATTGATGCAACTTCACCCAACCTAATTTTTTTAGATACCGAAATCGAAAACATTGATCTAATTGAAACCGCAGGAGATTTGGAACTTTTTAATGTTCCTGTCATAATTATCGTTGGAGACGTCTTTGACGAAAACATTGATAAATTATTAACAAGCAATCCCTTTGGGTACCTGTTTAAACCTATTGAAGATGGAGAACTCCAAAGATCCATGGCAGTGGCCATAAAAAAACATGAACAAAACATGATTAATGTTAAAATGGCCGAATCAAAGATTAAAGAAAAAAGTACTGAACTAGTTATTGAAAAATCTGATTCAAGTTTTCTATTAATTTTATGTATTGCATTAATTATAATGGCAATATTAACCAGAAATGCAACATGGCTTCAATGGCTGCTTATAATTCCAACAACTGCCATGCTTATAAATTCTCTTGTCAGTATTAAAAAACAAAGGCCTATCACCCCCTATGCCGAAGAGGACCTTCCATTTATAAGCATATTTATCCCTGCACACAATGAGGAACATACCATAGAAGCAACTGTTAGAAGCGTTTGTGAATCTGAATACTATAAAAATGAAGAAATCAACTACGAAGTAATTGTTATCAACGACGGCTCTACAGACAGTACTGGAGAAATACTTGCCAATTTAAAAAAGGATCTCCCTCAACTCAAAATTGTTACAAGACACCCTCCAAGGTCTGGAAAAGGAAAAGGTTTCGTTTTAAATGATGCATTAACATTATCCCGAGGGGAAATAATTGGTGTTTTTGATGCAGATACGCAAATCAAGACCGATTACTTGATGACAATTGTACAATACCTAAATGAAGATATTGATGGAGTCCAATCAAGAGTTAAAATGTTTAACCGCAATGAGAACTATCTTGCTCGTATGCAGCATGTAGAATTTGCCAGTTTCGGAAATACATTAATAGCAAAAGATAATCTTGGAAGTACCGGATTTTTAGGTGGAAATGGACAATTCGTTAAAAAAGATGCCATCATTGACTCCGGACGATGGGACGGATTTGCAGTTACTGAAGATTTAAATTTAGCCATAAAAATCATGCTCCAAGGTGGAAAAATTCGTTACTGTGGAGAATGCGCAGTTTATCAGGAAGCGGTTACAGAATGGAAGGCATTTTTCAGACAGAGAGTTAGATGGGCTATCGGTAACTTTGAAACATTATTCATATATCTGCCACAGATTGTATCTTCAAAAATATCCATACCAAAAAAATTCAATATCATTGAACACATCTCATTTTACAGTTTTAACCTGTTAATCTTCTTTGGATTTTTAATTACCATTGTAAATGCGATTTCATGGTTCTTTTTCCATAATACAACAATTATAAGAATGGACGCTCCTTTCATGGTTGGAGTACTCTCCGTAATTTCATTTTTCCCAGGAATCATTCTTGCTCTTTCAAGAGACAAACCTACATTTCAAGATTTCCTTAAGGATTTAATCAAATATTACCTTTACTGTTTCCATTTAATTCCATTGTTTTTCATGACAATGCGCACAATGATGACTAGAAAAGAACGTAGATGGTCAAAAACCGAACATAAGGGAGGTAAAAAATGAGACGGAACGAAAAAATATTGGGCATATTAATTTTACTTTTCATAATAATTTTCTCTTCAAATATAAATGGAATCAATAGTTTCTTAAGTGTCCAAACTGATAAAACAATTGATTTTGGACACAGCGTAACTGTTGTGCCCCAATCTTGGAACACTACTCAAGAATTAAATCAAACTAATCAGTCTAAAACTCCTCACGCAATCACAAACGAATATGTCTACATTGATCATTGGGATGACTGGCCTGAAGACCATATCACCTCAATCTCGGAAGCGAAATTTAGGGCCATGGAAGATGGAGGTTATAAAGTTTTAAAAAATGATAATGCAACCATAAGCGGGGTTACCGTATCCAAGCAATACTTCTCCAATCCATCAAGAAACACTGATAGTGTTTGGAATCATGTTGGGGTTAGTTATGTATTCCCTAAAGAAGATACAAATTATGCCATACAGGTACATTACTTCACAAGCCATGATTATCATAATGAAACTTTCCTAAAAGAAGTAGATGACCGTATTGAAGATGATATGAGCAATATCCATAACAATGAATTCAATGGATTTATCTCAGGAGTATATCATATATACGAGTTTATAGCAAACCAGTTTTAGATTAAAAAGACGATGGATAATTTTAATAGAATCGTAAAAAAATTCAATTAAAATATCCATTAACTAATTTTTTTTAACGGATACTTTAAAAACTGCTAAAAATTATTTCCTGATATGCATCAGAGGATGATTTTCACACATTGGGTCTTTAATTATATTTCTCTTCAGATGATAGTTTAAAAAATAAAGCATCCATTCATTTGAGAGTTCCCTTAAAGACACATCATCAAGCCTTTCAAACGGAGTGAAGAAATCCATTTGATTTGCACCGACAACAAAAGCTATCTCCTTTGTTTCAACCAGCATGAAAAAGTCATTGCGGATATTGTGAATGCTGAAATCTTCAACTGAAGAAACCGTCTTTTCATGCTTGAAATTATAAAAGAAGGTATTTAAATATTCAAAATCAATGAATTTAATTTCCTTTATGTCAAATATTACATCTTCACTTAACAATTGGTTTTTATAATCATATTTGGATAGAAAATCAATATCCCATATATTGTTGTAAAATGCTGTGAAAAATGAATCTCCAGCAAAACGGACTGTAAGAGACATTTCTTCGTTTGACTTTGGATTGCCCAATTCAACATTCTTAAATTCTATATAAATAGAATCCTGAGCTATTTCAATTGAAACCCATTTTCCAGAATTGATTATGACATCACGAATTAATTTTAAAGATCTAATATTCATTCTAACACCCGATTACCTGTAAACGCCTCATATGCTCCTTCCATTTCATATTCCTTGTTATCATCATATGATTTATCCCATATGAAAGGATTAATCTCTATTTGGTTGTTAATAGTTTCATCCCAGTCAATGGTGAAATCTTCATCCTTCAAATATTTGGACACAATTTTACCAATATCCAATGCCTTATTTTCGTCGTTTTCAAAGTCTCCAAATGTAATTTTAAGTTTTTTATCGAAAATTGCATCTTCAACATCCTCAAAGGTATAAAAACAAAAGCCGCATGATTTGAATTTGTTGTTTGCCAAGTGAACGTGAAGTTCAAATGCGTCGCTAACCCCTTCTTCGATATCGAATCCGCAATTGTGAATAGCTACAATATCTTCTGCGGAAAGTTTTGTAAATGCATTTTCCAACTTGGAAAAGTTATTGTTGGATGAATCATTAAGAGAAATATCAAATCCGGAAAAATCAACCTCTTCTTCAATGAATTGATCTTCCAATATTTCCAAGATTTCATCAATACTGAAAAATCCAGATTTAGTGAGCAAATCTATCATGTATTCAATCTCTTCAACTAAATCCGAATCCATAAAATCATTCTTCTTCATCATACATCAGTATACGAGTAATATTTCCTCTTTCAGTAAAACCTACAATTATACGGCTTTCACCAATTTTAGCAACTGCAAAATCATCATGAGGTTTAAATCCATAACCCTTGAGTTTTGTATAAGCTTCAAAAGCCAATTTCGGATAGACATTGAAATTCTTTTGGAAAGTATAAAAAGTATCTCTGAATTTTAAAAGAGAATCATTCTCTTCAATCAAGTCGGACTGGATAAGGACAAATATGTCAATACCCTCTTCAGAAACTCCATAATATGCATCCATATTTAAGATAGATATGGAGGTCATCGCTAAAGTGTGACAATCATTAAAATCGGCATTTAATGTAGGAGTACTGAATTCAGCGATTTCGAATTCATCACCAATCGCCTTCATTTCACATGAGGATTTAATCAAATCCTTACCAAAGATTTCTTCATTATCCCATGCCCAAGACCATTGTTTGATGTCATGTGAGTAAAATCCTAAAATCTGAATTGGAAACTCAATATCACCAAATGTGATAATGCCCTTTTCAATATCCAAATCCCCCTTTTCATCACCAATCAATTCTGATAGGTTTTCCTGTTTATCTAAAGCCAAAGCACCATATTTAGATAAAATCATTTTAAAGGTATCATCATTTTCAATGGTTATTTCTTTTTCTATTACCTTCAATTACAACACCTAAAACTCTAATTTTGAAATTCTATCCATTGCCTCTTTAGTATTTTCTAAAGTGTTAAATGCAGTGAGTCTCAAATAGCCTTCACCGCTTGGGCCGAATCCGGAACCTGGAGTTCCAACCACATTAGCTTCATTTAACAATATGTCAAAAAAGTCCCAGGAATCCATATCGTTCGGAGTTTTAACCCAAATATAAGGTGAACTGACACCACCATAAACTTCCAAACCAATGTCAGTTAAGCTTTCACGGATGATTTTGGCATTTTCCATATAATAGTCAACAACTTCCCGGATTTGTTTTTGGCCTTCAGGGGAGTGAGTGGCTTCAGCCGCTCTTTGAACAGGATAGGAAGCACCATTAAATTTGGTGGTTTGACGTCTGTTCCATAAAGGATTGATTTCTACCTCTTCACCATCAGCAGTATACCCTTTTAATTCCTTAGGAACAACAGTATATGCACAACGTGTTCCGGTAAATCCTGCAGTCTTGGAATAACTTTTAAATTCAATTGCAACTTCCTTTGCGCCTTCAATTTCATAGATACTGTGAGGCACATCATCTTCAGATATGAATATCTCATAAGCTGCGTCAAATAAAATAATAGCTTTATTATCTCGAGCATAATCAACAAATACTTTTAATTGATCTTTTGTTAATGTGGTGCCTGTAGGATTGTTAGGATAACATAAATAGATTATATCTACAGGTTCGGCAGGCAATTCAGGAACAAAACCGTTTTCAGCATTACATTTAAGGTATGTTAAACCTTCATACATACCATCATCACCCATTTCACCGGTTCTTCCGGCCATAACGTTAGTATCAACATAAACAGTATATACAGGATCAGTTACTGCAATCTTATTGTCAATTCCGAAAATTTCCTGAATGTTACCTGTATCACATTTTGCCCCATCACTGATAAACACTTCTGAGGTATCAAGGTCAATACCATATTTATTATAATCACTCTTAATAATTGCTTCAGCTAAAAACTCATAACCCTGTTCTGGACCATATCCCATGAAAGTTTCTCCATCGGCCATTTCATCAACAGCATTTCTAAAAGCGTCAATCACAGCAGGAACCAATGGTTTTGTAACATCTCCAATACCCATTTTGATTACGTCAGCATCAGGATTATTCTTTACAAATTCTTGTTCTCTTCTAGCTACCTCAACAAAAAGATAACTGCTTTTTAATTTAAGATAATTTTCATTAATTTTAACAACCATGATTAATCCTCATTAATATTAATCTAATTTATATATGATTTTTGGAATATATAAAATGAATGATTATTGAAACTTACTTTTTTATTGAAAAAAACATCAATATACTTTTATTCTGATTTAAAAAATAGTGCATTATTTCTATTTAAACTTTAAATCGAATTCAATTAAATAATGTTATTTTACTTGTGTTTTAGGATTTGATTATTGATTTTAACATTTTTGACCAAAAAAGCCGTATTATGAAAATATTTAAATTGAATGATTTAACATAATTATATACATACTAAATAAGGGTTGGGAAATATGAATTTAATAACTATTTTAATTTGGATAACTATTGCAATTATTGCGGCAATATCCATTATTGCAGTTAAATTGCATTATAGAGGCAATGAACTAGAGAATGAAGAAGGATCAATACTTCCAAACGCTGAAAGTATAAATGAAGCATTGACCATTGTAAAAAGTAAAAACAATACAAAAAAAAGCAATGCGCCTCGCAGTTTATCCCCAAATAATTCACAAAAAAACACTAACCATAACTTATTTAGACGAAACCTTGATACAAAAAGTGATAATGATGATTATATTGCACGTGAAGTTGAAAACGACAACTTAACAAATTATGAATATAAATCTCAAAATCAAGTACTCATTAATTACGATGATAATGTAGAAAAATTTCAAGAACCAATTAAACAAAGCCAGATGGATATTATGACTCAAAATAATAAAGATAGCAGTGAATTGAAAGATTTGTTTACAATCGATGAATTGATTAAAGAATCTAAAAGAAAAGACAGCGAAAGGGAAAAAGAATCTCAGCAGATTAAAAAAGAAGATGATTCCGAATTAAACGAAATAAAGGAAAGCATCAAAAATAAAACTAAAGAGCCTCTGATTGAAGAGGTTATATCTGAAGATAAAATCAGTGCCGCCATTAAAGATGAAGGGGATTCGGATAAAAGTGAAAGCGATTCTGTTGCATCACAAAAAGACATTGATGAGGCAATCACTACCGCTTCAAAAGAAAGCGAAGAATCAGTTGAAAGCATCTCTGAAGATAAAGGCATTACTGATGCATTATTAAATCAGGAGGAGATTTCCGAACCTGCTCTTAAGACTCCAAGCAAAGTGGGTGAAAACAAGGATTATAAATTCGGAGCTTCAATTGATGATGCAAACGTCTTTGGCGAAGACAATAATGATGACACAATGGATTTAGATTACAGAAAAGATTTGGATAAAGTTAAAAATAAAATTACCGGATCCAAAATTTTCCAAGAAGTTAAAGAGAAACTAGCTCCAGAAGAAGAAGTCTCACCTATTGACAAAAAACATGAGGAGTTCATAAGAAACGTCAATGAATATGACGAATACGAACCTATAATTAATGAAACCCATGTTGATATTGATGCCGACTATGAAGCATACCATGATGAAAGATTAAGGCAGGAAAACACCCGAAAAGTTTTTGCCATGGCCAAAAACTCACAAGAACCTCAAACTCGCCAGTCAAGAGTAGGTGAAATCAAAGACAAACCTGCAAGAAACAATATTAAAATCAACATCAACAATGATGTAGCTGTTCTTAAAAAAGGAGATGAAATTATCTTCAACCATGACGGCGAGACTTACTCAAGTCAGGTCTATGCAATTAACGGTGATGATATCTCAGTTAAGTACAGACGCAAAAACATTAAAATCAAACCAAGTGATGTTAAAAAGATATATTAAAAATATATCTTTTTTAATTTTCATGATTAATCCTGTATTCACCATCTTCAACAATATATTTAGGCACACTTATTTTTAAAGAACGGATAATGTTTAGATAAAAATCATCCAGTTCCCTATCTGCATAAGGATATGTGAATTCAAAGATGTAGAGATTGTTCTCCTCAACATATAAAAATTCATTACGGCGAACCTCCTTTTCCCCATCTGAAAATGAAGACACAATCATATAATAGATATCATCATTAATAGGAAGAAAATCGGATGCTATCAAATTGATTCTATCATTGTTTTCCAAGTTTTTTTCAATGTCTGCCCTGATTTCTGGAAGCCCTACCAATGTGGGAGTTGTTGAAAACTTAATTGACATGGGTATTTTGGTATTGACAAGATAGAGTTCTGTAAACTCATCTTTTGTGTGAACCGGCTCAAAATCCTTAGGCATTTGGAGAGTTGAAAAACCATTTGTAAACATAGTCACGCAAATCACCTATTTATGAGCAAAGTAGAAAATCAGCTCGTCGTCTGCCACCTCATCAAGTCTTGCAAATCCGACCCTTTCAAACTGAACGATGTCTCCGACACTTAAGTCCTTAAGTGCGCTTTCACCAAGACCCTCCTTAACTGACGCGTCATCCATGACAATTTTGACATTGACATTATCTTCAATCGGAACCCATTGAATGATTCTGGCTTTAACCTCACGTGCCTCTTCAAATGAAGTGGAATGATAAGCTAGATTATCCCCTGCAATTTCAACATTGACCGCATCCATCAATCTGAACAAACCATCATTAATGTCTGATTTTGCAATAAATACCTCACCGTCAAACGGCAAATGTCTGTTTCCCCTGTCCGGATGGTCTGCATGAAGTGGTCTTTCGATATCCATCTTACCACCATCATATCCATCAACTGTAACTTTTACGGGTTCTTCACAGAAGAAGTATCTGTTGGCTACCGGTTCCAGGAAATTGCGGTTCAAACCATAAATCTTTTTCCAGCTGATTGCAGAATCAGCCATTTTAACACCAATTTCAGTGATTAAGTTGTAAACGGTTCTTGGATCAATACCTCGTCTTGCAATAGCCCTAAGAGTACCTAATCTTGGATCATCCCATCCGGAGTATGTTCCGTCTTCAATACCTTCTTTTGCTTTTGAAGTGCTTAGTGCAATGTCTTCCATTTTAAGCCTTCCATAATGGATGAATTCAGGCAAATCCCAACCCATATGGTCATAAAGGTATTTTTGCTTTTCTGTATTTGCCAAATGATCCTTGCCCCTTAAAACATGAGTCATTCCAAGCAAATGGTCATCCACTGCAACTGAGAAGTTCATCATAGGATATATTCTGTATTTTGTGCCGAGACGAGGGTGTTCTTCATCAACTAATCTCATAGCCACCCAATCTCTAATAGCCGGATTCTTGTGATTGATATCTGTTTTCACTCTTAAAACCGCCTCACCGGCTTCCATAGTATCGAATTTTTCCCATAATGCAAGGTTTTCTTCAACACTGTTGTCTCTACATGGACAGGCTTTGCAGTTATCTTTAAGTTCCTTAAAGTCCCCTCCATCACAGGTACACATGTAAGCTGCGCCTTTTTCAATCAGTTGGCGAGCATAATCATAATAAATTTCAAACCTGTCTGACTGGAACACAATTTCATCCGGATTGATTCCCAACCACTTCAAATCTTCAGGAATCATATCATAGGCAGGTTCGAATACTCTTTTTGGATCTGTATCCTCGATTCTCAAAATAAGTTTGCCGTTATGTCTTTTAACATATTCTCCGTTTGGAACTGCAGCACGGGAGTGGCCGATATGCAATGGTCCGCTTGGATTTGGAGCGAATCTCAAAACAATATTATCATGGGTTCCCGGAAGCTCCTGCAATCCGGTTTCCTTTTTTTGGGGTTTTTTGTCTTGGACTTCAACACCCAACTTTTCCATTTCACTCTTTTGCTCTTCCGGAGATAGTGCATTTACCTTTGCTACAATTTTACCGGACATCGGTCCGATTTCCTTTGCCTTGCTTCTGAGTTCAGGTTCATTTGACATGATTGAACCCATTACAGCACCAGGATTTGCACTTCCCTTATGTTTGGCTGCATTCAATAAAGCATGTTTATAGATAATTTTTTCTAAATCATTCATTTAATCATCACAGTTTAATTTGTAAAAAAATAAGTAATATTATTTATTTAATTAAAGATATATAAACATTAAGAAAGATAGAGGCAGGGCAAAATGAGGCTTGGAAAAACAAATTTGGAAGTAAATAAAAATGGATTTGGAGCACTGCCAATCCAGAGATGCAATATGGACGAGTCAATTGAAATACTTCAAACGGCTTATGAAAATGGAATAGATTTCTATGATACCGCACATTTCTATACAGACAGTGAGGAAAAGATTGGTCGTGCATTAAGCGACGTTAGAGAGAATATTTATCTTGCAAGCAAAAGCGGTGCTGAAACAGTTGAGGAGTTTTGGAGCGATTTGGAAACTTCCCTTAAAAGCATGAAAACTGATTATTTGGATCTTCATCAATTCCACAACATTTCATTTTGTCCAAAAGAGGACGATGAATTATATAAGGCAATGCTTGAAGCAAAAGACAACGGAATGATAAGACACATCGGAATTACCACTCACAAGATTACACATGCCCATGAGGCACTTGATTCAGGACTTTATGAAACCCTGCAATATCCATTTTCATATCTGAGCGGACAGGAAGAGTTGCAATTAGTTGAAAAATGTAAAAACCTGGATGTCGGATTTATTGCAATGAAGGCAATGGGAGGAGGACTTTTAAAAAATTCCAAAGCCAGTTTTGCATATTTAAATCAATTTGATAATGTCCTGCCGATTTGGGGGATTCAAAAACTAAGCGAACTCAATGAATTTTTATCATACGATGAAAATACTATTTTGGATGACGAGCTGAAAGCAGTTATTGAAAACGATAGAAAAGAACTTGGAGTTAACTTCTGTCGGGGCTGTGGATACTGCATGCCATGTCCTGAAGACATCAACATTAGCCTATGTGCCCGAATGTCACTTTGGATAAGGCGTTTTCCAACCGAACCCAATATGGATGAAAGAACCCAAGAGATAATGAGAAAAACACTGGACTGTGTGGAATGTTATTCATGCGTTGATAACTGTCCCTATGAACTGGACATACCGGAGCTTTTAAAAGAAAACTATGAGGACTACATGAATGTTCTGGAAGGGAGGACAAAAATATGAAGCAATGCATAGAAAATCCAAATGATGTCAATTGGACAGGATTTTGGGCAGAAAGACTGGAAAGTAAAATAAATAAGGACTGGGATAAAGCAGCACCTGGGTTTTTTAAGAGAACCCGAAAAGACGACTATCAGGACGCACTGTTCGACATGCTGATTTTAGATGAAAATGACAGGGTCTTAGATGTGGGCTGCGGCGAGGGATCCGTTACCCTGCCTCTTGCCAAAAGAGTGAAAAAAGTGATTGGAGTCGATTCATCACCAAAAATGTTGGAATATTTAGAAAAAAGAGCCAAGGACAATGATGTTACAAATATTGAAACTATTCTAAAACCTATTGAAGAAATTAGATATGAAGAGATTGGAGATGTTGATGTTGTCGTTTGCTCAAGGTCTCTAAATGGAATCATCCCAATTGACGAGGTTCTCCTAGAGTTAGACAAAATAGCAAACAAATATGTTTTCATAACTATTTTTGGACCGGAAAACAAAAAAATAGAAAAAGACTTCGATAAGGAACTTGGGATTAAAACAGAAGACTTCCCAGATTACAATTACTTCTTTAACATATTATTTAATATGGGCATCTATGCAAATATAGAGCGATTTGATTTGAACAATTACCGCGAATATTCAAGCATTGAAGAGGCAATGGATAATGGCAAATTTAGGCTTGATTTGTATTCAGATGAAGAAAAAGAATTATTAAAAGAGTATTTAAAAAGAATACTTACATTTGATAATGGCAAATATTATAATGTTAAGGATAAAGCCGATTGGATAATGGTTTGGTGGAAAAAATAAATAAAGGTTGTCTTTTAATATGAGACAAACCTAAACCACATTACTATATTACTCACTTTTTATCATGGTCAATATCATCTTATATGGTGAGTTTTCAGCCTGAAGTGCATGAGGTTCATTTGCAGGCATTATTATAATTTCACCTGCTTTAACAGTATTTTTTACACCGGAAATTGTAATTTCGGCTTCACCATCAATCACCTGAACCATTGCATCAAATGGAGCTGAGTGTTCAGACAGCCCTTGGCCCTGATCAAAGGCAAAGAATGTAACGGTTCCAAGCTCTTTTTTTATAACTTCACGGCTTACAACAGTATCATCCTGATATTCTACTAATTTTTGGATATCAAGAGCTTTTGCCATAATATCCTCACTCATTGCCTATTCCCCCATGATTGTTTTTATGTCTGCTATTGCATCACCTGTTGTTGGTGTTAAATTATAGTTTTCAACAAGGACATTGATGATGTCTTCGTTACACCATGCCGGGAGAATCGGTCCAATCCACATGTCGGTTTTTCCAAGGTAGAGTAAAGCCCAGAGTACTGCTGCAGCTTTCTGTTCCATCCAGCTTAAAACGATTGTTAATGGTAAGTCATTTAACGGCAAGTCAAATAATTCGGATAATGCCAATGCCACATCAACTGCAACAATAGTGTCGTTACATTGACCCACATCCAATAATCTTGGGATTCCTTCAATGTCTCCCAAATCCAAGTCATTGAATTTGTATTTACCGCATGCAAGTGTCAGGATAACAGTGTCCTGTGGCAAGTTTTGTACGAATTCCCTGTAGTAATCGTTGTGTTTTGCTGCCTTGTCACATCCTCCGACTACAAAAAATCTTCTGATTTTACCTTCTTCAACTAATCTTTTGATGGTATCAGCGTGTTCAACGATTGCTCCTGCACTCCAACCTGTTGTGATTGTGGTCAATTCCTCTGCTTCAAGTCCGCCTAGGGATTTTGCACATTCGATAACTTCTGAGAAGTCATAATCATCAACGGTTTTTACGCCTTCGAGTTTTGCTACATCCATTGTGAACATTCTTTCCTTGTATGCGTCAAGTGCCGGAAGTACACAGTTACTGGTTCCAACAATTGCTGCATTGTATTTTTTAAAGACTGTTCTTTGATCATGCCATGCTCCACCGAGTTGACCTGCAAGGTTTTCGTATTTGTTGAGTCCTGGGTATCCGTGAGCCGGCAACATTTCTGAGTGTGTGTATACTTTAATGTCTGTTCCTTCAACCTGTTTTAACAGCTCTTCCAGTGCTTTTAAGTCGTGTCCTGTTACGATGATTGCTGGTCCTTCCTGTGCACCAACTTTTACTTCTACAGGTTGTGGTTCGCCGTAAGCTTCGATGTGTGCATCTTTGAGAAGTCTCATTACTGCTACACTTTTTTCACCGGCTTCAAGTGCGAGTGCAACTAAATCCTCTACATCAAAGTTGACGTTTGTTAGGGTAGTGTATAAACCTTTGGTCAGGAATGCATCGATTTCAGGATCATATTTTCCTAAAACGTTTGCATTGTAGTTGTATGCACTTATACCTTTCATAGTGAAGATTAAGTTATCCTGTAATCTTGCTACTGTTGGTTTTTTTCCACAAACTCCGCTTACTGTACATCCTGTTCCCTTAGCGGTTTGAGAACATTGATAACAAAACATATCTAATCCATCTGCCATTTTAATTACCTCTTTTGAGTTGTTGATTAAAATTATATTTGAAGAGTATTTAAATATTTTGTCACTATTCAAGGGTTAAAAGTAGTAATTATATATATCAGTTATTACAATACAATTAATTATGAACGAAGATATATCCGTATTAAAGGGAATGGGACTGACAATGTATGAGGCTCAAGCATATGTAACGCTCACTTCATTAATATCATCAACTGCAAGCGAAGTGGCTGAAAAGTCAGGCATCCCTCGCAGTAAAATATATGATGTGCTTAAGGGACTTGTTAAAAAGGATTACATTGAAGTTGAAGACGGAAGACCATTAACATATAATGTCAAATCACCTGTTGAAGTACTTTCACGAGAAAAAGAAAAATTAAACTCTGAAATTGATGATTGCATAACAAGGTTGACAAACATATACGAAAACGGAATGAGCCAGGTTCAGGCACCGATTTGGAGAATATATGGTGTTGAAAAAATCATCAACCAGGAAGTGGAAATCATAAAAAGGGCCAAAAACACGGTCAACATGAGAATAGGATTTTTATTTGAAGGGGAAGGCGAAGCGCTGATAAAGGCATTCAAAAATAAGAGAAACCTGCAAGTGAATATTCTGGCATCACCAATATGCTACATCAACAATGAGGAAGTGGACATTATAAAAATGTTTAAAGATCAAGGCATCAGCATTCAAAAAGCAGACATCCCATTTGTTAAAGTGCTGATTTCCGATTCAAAGGAGATGATGCACACATACACCAAATTTTCAGAAGACAAACGAGAAGTTCTTCCAGAAACGGCAATCGGAATCTGGAACAAATACGAGGATGTTGCAAGAAACTATGATGAAAGGTTTGTAAATCAACTCGAAAAAATTAAAAAGAAAAAGAGAGTTTAAAAAAAACTCTATAATTTATTGAAATTCAACAAAGGAGACAATCCCCATCTGAATAATACGATACCGGATGCCCCTCCTTTTTTGGCCGCTTTTGCATCATTGAACAATTCCTTGTAGGATAATTTTTTGATGTTGGAATCTGATTTGTAGCTTTGAAGACCTGCCCAAATCAAGGACCCCTTAGACTGCTTTACAAACTGTTTTGTTGTCTTTTTAATCCATTTGGATCCTGCATGGTAATTGCCTTTATAAATCATCGGAAGAATGGCATCAAGATACTTGGACATTGTCGGAATGTCCTGAGCATAATAATATTTCATTGAAGTAGGTTCGGGCATTACTGCCGCAGATACGATGATATCCGGATTTACACTTCTAAGATTGACACATGCTTTTTTGATGAAATAATTTACGGCCTTTACGGAATTCTTATATTTGTATGCGGTTCCCGGAAATCTCACATAGTCAAAGTGAATTCCGTCACCTCCATTTAATTTTGCATATCCTTTGACCTGACGGATTATCTTATTCATATATTTATAATTAAAAACGCCCTTTTTGCTAACCGGACTTATGTATTTTCCGTTTTTATAGAATACTGATATCCAGAGATGAACTTTCATTCCATACTTATGAGCCTTCTTAATCCAGTTTAAAACATCATTCTTGCCGTATTTTGAAATGGCCGCATGAAGCAAGAATATATGTTTTGTTCCAAGTTTGGATAATTTCTTAAGATTGACCTTTTTCATGCTCCACAGATTTACCCAATATCCGTCTCCCTTTGACAGTTTTGCCTTAACAGATATTTTATAAGTGCTAGATGAGTTTACATACCTGCTGTTTTGGGAAAAGTGATATTGGACATTGTAGGTTCCTTGACCAAGAGACAAATAAAATGTGGCTATTCCTTTGGAATTGGTCTTTGCGGAGTATGTTTTGCCTCCCACTTTAATTGTTACGCTTTCCTTGGCAACAATATTTCCATAGATATCAACCAGTTTTATCTGGAATATGGATTTTAGACCTTCACGATAAACAATGTCCTTATCCACAACAGTAAACGAAGTGACAAGTTTATTTTCAACCGTAAGTGTAGATGTCCCATTTGATGGAGCATAATCCTCATCACCCATAAATGAATAATCAATCGCATAAACTCCACTTTTAAGCTTGAAGTCAATATCTACCTGTCCATTTAAGTCTGTTGTTTTATCATACTCAACATTATTGAATTTAATTAAAATAGATTTATTGGACAAAATGCTTCCATTGGAAGTTAATTTGACCGTAAATTTATCCTCGTAGTCAACATAAGAAATCTTATCCTCAGATGAAATCTCAGTTGATGTTCTATTATCTGATGAAAATAATTCGTCAGCATTCTCATTTAATGTCACTAAATCATCATTATCTTCAACAACTGCTGTTAAATTATCAAAAGCAACATCTTCACTTGCAGAGATTGCTGAAATAGATAAAAATAATGTTGAAAGAATAATAAAACAAAGTATTATTCTATTCATTTTTTCACAACCAAAGTAATGTTATATCTTTAAAGTACTTAAATGTATGCATTACATGAATTTCTCGTCAAAATCGATTAAAACATTTAAAAGAAAATCATCCAAGTGATGAATAGTTCTATAGGAAATATTTTTAGGGATTTCCCAATATGCCGATGCGATACTTCCAGCAATTGCTGCTTGAGTATCTGCATCACCCCCCAATGAAACTGCATTCCTAATTGTGTCCTCAAAGTCCCTGGCCTCCAAAAAACATATTATTGACTCTGGAACACTGCCTTTGCATGATACATCAAATTTATAGAATGGACGAATATCATCCAGTGAAACAGACAAGTCATATCCATATCTCACTTCAACATGATCCCTAATTTCATCCTTTTCGGCACCTATTCTTGCCAGATATATGGCATCACAAGTTGCAAGGGCACCCTTAACGGCCTCTGGATGATTGTGAGTAACGATTGCTGAGGTTTCAGCCAATTTTTGTGCTTCACTAAGGGAATCCGCAGCCCATGCACATGGAGAAACTCTCATTGCAGACCCATTCGCCCAACTGCCATAAGGCTTTGGGGATTCCTGAAGTAGCCAATCCAAAAATCTGGCACCATAACCTGCATTAATATATTCATTACCGAAATATTTCAGATTATCAATTAAAACATCCTTTGAGGACTTATCTTCCAACAGCCAATTTGCAACGGCCAGCGTCATGACTGTATCATCAGTAAAACATGACCCCTTTTCAAAAAAATCAAACTGCTTTGTTTTTATTGGACAAAATTCTCTTGTCGAACCTATTATGTCCCCACTTATTGCGCCGATAATTCCTTTCATGAATAATAATTGTGATTAAATAGTTAATATAATTAATTGAAGTCACTTTGTAAAATTGTCTCCATCCCATTAAATTGAGTAAACCCTGAAAAATTGCAGTTAAATCCAACAAAAAAGATTTATAATATGAATTTAATATTAATCTATGATAATACAAAGTATTATCAAAAACACGGAAATTTCTATATCCTAAATTCTTAAATCATTCAAAACTCACTTCCTAAAACAACTTGTTACTCAATTATATAGAAATTTCGACAACTAATGCAACTAAATATCTAAGTGATTCCAGATTTTCTGGAATCATAAAAAAAAATCCAACCCCGAAACATTTCCTAAAAATTTTTGCATTAGCTTGCAAATAGAAAAAATATTTTTTGAGTTAATTTTTTAATTGAAGTGAAAAAAATAATTAAAGTTGAGAGAAATTATGCACTTCTCTCAAGAACAAAATCTGCAATGTCAACAAGTACCTGTTTAGATGAAGAATCACCCAATATTTCGAGTACTTCTTTTGCTTTGTCAACAGATTCTAATGCCAAATTGCGAGCATATTCAATAGCACCACAATTTGTTAAAATTTCGATTGCTTCATCTATCTCATCTTGAGAATTATCATCAGATTTTAAGATTTCAAGCAATCTGCCATCATCATCAGCCAAACCTTTTATTGCAATGATAGTCATTTTACCTTTTGCGATATCAGACCCAATTGGTTTACCCAATGTTTCTTCATCTGAAGCCAAATCAAGATAATCATCCTGAATCTGGAAAGCAAGGCCAATCAAACGACCGTATTCATACATTGCATCAATGACTTCATCATTGGCACCGCCCATAATGGCCCCAGCTTTGGTGGCTGCTGCAATTAAAGCACCGGTTTTTTTGAAAATCATTTCCATGTATTCATCTTCAGTGACGTCAAATCTTTCTTCAAAGCCCATATCCAATGCCTGACCTTCACAAATTTTAACACATGCATCAGCAACTGTGGCAAGCGCCTTATTGTTCTGATCAGGAGTGGTATCCTGAGATGTAATGATTATCTCAAATGCTTTTGAAAATAATGTGTCTCCTGCAAGAATTGCAACATCATCTCCCCAAACTTTATGAACAGAAGGCATTCCCCTTCTCATATCATCCTGGTCCATGATATCATCATGAATCAGTGAAAATGTATGGATTAGCTCAATAGCTGAACCAGTTTTTAGAGCAGATTCTCTTTTTCCTCCAACAGCTTCGGCAGTGATTAATGTTAGGGCCGGCCTTAACATTTTGCCTCCAGCTTTTGTCAGATAAATTGATGCCTCACCTAAATTGTCAGGAGTAATTGTGGCTAATTCTTCTTCGATTGTTCTTGTAATGTCTGTTGAATAATTTCCTAGTACCTCTTTTACATCACTCATAAATATCCCTCTTTAACTTCTAAAAACCTGTGCTTGAGCATTTCTCAAAATATGGATATCATATCCAATTCTGTAACCTTCCTCTTCAGCAAGCTCAGCATAAGCTGCAAGCATGGATAAGTCCCCGTGTGCAGGTATGATATGTTGTGGTTTTACCATACGTAAAAATTCACGATGGTCTTCCCTTCCTGCGTGTCCGGAAACGTGAGCATTTGGATAAATTCTTGCACCTTTAAGTTTCAATCTCCTTTCCATAATATGCCTGTTTGCGGCATTGGTCGGGTTTGGAATAATAGGTGCTGAAATAATAACGTTGTCTCCTTTCTTAATGTTGAATGGAGTTCTTCCGTTGGCGATTCTTGGAAGCAATGCATCCGGCTCTCCTTGGTGACCTGTAGTTACAAGCAGGTAATTTGCACGGTCCTCATCCGCTTTCATCAAAGCCCTGTTAACTGCCTTCGGAGATCCGAAGATACTGGCATTGCTAGGCAATTTCAAGATACCCAACTTTTGCGCTATGCCACAGAACCTTTCCATTGAACGACCCAGGAAAAAGATTTCCCTATGGCTTTTTTTGGCAATGTCTGCAATTGCCTGTACACGTTCTACATGAGATGAAAATGTGGTGACAATCATACCGGTCTTTTCATGCAATGGTCCTCTCATTACATCTTCCAATATGTTTTTTGCAATCCTCTCTGAATGGGTCTTTACCTCATCAAAGTTTTTGGCATTTGTTGTTTCAACAATTAATGCAAGGACTCCTTTCCTGCCCAATTCTTTTAATCTTTTATAATCCGGTGGTGGAGATACCTTTTGATGGTTATCAAATTTAAAGTCAAGTGCATATATTATAATTCCTTCCGGAGTGTGCAATACCGGAAATACTGCCTGCGGAATACTGTGTGTTGACTGTACAAATTCCAATGTGATATCCTTTGAAAGCTTTACTTTACTTCCAGGGTTCAAAACCTTGATTGAATTTGTTACTTTGAATTTACGTTCGCCTTTAATTTGCTTTTCAATTAAAGCGGCAGTATATGGTGTTCCTATTAATGGTGCATCATATCTGTGTGCTAGTTTAGCGACTGCACCTATGTGGTCCAAGTGACCGTGGGAGAAAACAATTCCCTTTACCTTACCGTCAACATCCTTCATCAACGTATCATCTGGAATGACTCCCCTTTCGATTAAGTCTAAACTATGCATTCTGTCGATATCAGTGTCCTCGTGCATACTAATCCTGTCAAGGTGAATTCCCATATCAAAAATAACAACATCTTCACCTATACGGATAGCAGTCATGTTTTTCCCGACTTCCTGATATCCCCCTATAGCGATTACTTCAACGCTCATGTTTTATCTCCTTGAATAATTCTTTGTGTTAATACCTCTTTCATTTAGCCATTCCCTTGTTTTTCCACGAATGACCAAATTAGACTGTTTCAATTCTTCAATATTATTTGCTCCAACTAAAAACATAGCAATTCTTAGTGAATCATTAAATCTATTAATAAATGTGTTTAAAGCTTCTTGAGAAGCAGAATTCTTTAGAAATGGCAATGCCATACCAACAGCATCAGCTCCAAGAGCAATGGCCTTAGCCGCTTCAAGACCTGTACGGATGCCTCCTGATGAAATGACCGGCACATCAACTGCTTGAGTAACTTCAACAGTTGAAATTGCAGTTGGAATACCCCAATCCCAGAATATTTCTCCAAGATATCTGTCTTCCGCCCTGTATGTTTCAACAGCCGCCCAGCTAGTTCCGCCAGCGCCTTCAATATCAATAAAATCAATGCCTGAATCAACTAATATACGAGCTGACTCAGCAGATATTCCGCAACCTGTTTCCTTTGCAAGAACAGGAATATCGACAGCGTCTGTTATCTGACCAATCATTTCTGTGTATCCCCTTGCATCCAAATCTCCTTCAGGCTGAATAGATTCCTGGAGAGGATTTAAATGAATTGCAAGAATGTCCGCATCCAATATTTCAACAGCTTTTTGTGCCAAATTTAATTGCGGTGCGCCAATATTTCCTACAAGTAAACAGTCAGGCGCATTTTCGCGGACAACAGTATAGGTATCCTCAAGTTCCGGATGTTCGCAAGCCGCTCTTTGAGAGCCAACACCCAAAGCAATTCCATTATTTTCAGCAGCAATTGCCAATTGTTTGTTAACTTCTTTAGCTTTTGGATGGCCACCAGTAATGGCTGTAATAAATAAAGGTGAGTTTAACTTTTTGCCGAAGACATCAGTTGACAAATCGATTTCCTGCTTGTCTATTTCCGGCAAAACATTATGGATCAGTTCAATGTCCTCAAATCCTGTAGTTTTGTTTTTAAACTCAACATCATAATTTTCACAAATTAATAAATGCTCTAATTTTCTATCTGAAATCATGTGTTAATTTCCCCTTGAAATTATTGTACCTTTAACGTCTTCATTTTCCAATACCTTGAAAATATTACCTTCAACTTCAGCATTTATTATTTTAGATTCAATTCCTAAATCTGCTAAATATAAAAGTTCCTTAATTTTTCCAACCATGCCTCCGGTTACATCAACATTGGTAGTTCCTTCAAAAGTGTCCAAATCCTCAATGGATGTGAACTTGTCAAAAAATATTGCATCATCGTTTGTTTTAGGATTTTTATTGTAAACCCCATCCACGTCAGTGCCTAAAATGACACTGTCCGGATTGAGATTCCTGGCCAGGAATTGAATTAGCTGATCGCCTGAAATAACGCAGAATTCCAAATCATTATCCAAAACGACATCTCCAAAAATGACTGGAATAAAACCCTTGGACAAATAATTTTTAAATACGTCCAGATTTCCATCTGTAATCCTTTTACCTGTTGCAGTTATAAAACTGGATGCGGGCAGTGCAATGACAGGCAAACCTTCATTGATAAAAGCTTCACAAATGAACATATTTAATTTTTTAACTTCATTTTGGATTTCACAAAACCCTAATCTTTTTTGAGGATAAAGGGATTTGTCAAATTCTTCACCAATCTTATGTTTTTTTGCTGGAGGATGGCCAAAAGAACCTGCTCCATGAACAATGACTAATTGTTTAGTGGAATTGTCCAAAGAAGCCTTAATTTCAGACGCAATTCTTTTAAGACTGACAGCATCAACTTCACTCCTATTTGAATCCTTGTTTGTTAGGATGCTGCCTCCAATTTTTAAAATAATCATCAAATCACTTGTAAACCCTTGAAGAAACTCCTTTTCGAGTAAATCTAATCTTTAAAATATTATCATCACGGTCAATAGCTCTTGCAACTTCCTCCACTTTACCCGGACAGAGTGCAATGATGCTGCCTCCTCCACCGGCACCAGTGGTTTTGGCACCTATGGCTCCCGCTTCCCTTGCATTATATACCATACGAGACAATTCTAATGTGTTAACACCTATAACATCCAGAAATCCGTGATTAATATTCATCAGTTCTCCAATTTTAGCAAAATCTCGTTTAAGAATAGCCTGTTTTGCATAATTGGTTAAATTACCCATCGCAGTAATTACAGGATTGATAATTTTAGGATTCCTGGTCTTAAGATTTTTGACATCCTTTACCATTTTACCGGTGTTTCCATGTTTGGTGGTGTAGCCCACAACGAATGGTACATTGAAATTGACATTGAAGTGTTCAACTTTCTTGTTTCTTGACAAATAAACAAGTCCACCATATGTAGAAACAAGCGTATCCAATGGACTGGCAACTCCCTGAACCGCCTGCTCAACCATGTGAGCATCATGTGCAAGAGATTGCTTGTTAAAACGAATATTATGATATCTGTATAATGCAGCAAGAGTAGCCACAGTAACTGCCGCTGAAGAACCAAGCCCTGATCCAATTGGGACATTGGAATTTAAAGTAATGTCGATTGGAGTATGGTCATGAACTCTATAAAGAGACTCTAAAATATATCTGATAATACCTGGTTTTCCTTTAAGTAAAATATATTTCTTATATCTTGTAAGTAATTCTGCTTCAAAACCTATATCCGGAGCCCTGAAAATAGTTCGTCCATCTTCAGATGGCTTAACTGTCACATAAGCTCTTTTATTTACTGCTCCCGCTATAGCAGGTTCGTCATAAACGACGGAGTGTTCTCCAAACAATATTGTCTTAGCCGGAGCGGAGGCCTTTGCTATCATAAATACACCTTACTTAAAAACTCCTGAAGCATAACCTACAACTGACGTAAAGTCCCCAGTGACATCACCGCTAGTCCCATAAGCCAATATTTCACCAGCATTTTTCCCATCTCTTTTAGAAAGGGACATGGTTGTCATTACCGGACCGTAACCACACATCGTGATATTGTATTGAACCACTTCTTCAAAAAGCTTGAATTCATTCATATCACCGATGTCTTCCAAAACAAATCCGTCAACCTTATTTGCCTTTTCCTGATTGTTGAAATGAGACAGATCAGTACTGGCAATGACACAATAGGATTTGTTTAACTTGTCTGCAGCTTCAAAAATAGCGTTCGACAAATCATTTGAAGTTACGAAATTCTGAGTTCCCATTGTGATTGGAACTATCTTAAAATCAGTTGAAAAATATTGTAGGAATGGCAGCTGAACTTCAATGCTGTGTTCACGAAGATGGGCTGAGAAATCAGCAGATGCAATGTCTGAAGCATCAATAATGGCTTGTGCAAATTCACCATCCACTTCCACATTTCCCAGAGGAGTAATCCATTCCCCTTCATAGAATACAGAAATTTCACTACCAAATCCAGTGTGGTTAGGACTTATAATAATAAAAACTTCAGGAAAACCATTCTTAACGATTTCACAATAGCCATGTGAGGCTATTGCACCAGAATATTGATAACCTGCATGAGGAACCATTACATTGATAGGATAATCACTATCATCAAATGAAGCAAGCTTTGGAACGCTTCCAACACCGGCATCATCTAAAAAGCAACTTTTGATAAGTTCTTTTAATTCATCAGGATCATCTGGATAAAAGAATCCAGCAACAGCAGGTTGTCTTAACATCTAACTCACTTAAAATTTAAGTTCGAATTCGGTTGCATCAATATCCAAGTCACCGTCTTCAGGAATGTCTCCTCTTTCTCTTAAAATTTGTCTTGCAAGTAACCAGTAAACTAAAGCGATAGCTTTTCTACCTTTGTTGTTTACAGGTACAGCAATATCAACAAAACTGAGTAAGTTTTCAGTATCACATAAAGCAATTACTGGAATACCATTTTGTTTGGATTCTAAAATTGCCTGTGCATCTGATCTTGGGTCAGTTACAACAATGATTTTTGGTTCAATGAATTTAGCGTAATTTGGGTTTGTTAATGTACCTGGAATGAATCTTCCAGGAATGGTTTTAGCACCGGTTAACTCACCGAATTTTTTAACAGGAGCCTGACCGTATTGACGGGTAGCCACTACTAAAATGTCTTCAGGGTCGTATTTTGCTAAAAGTTTTGCAATTTGCCTGATTCTTTCATCAGTCTTTTGAATATCCAATACATATAAACCGTCAGATCTTACTCTGAATATGTATTTTTCCATGTCACTAGTTTTCTGCTGGGTTCCAATGTGTAAACCAGCTGCCAAATAATTATCTAAGTCTATTAAAAGTTCTTCATTTACCATATTTTCACCTACAATTTAAAAGTCATCTTCAATTTCAATACATTCATTAGGACAAACATCCATACATACTTCACAATAGCTGCAGTCTTCAGGATTGACAATTTCAATCTTGTCCCCCTTAAGGACTAACACTTCCATTGGGCAAACATCAGCACATTCAGCGCAGTCTGCACCATCACATTTATCATAATCAAGAATTACTTTTGACATAATTTCCCTCTTTTTTAAAATTTACCCATCCTTGAATTTGGAAGTTTCTCTTCAATGCGAATAAGCTCATTCAATTTAGCTATTCTTTCACCGCCAATAGCACCGGTCTTAATCATCGGAGATGAAAAACCAACTGCCAAATGTGCAATAGTATCATCGGTAGTTTCACCTGAACGGTGTGATACAACAGGCACAACACCGTTTTCTTTTGCTAGTTTAACTGTAGCATAGGTTTCAGACAAGCAACCGATTTGATTAGGCTTGATGATGATTGCATTTGCTGCATTCATTTCAATGCCCTTAGCTAAAAGCTCCTTATTGGTTACAAACAAATCGTCTCCACAAATGAGACATTTGTCTCCAACCTTTGAAGTCAATTGAGCAAATCCGTCAAAGTCAGATTCGTCAAATGGGTCTTCCACATAAAACATTTTATAAGTATCAATGATATCTTTTACGAAATCTATCTGATCTCCAGTATCCCTTTTGATACCGTCTTGAGCATATATATACTTCTGCTCATTTGCATCCCATAATTCGGATGCAGCCATATCTAAAGCGGGCCTGATTTCAATACCAATCTCATCACCAACTTCTTCACATGCCTGAGCTTGAATTTCTAAAGCATCGCTATTAGTGATATTAGGTACCCATCCGCCTTCATCGCCTTTACCTCCAGTAAAGGCAGAGTCTTTAGATTGGATTAATTCTTTCAACTTTTTGTGAATAGAAGCATTTGCAAAAATTCCATCAACCATATTTGTAGCTCCAATAGGAACAACAAGGAATTCTTGAATGTCTGGAGCATTGACACCAGCATGAGCACCGCCATTCATCATATTACCTAATGGATATGGCAATTCATTTGCAAAATTACCTCCAATGTATTGATAAAGCGGCATGTTGTAAGATGATGCTGCCGATTTGGCTGTGGCCATAGAAATAGCAACAGTAGTGTTGCCTCCAATAGCTGCCAAATTGTCAGTACCGTCAATTTCTTTCAACACTTCATCAATAGTAGCAACATCACAAGCATCCATTCCAATAAGTTCAGAAGCTATTAAATCTTCCATTTCACTTACTACAATGTCCACTCCTCCTTCAGGAAATGATACTACTTCTCTTGAGCCAGTACTTGCTCCACTTGGTGCAGCAGCTCTACCAAAACCATTCCAAGTAATCACATCTACTTCTATGGTAGGATTGCCTCTGCTGTCCAAAATCTTTCGAACTTGGACGTCTTCTATTATACTATCCAAAAAAACACCTCAGTGTCATTCAATTTATTACCAACCAACCCGTATTCTGAAAAAATTAGTAAGTTTCTTTACAGGTTTATATTGGTATTTACTATTTTTTTTAAATAAATTATAAGAGTAAATAGATAAAATCTATTCATCTCTAATAACATCTAATGGTAAAACTCCAGCTTTGAGTTCTTCGTATGCTATGTCAATTGGATCAAGGGAATCTGCAATTTCCACCAAAGGTTTAGCTCCCATAGATATTTGAATCGCTCTAGCACCGAGAATTCTAGCTCTTTCAAACCTTGTCAATTTTTTTTCAACATCCATGAATATTACTCCATTTTTAGGCATATATTTTACCAAGATTAAGTTTTTTATTAAAAAATATCCCTACAACTGTCTATTCCCAGGTTTCCACATGAGAAATCAACATTCTTCTACAACAGTATCTAGTTAAACCTAAATCATCTAAAACGTCTTTAGACTTTTCACCAGCCGCAACTCTTTTGTTGTATTCATCAAAGTAAGCTGATACAGGTTTTCCACAACTTAAGCATCTTATAGGAATCATTTATATCATCTTTTTAATTTAAATAAAATATAAAATTACAGAATTTATCTGTAACTTTTTTGTTTACGAGCTCTTGCTCCAGGACCACCGTATTTTTTAGGTTCGGAACGTCTAGGGTCACCTACTAACATGGTTCTGTCATAGTGGATGAATTTTTCTTTTAAATCCATATCCTGAGACCATTGTACGAGTCCTTTAGCAATTACCATACGTGCAGCTTCAGCTTGACCCATTACTCCTCCACCAATAACGTGGATGTTGATATCCACTTCATTAGCTAAATCTCCAGCTAAGGTTAATGGTTCTTGTAATTTTAAGTTAGCAAGCTCAGGGGAATAAAGTTCTAAAGGAACTTTGTTGATTCTGACTTTACCGGTTCCTTCACGAACAGTACCTCTTGCGATAGCTGTTTTACGTTTTCCACTAGTATGAATAACTTTAACCATAATTACACCTACTTATCTAAAAGGTAGCTCCTAAAAGTTTGGAAATTTCTCCTAACTCGATACCTTTTTTGAGATCTTTGTATTCTGCTTCAGGAACTGCAGTAAGTTCAGCATCAGCATATTCAGCAGGTACGCCGACAAAAGCTTTTAAGCCTTTGAATGCTGTTTTACCTTTAGATTTTTTGAAAGGCAACATTCCTCTTACAGTTCTTCTAAATATGTCATCCGGTCTTCTAGGATATTTAGGACCTAAGTCACGAGGGTTTGAAATACTTGCCCTGTCGACTCTTTGTTTGTATTTAGCATAAGCCCATTCCTTATTACCAGTTAACATAATTTTTTCAGCATTGAGAATTACAACTTCTTCACCGTTTAAAAGATTTTTACTAGTTACACTAGCTAATCTTCCTAAAACGCATCCTTCTCCGTCTATAATCATCATAACACACATCCCCTATTCCATAATCCTTATGTTTGATCCTTTAGGATTACTTTCCATAATTTCTTCAATTGAGATGCATTCTCCGCCAGCACTTTCGATTTTTTCCTGTGCTTTAGCTGAGAATTTGAATGCTACAACATCTACTTTGTTTTCCAAATCACCATTTGATAAAACTTTACCAGGTACTAAAACAGTTTCGCCAGCTTCAGCATATCTTGAAATATCTGACAAGTTAACTTCAGCGGTTCTTCTGTTAGACCTTTCAAGTCTTTGTGCAACATCTTTCCAAATAGCTACATCTTCACTTCTTGATTTTTCATAAAGTTTATTAATAAGTTCAATAAGGTTAGGATTTGTTTTTATTACTTTCTTAACCATTATTTACTTCCTCCTTCTTCACTAAATCCGATAAACTTATCCGCTTTTTCACCTAATACATCACAAGCTTTTAATAAAACTTCTTTAGGAGGCATTGCCCCATCAGTTTCAATTCTAAATATAAAATCATTTTCACGATATCCAACATTTATATAACCATTGTCGGAAGCCCTTACGCAGCTTTTACACATGGCACAATTTTCGATATCCAGGATTTTAATCTTTTTAGACCTTCTGTCTGATTTCAAAACGCCTCTTGGACATGCCTGAGCACAATCATAATCGATTTCAACATCCTCATTGAAAGTAATTTCAGGATATTGCTTGTATGCACATACAGTTGTTGGCATCCATTTAGCATGTTCCTTACCGTATCCAACTTTAGCAACCGCTTCAATGTTGAGTACTTCATCTTCTTTAAGTTTTACTAAAGGTATAGTGTCGTATACAGGTTTAATTGTTGAGTCTGAAGATATTAAATCCTTAGAATAAACTACTTTAGGTCCCACTTCATTTAAAGAAAACATGATTCCATTTGAAAACTCTTCCCAATCATCATCTTCAGGCAATGACAATCCTTCAAGAGCATCCAAATCAGAAACTAAAGGAGTTAAACCAAGTCTATGAGCAAGTACCTCATTGAACATTGCAGAATCATTTCTAATAATATTTACATCTTCAATAGCTATTTTAGGTACATTAACCATTGCAACCCTTCTAATAGCATTTATAAAAGGTACTTCTGCATCACGAACAATGAAAACAATTTCATTATCGCTTTGGCTTTTTAATTCTATCTCCATATTAAACCCTTCCGCTTAAACTCTTCTTCCTCTTTTACCACCAGGTCTTCCAGTACCGTCGTGAGGAATAGGAGTAATATCTTCGATTTTTCCTATTTTAATTCCAGCTCTTGCTAAAGCACGAATAGTTGCTTGTGCACCAGGTCCAGGACTTCTAGGTCCATTTCCACCAGGAGCTCTTACTTTAATATGTAATCCAACAAATCCTTTTTCTTTAGCATCATCAGCTATTCTAGTTGCTGCAGCCAT
>NZ_JBGVFE010000035.1:0-3004 GCF_045120835.1 Methanobrevibacter sp.
CTCCTTCAAGTTCAGTACCTAAAGTAGGATTAAGCACCAGCTTTGCAAGGGCGTGTGACATGCAAATGTTAACAGGGTTGCTTGTGATGAGAGTTTGCGAAGCCACCAAATAGTCGGTCACACCATCGGCAGTGATGGTTACGCCTTCGGCTGAAGCACCATCAACATAAGGGCTCAAAGCGCAAATCTTTTGTTTATTTTCACCTTCATACAGCACAGTGCTGTTGCTCCACCAGTCGGTACCATTATGAACCCACTCTACATTGTTGGCATTGTACTTGTCTGCTGAACCTTTAACTCATACACTTATTGATACATTCTCATCTACTGATCCTACAAGTTGTCCTTCGGTGATGGCACGAGTTGTCAATTCAGCCACACCTGCCGTCTGGATGGTGATGGGAGTGTCTTTGGTATTGTCAATACCCAAATCAGCGTTGTTCTTGTCGCAGGCCACCAACACGAGGGCAGCTGCTGCCATTGCTAAATACTTTTTCATATCGTTTCGTTTTTTATGTTATTCATATTGTTAAATTTCCTCCTCGGCTTCGCCACCTTCGATAGTTTCTTTGTTCCAGTCTTCGACAGTGATGCCATCGAAGTAGAGCACATCATTGAGACTCATGCGGATGGTGTAGGACTTGCCGCCTACCCAGTTGTACTCTCCATGGTTGGCATTGGCAAGTGTTTCTGCATCTAGTTCAAATGATAGATATTCATTATCGGGGTTAGATGCATCAATGGTGAAGCGTATCTTCTTGCCCTCAAGCGGAGTATTGCCATTCAGGGGCAATACGAGAGCGTAGGCCGTGTACTTCTCATCTGTTGCAAGGTAGGTATTGATGTTCGTAGTCACCTCGGTGTAGGAAATGGTGGAATAAGAGAGCTCGATATCTTCATCGGAGGCTGCCAGAACATCTACGAACTGTGATGCTACAGGCTGCTCCACACCCTCAGTATCTACTACTGTCACCTTTACGCTGTTGATTCGTGCCGGTTCGGGACGCTTGTTGCTAATCTTGAAACGGAAGGTAGCAGGGATATGCTCAAACAGGAGAAAAGCGGTGCCATCTGTAATGCTGGCATCGGCATACATATACATATAGTTGCTAAGGAAGTCAGGCTCCTGGTCATCGTTCTGCTCAAATGTACCTGGCATAGGCAGATTGGCTATAACTCGATTCTCAAGACTATATATATATGTATCATTGTCAGCACGAAGCGGTGTCAGAGCTACTACACGATAGTCCTCGTAATCGCCACTCGACAGGGGGCTATCATACTTCTCTACGGTGGTGAAAGAGGCATAATGGTTGTCCTGCTGCTTCTCAGGATCGCTATGACGATGGATGCTGGCATAGGTGTGGTAGTTCCCTGTTGTGCTGGCAATGAACTTTTCCTTATAGAATGCCATCACCATCTCATTGGTTGTCTCTTCATCGGAATTATAGTCCCAATTGAATATCAAGTTGCCACTTCCTTGTAGGTCAGACCAATGGGCACGAGTCTGATTCTCAACGCCCACACCGCCGTCAAAGGTGAGGCGGTAGCCCGTGGTAGGCTGCTCGGGGGTGTCGGGCATATCGGGCGTGATGTTATCATTATTACAAGCTATAAACGACAATATCACCAACGCACATAATATATTTTCATATATATTCTTCATAGTTTATCACTTTTTTATTTATTCCCATTTATGTTCCCAAAGATTTCCCCATTCTCCGCGTCGTTGTACAGGAGCTCCGAATTCGGAATCATCACTATCAGGAGCTGATCCTGTAATAGAACTTGCCAGCATATGACTGATTTCAATATTGACTACCTTACATGTAGGGAATAAATATTCTTTCTTCTTCATAACACATTATTAATAATAAAATTCAGAATCATCGCTATCAGAGCCATAGCCACTAACAGCAAATCCACCTTCAACTTCCACCTCTATTACCTCTACCATAGGAGGCTCGTACATGACATTTCTACTCATTATTTTATTTGTTTTAATCATTTTCTAACGCAAAATTAGATGTTTTTTTGATAAAACAACTACCTTTGTAAATGTTTTAGAGTTACCATTTTAATATAGACAATAACCATTTTAATTATCGGGTGGGGGTAATATATTTAATATCAGATAGTTATGAGTGTAGTTCGGAGTGTTAAAATAACCAAATGGAAGGGTGCAACCCAAATGGCAAGTCGTGTCAATGACCATGAAACGGGTTTTGCCGACATTATAATGGGTAAAGAGGAGAAGTACGTTGACCTTAACACCAGCCATTATTATATAGTAATGATTATGTCAGGCGAAGTAAGTGCATCGTGCAAACTGTATCATAACAGATTGATTAAAGCGGAAACGATGACATTCATTCCAAGAGGAAGCAAAATGATTCTGAAAGCTCTTACAGATACGAATATTATTCTGTTTGGCTTCACTACTACCATTATCCGCACCGACATGGAAATGCTGGAGTATTTCTGTACTCATGCAGGAAAGAAGGACTACACTTTCAATACCTTACCGATATGCAGAGCAATGAACGATCTGCTGCAACTCATCAAATCGCAACTTCACGAGCAGAAACTTAAGCATAGTGGTGTGTGCCATATCTGGAACACCTATTTCTTTCACATGATGGTGGCCTATTATGAAAAGGATGAAATCACAGCCTTTATGCGTCCCATTATTTCGGGAGCAGCCGACTTCAAGTCATTCATTGAGAACAATTATCTGGAGGCCGGAGGAAATGTGTCACGCCTTATCAATCTTTCGGGATTATCGACAATGACTTTCAATACACGTTTCAAATCTACATACGGTATGAGTGCCAAGAGTTGGCTGGATGCCCGTCTGAAAGAGCAAATCATAGAACACGCGACGGAGAAAAATATGGGTACACATCTGATGGCGCATCAGCTGATGATGCGTCCGCAACAGCTTACACGAGTCTGCCATCGCTTTTGGGGTATCACTGCCGGTGAAGTAATCCGCCGAGTACAG
>NZ_JBGVFE010000036.1:0-31322 GCF_045120835.1 Methanobrevibacter sp.
TTTTTTCATTAATTATTTATAGTTGCATTTATATAATTATATCTATTATATTAATTTAATTTTTATGGGATAACATGGCTAACGTATCATCAAAAGAATTATATGAATTTAAAAAAACATTAAAAGAATTATCAAATAAAAGAGGCAGAGGTACAGAGCTTGTTTCCGTTTATATTCCGCCAACTAAACAGTTAAGTGATGTTGGTAAGCACATGAGAGATGAAATGGGTCAGAGTGCTAACATTAAGAGTAAACAAACAAGAAAAAATGTACAGTCTGCAATTGCAGTAATCTTAGAAAGTATTAAACTATACAGACAACCTCCTGAAAACGGTCTGGTTCTGTTTGTGGGCATGATTCCGAAAGGCGGTCCAGGTACCGAAAAGATGGAAAAATATGTTCTAGAACCTCCTGAACCAGTTCAAACCTACTGGTATAAATGTAATAATGAATTTTTCCTGGAACCTTTGGAATATATGATTGAGGAGCATGATGTCTATGGAGTTGCGGTTATTGATAGAAATGAAGCTACTTACGCTACTTTAAAAGGTAAGAAAGAGACCATACTTGGTCATTTGACTAGTGGTGTTCCCGGAAAGCATAAGGCAGGAGGTCAATCACAGAGAAGGTTTGACCGGGTTATTGAAGATCTTGCTCATCAATTCCTGAAACGTATTGGAGACCATATGAACGAAGCTTTTCTTCCGCTTAAGGATGACTTGAAGGGAATTATCATTGGCGGACCGGGTTTCACTAAAAAGGATTTCTATGATGGAGACTATCTTCAGTATGAACTTAAGGATAAGGTTCTAACCATTGTCGATACTTCATATACTGGTGAAGAGGGCATTCGTGAGGTCATTGCCAAATCTGCTGATGATTTGGAAAACCTTGATGTCATGCATGAAAAAAAGCTGGTTCAAAGATTCATCAAGGAATTAATCAAGGACAAAGGTCTTTCTTCCTATGGTGAGGCGGAAGTTAGGCGCAATCTGATTATGGGTGCGGTTGACATTCTGCTTTTATCTGAAGATTTGACAAGCATGCGCAAGAAATTCGTCTGCTCCGGTTGTGGCCATGAAAAGGATATTACCGTCAAATCACAGGCTGAAGCTGATAACTTGAATGAAAAATGTCCTGAATGTGGTGAAACTTTAAAAGAGCAGGATTCTATTGACTTGGATGACGAGTTTGTTGAATTGGCTGAAGAAATGAATACTGATGTTGAATTTATTTCTACTGAAACTGAAGAAGGTATGCAACTTTTCAGAGCATTTGGTGGTATTGCTGCCGTTCTCAGGTATTATGTGGATTATTAATTATAACAATTTGGGGATTTATCCAAATGTGTTATAATATTATTTATTCTTTTTTCTTTTTTTGTATAATATTCGTTTAAACCTTCTTCCTGACGAATCTGATTTATTAATTTGAAGAACACTTGTTTTGGAACAGGATTTTCTTTGTTCAACTCCACATACAATGAGTGCAGGGTTCTATTTTTGCTCAAATAGTTTTCCTTTAATGCTTCGTATTGGTTTTTTGTGATCATTATAATTACCATTTTGTTTATTAAAAATTAAATTTTGCCCAACTTTAAATATTAATTTGTAAATAATGGTATATAAAGAAGTATGCTTTTATTATTTCTATATTGTTTTGTTTATTTTTTTAGTTTATTTTTTGTTTTTGTTCGGATTTTACTATTTTTGGCTGCCGTTATCCGAACATATTTATTTTTCATTATTCGGAAAGTTTTTGGTGGAAGATGCTTTCCGACTTTGTTTATGAATTGATAATTTTTATTGTTATTTGTAGATTAATATTTAAAAAGGTTTGCAAATTTAATTAAAATTTTACTATTTTTTTATAAATTATTTAATATTTATATTATTTTTACTAATTATTGTTAGTTTATTTTTATTAATTTTGAATAATATTTAAATATGAGAAGATTCAAAGTATTTATTATATTGTTAAAAATTTAATGATATAACTCAAATTTTATTTGGAGGAATATTTTTGTCATACGTAGATGAAGTAATTGAAACTATAATAGAACAAAACCCTTCAGAACCAGAATTCCACCAAGCTGTACGCGAAGTATTGGAATCATTAAGGGTTGTTATTGAAGAAAATGAAGAAGAATTCAGAAAAAATGCACTTCTTGAAAGGTTAACAAACCCAGAAAGACAATTAAAATTCCGTGTCCCATGGATTGATGACGACGGTCAAGTGCAAGTAAATACCGGATACCGTGTACAGTTCAACTCAGCAATCGGACCGTACAAAGGCGGATTAAGGTTCCACCCTTCAGTAAATCTTGGTATTATCAAATTCTTAGGTTTCGAACAAATCTTCAAAAACTCCTTAACTGGACTTCCAATCGGTGGAGGAAAAGGTGGATCTGACTTTGATCCTAAAGGAAAATCCGACAGAGAAATCATGGCATTCTGTCAAAGTTTCATGACCGAATTATGCAAATACATCGGAGCAGACACTGATGTGCCTGCAGGAGATATCGGTGTAGGTGGCCGAGAAATCGGATTCTTATTCGGACAATACAAAAGAATCAGAGGATTATATGAAGGAGTATTAACTGGTAAAGGATTATCATTCGGTGGATCTTTAGCAAGAACCGAAGCTACCGGTTACGGATTATTATACTTCACAAACGCAATGCTTAAAGCAAATGATATTGATATTGCAGGAAAAACCATCCTAGTTTCCGGTGCTGGAAATGTAGCAATCTATGCAATCGAAAAAGCACAACAGTTAGGTGGTAACCCTGTAACCTGTTCCGATTCAACCGGATGGATTTACGATCCAGAAGGAATTGATGTGGAATTACTCAAAGAAGTAAAAGAAGTCAGAAGAGAAAGATTAACCGCTTATGCTGAAGCAAGACCATCCGCTGAATACCATGAAGGTAAAGGTGTATGGACCGTTAAAGCAGACATCGCTCTTCCATGTGCTACCCAAAACGAATTACAGTTAGAAGATGCTAAAAACCTAGTTGCAAATGGTGTTGTTGCAGTTGCTGAAGGAGCAAACATGCCAACCACAATCGAAGCAACCGAATACCTACAGGAAAATGGTGTATTATTCGCACCAGGTAAAGCATCCAATGCTGGTGGAGTAGCAACATCTGCTCTTGAAATGTCACAGAACTCAGAAAGATTATCCTGGACATTTGAAGAAGTTGACTCCAGATTACAAACTATTATGGAAACAATTTTCGCAAATGCTGCTGAAGCTGCTGAAGAATATGGCATGGACAAAAACTATGTTGCAGGAGCAAACATTGCAGGATTCAAGAAAGTTGTTGACGCAATGAACGCTCAAGGAATCGTATAGATTTCCTTGTTTCTTTTTTTCTTTTTTTGATTATTTAAGTTTTATATGAGTTATAAAGAATTTTTACTTTTATAATTATATAATTAACTTATTTTAAACAGTTTTGTTCTTTAGTTAAATTATTTTTTTTCACTTGTTTAGGATTTTTTGGCACTTCCTTGTGTTATATATTAATGTGAAACAGTTTTCATTGTTTAATTTGAATGGAATATTTTATTAATATTCGGGTATAAAATATTATATAAGATAGTGTAGTCTGTACTGAACAACATTTAAATATTTTTTTGTTTAGGTTTATACATTATTTTTAAAAATATTTGTCTTAAAAAAAAGGAGAAAAATAACCATGGAATTCAAGAAAAGCATGATTTTAATAATTCTCACTGTTTTTCTATTCGCAATTGCAGCTGCAAGCGCAAGTGATGTGAATGATATGACACTAGCCAGTGAGGATGCAGGTCAAGTGGAATTGTCCTCAGATATTGAAATTGATGAGGATAATCTGCAAGCAAATAATGATAATACTGCCGGTGCTGAGACCGATTCGGAAATATTGGGTGCCGGCAATGGTACATATAATGATTTACGTAATGATATTGGATCCGGTGGGGATAAGACTCTAACTAAAAGTTATTATCGCTGGACTGATTCTAGTAGTGGAAGCATTGAAATAACAACTTCAGGAGTTATCAATGGTAACGGTGCAGTAATTGATATGGCGGGATCACCTGTCCGTGCATTCTATGTAACATGTGATGGTGTAACACTTAAAAACCTAACAATTAAAAATGCAAACTATTTTGAGAGTGGAGGAGCTATTCAATTCACCAAGTCAGGTACTCTTGAAAATTGTAATTTTATTAATAACAGGGCAACTGGTAATAGTGGTGGTGGTGCTCTTTGGTTTGGTGGCCAGGGTACTGTAAAAAATTGTAATTTTATTAATAACGCTGCTAATAATGGTGGTGCTGTTCAATTCACCAACACAGGTACTCTAGAAAATTGTAATTTTACTAGTAATTCTGCAATACATGCTGGTGGTGCTGTTTATTTTGATAATCAGGGTACTGTAATAAATTGTAATTTTGTCAATAACGCTGCTAATGAGTATGGTGGCGCTATTATGTTTCTTAGTTCTTGTACTGTAGAAAATTGTAATGTTATCAATAACACTGCTAATAATGGTGGTGCAATCAGTGCATCTTCTGGAGGTACTGTTAAAAATTGTAATTTCACTAACAACAAAGCAACCCCTGATTATAATTATGGTGGTGCAATTCGCATGTACGGTAAAGGTACTGTAGAAAATTGTAATTTTACTAAAAACTCTGCTCGTCAGGGTGGTGCTGTTTGGTTTTATGGCGATAGTATTGTAAAAAATTGCCAGTTTAGTGATAATTCTGTTGATGGGAGAGGTGGTGCTGTAGCTTACCATGATGAGTTTGTTGCTAATGTGGAAAATTGTACTTTTACTAATAACAAAGTGAGTGGTTATCAGGCTGGTGCAATCTACTTCAATTCAGGTAGTGTTAAAAATAGTGTGTTCACCGGCAACCATGCTAAAGAAAGTGCTGGTGCAGTCTACTGCGATTCCGGTACTTTAGAAAATTGTAATTTTACTAATAATGCAGTGTCAGAATGGTTTGGTGGCGCTGTTATTTTTAATGGAAACGCTAATTTAGTAAATTGTAATTTCATAGGCAATACTGCACCTCAAGCTGCTGCAGTTTTCTTTTTTGGTGATGTTGTCATTTCCAATTCTTCTTTCTTAGACAATAGGGCGGATGCAGATACTTTACGAGCAGTCCAAAT
This sequence comes from Methanobrevibacter sp., assembly GCF_045120835.1. Lineage (GTDB taxonomy): Archaea > Methanobacteriota > Methanobacteria > Methanobacteriales > Methanobacteriaceae > Methanocatella. Next base: position 5,170 of record NZ_JBGVFE010000036.1, read on the forward strand.
GAGAAATAATATTACAATTACTTTCACAGGTAAGAATAACTTTTTGAATGCGTTTTGTTCAAATCGTGCTATTACAGTTACTAATGTAACCTATTGGGGAGCAAATGGTAAAATCACCAACACTGGAAATTCTACTGTTAGGCTATCCGGATCAAATCTTGAAGCCGGTCAAAATATAAGTGTTTATGGTGTTGTTAACGGCACTACTATAAATAGGGATTATGTCACAGATTCAGAGGGTAAAATTGTTCTTGAAAACATCACCGGCGATTATATTATTTTTATTCGCCATGCTGCAGATTCCTACTACACCGAAGCCAAAAAAACAATTTCAAACATGAACTTTTATGTAAACATCACTTCTCTTACAACCACCAACAAGACTGTTAACATCACTGCAAAATCCAACCTGCCGGACATCATAAATGGTGAATTGCTGTTTATCGTTCCGGGCAGTGACCCAATTATTGCAAGTTTTGATGGAAACGAAACATGGTGGGCAGTACATGCATTTGATGATTATGCAGAATATAAGGTCGATGCACGTGTTGGAGTGGATTATGTAAAAGTTAATGCTGCAAACATAACTGTCATTAGAGCAGATTCAACAATAGTTCTTGATGATGTTGTTTTGAATTATGGAGATTTAATTAAGGTCAATGTAACAACAGACGGTGCTTTGGCCATCACAGCAATGATTGATGATGAGGACATTGGCGTTATTAAGTATGAAATTCCGATTTCAGGTTTAAATGCAGGCATTCACACTTTAACCGTAACAACAATACCTGATAATGATCATGTTGCCGTGACTAAAACTGTTAACATTACTGTTAATAAACTTGAAACTTCACTTTCCGGTGTAAAAGTAACCACTACCTATGGAACCAGTAAAAATCTGGTTATTACTTTAAAAGACGTTAACGCCAATCCTTTAGCAGGCAAAAACGTTACCGTTGTATTGGGCAAAACAGCATATGAAAATATAACCACCAATTCTAAAGGTGAAATCACTATTGCTGTTGCGAAAAATTTAGACCCTAAAACATACACTGCTTCAATCACATTTGATGGCGATACCAATTATGTGAAATCAGCCGGTTCAGTAAATGTGGAAGTTAAAAAGGCAACTCCAAAACTAACTGCTGCTAAAAAGACTTTCAAAAAATCAGCTAAAACCAAAAAATACACAGTCACTTTAAAAACTGACCTAAATGAAGCTATGAAAAAGGTTAAAGTTACTCTAAAAGTTAAAGGTAAAAAATACGTTGCCAAAACCAACAGTAAAGGTAAAGCAACATTTAAAATCAAAAACTTGAAGAAGAAAGGAACTTCCAAAGCAACAGTAACATACAACGGAAATAACTACTACAATGCAGTAACCAAGAAGAATGTTAAAATAATTGTAAAGTAACTCGCTTCGGCAGTTACTTACATTTTTTTTTATGTTGACATATTTTCTTCATTGAGGTTCCTATTAATTGATAATTTTTATATCAAGCATTATTAAAAATAAGGTTAATGTAGGGTGGTTCCACCCAATTCCCGCACAAGGCATCGTATAGATGTCCTTGCTTATTTTTTATTTTTTTTTTTTTTAAGTTGTTTGACTTTTATTTAATTTTTAAACTATTTTTAGTTTTGTTAATTTAAAATTAACTTGTTTTTTATTTGATTTAATTGTTTTGAACTATTTTCATTGATTTAATTTTTTAATTTTTTGTAGGGTGGTTTTGAAAGGTTCATCGTGTTTTTGTGCAAAGTTGCACTTCAATAATTTTTATATTTTTTTTAAATCATATTCTTTGATAGAATAACTTTATGTTTTATTCTAATAAGGAATACTTATTCTCTTAGTGAATAACTTTTATAATTATTCTACTGGAGAATACTTATTCTCTTAGTGAATAACTTTATATTGTATTTAGTGAGATATAATAATTGGAGGTGTTTATATGATACCGTGGGGAACTAGGGAAAATCTTCGTGAAGATGAATTTTACAATAGGGTTGCAGAAATAGACAATCTTAAAAGCCTTTTAAATACTACATCTAATGGAAATGCGCCACAAATTTTGTTGACTGGTCTTAGAGGTGTTGGAAAAACAGTATTTCTTAAAAAAATTAAAAAGGAATTGGATGATGATTACTTGGTGGTATATATCAATTTTTCCAAGGCAGAATGTTATCAAAAAAGAAACATGTCTGTAGTGGGGCTTCTGGAATTTTTCTTTAAAGAATTTCTAATTGAAGCAAAAAATAAGAATTTAAATACTTTAGATAAAAAGATAGAAAAATATTTTAAAGTAAACGATTTTAAAATCAAAGAATTCATACAAATTGATAAGTTTCCAATACCTATTTTTGGCAGTGAAACCAATGTTGAAAAATTAATGGATTTTGTATTGACATTACCTGAAAAGATTCATGAGAACAATTCCGATAAAATAAAAGGAGTGTTGATTTTCATCGATGAATTCCAAATTATTAAGGAATTGGATGATTACAAGGAATCCTTTTTATGGAAATTGAGAAGTTATATACAAAATCAAAATTATATTTCCTATGTTTTTTCCGGATCAATGAGTATGCAGGATGAATTGATTTCTGAAATCGCAAGTCAAAGGGGCGCTTTTGGAGGTAGAATGCTTACAATTAACATATCTCCATTTAGCAAGGAAACAGTAAAATCATATTTAACACAAGAGGCTCCAAATCTAAAATTTACTGATGAGGGATTAGATAGGTTTTATAAATGTACTTCTGGAATTCCAGCATATGTTAATATTTTTGCAACATTGCTTCCAAAGGATATTGAATTGGATGAAACTCTAGTAAAGTCTGAATTTGAAGATAAAATCAAGGTTATTAACACTCACTTAATTGTAATGTGGGATAAATTAACACTTCGTGAGCAATACATCATAATTTCTTTAATCGATGGGCCTTTAAAAAGAAATGAAATTGCAAAAACACTAAATGTTACTACAGGTTCAATTAGTAAACCTTTAGTTAATCTTCAACACCAAAAATTAGTGATTTTGGAAAATAATTCCTACTATTTATCTGAACCAATACTTAAAAGATGGTTAGAATTAGAATTTGAAAAAACTGGGACATATCCATTTAGATTGGATTAATTTTGTTTAAAAAGTAGGGTGGTTCCACCTAATTCTCGCACAATGAGTCGTATAGATTTCCCGGTTCCTTTTTTAATAATTTTAAAAATCATTGCAATATTATTCTTTTTAGCACCCAATACTGTTATTTATATTGGATGGAATAGATAATTTAAATTGAGTTTCATGTTTACATATCCAATTATATTGCGGAAAAAAGATTTGAAAAAGATTTCCAAATATCCTTGCAGTGAAGACATTAAGGATGCCTATATTAAATATTTGACGAATTACTCTTTTGAAGAATTTGTCCGTTATTGTGAAGATAATGACGGAAAGAATTTAGATGATTTGATTTTTAAGTTCGCAGATTTGCAGTTGGAAAAATTTGAACCCAATTCACTTGTTTGGGTTTCTCATGTGATGATTAATTTCATGATTTATTTTAACGTTAATCTGGATTACAATCATTATTATGATGCTTATGCCTCTGTTCTTCAGTTGGCGGTTCTTTCATGTTCCATGAAAATGGCAATAGAGAAAATATCCTTTGCGGAGGTTCCTTTTCCAGATCATTGCGAAAAATGTTTTGAAAAATTTTTTGCAGAATGCCCAGATTTTGAATATGATTTAAAAAAGAACTGTATTTTGGCATACAAATCATTCAATACACCATTTGAATTTACTGGCGATGAATTCTACCTTAAAGTCAAAAATCACTTTGACAATATTAAATAGTTGCTTTTTTAAAATCTTTTTAGTTTCATTTTAAACAGTTTCATTAGAAACATTTATATCATGATAAATTAAACTATTAGTATGGATGAAAAAATTTTTGAAAATGCGCCCTTTATCGCATGGATTCATAATATATCTAAAAACCAATTGAAATACTTAAACTTAAAATTGGCGGATTTGGAGTTGGACCATGATATCAGGCATGTCATATATATTTATGATAATCCAAATATTTCACAGGATGACCTTGTAGGATTTTCAGGTCAAAGCAAGGGCAATATTGCTAAGGTTGTTAAAAAACTTGAGGATAGGGGGTACATTGAAAGGGAAATAAACCCCAACAATCGTCGCAAATACATGTTGAAAACAACATCGAAAGCTGATGAGTTAGTTCCAAAAATTCGTGAAATCTCAAAAGAATGGGAGAGGGAAGTTGGACTAACTGATAATGATGATGAAATTAAAAAAAGAATTAGAGAAATTTCAATCAATTCAATGAAACTTATTGGGGAGTAGTTATTATGAAAATAGATTTTGAAACAATTGTAATATTTGTATCATTCATTACATCATTTTTTGCGGTGTTCCTGTCAAATGGAATAATAATTGGTGTTCCGGCAATTGCACAGGAATTTGTAATGAATAACGTTATCCAGAATTGGATCCCGACTATATTTTTCCTTGTTGTTGCAGTGTTTACTGTTCCGGCAGGTCAGATTTCGGGAAAATTCGGTGTTAAAAAATCACTTCTTGCGGGGATTGTCATTTTTTTGATTGGATCAATAGGTGCGGTCTTATCAATTTCAACAGAATTATTTTTAGTTTTTAGAATAGTTCAAGGTGCAGGCGTTGCATTTCTGAATGTATCTGCTATGGCAATGGTGGTGCAGGCTGTAAAACCACAAAATCGTGGAAAAGCTTTAGGATTTACGGTAACTGGTGTTTATCTTGCAACCTCTTTATCTCCAGTAATTTGCGGATTTTTAGTTCACAATCTCGGATGGAGGTCAATGTTTTACTTTGTTATCCCATTTTTGGTTTTATGCATAATCCTGATGATGGTAAAAATTCCTCAGGAATGGAAAACCTACGAAGGTCAGCCTATTGATAAGTTAGGTTCAGTTTTATGGGGAATAGGTATTTTAACATTCATATACGGATTTACTTCTTTGATAAATACTCAGGGCGTTATCTTAACAATAATCGGAATAGTCATATTGTGCATATTTGGATATTATGAGTTAAAACAGGATGCTCCGGTATTTAATATGAATTTGTTTAAAAACGGTAAGTTCACTTCATCAAATATTGCTGCATTATGCAGTTATCTGGCAATTATGGTTGTTACTACAATTTTAAATTATCATTTCCAGTATGTGCGTGGTTGGAATCCTCAAATGGCAGGTTTGATATTGATTATCACTCCTATCATTATGGCAATTATGGCTCCGAATGCCGGAAAGTTGTCCGACAGGATTCATCCGCAAAAACTTGCCGCTGTCGGAATAGGAATTGCAGCAGTTGCTCTGGGGATACTTGTCTTTTTGAATGCCGAAACTCCGCTTTATGTTGTTGTTTTGGCAATGATTCTGCAGGGGATTGGAATGGGACTGTTCTCAAGTCCAAATATGAATGCGATAATGAGTTCCGTTCCGCCCAAGTACGCTCCAACGGCTTCCGCTTCACAGGCAACAATGAGAACAATAGGTCAGACAATGAGTCTTGGACTTCTGACCCTGGTATTTGCATGGGTAATGGGCAATCTGCAATTGGCTCCTGAATATGCGGGCATGATTGTTCAGGCATCAAACACCATCTGTCTGATTTGTACCGTTGCATGTATTTTGGCGGTGTTTGCTTCACTTGTTGGAATACGCTCAAAAGACGAATTCAATACAAAAAGGGACCAGTAACGGTTCCTTATTTTCTATTTTTTGGTCCAATCATTCTTTAACAAATTTTTCTAAGGCTTCTCCTTTGAAATGGAACAGCTCCCAGTCTTTCATTTCGGCTCCAATATTCAAGTAAAAATCAATGCTGGGTTTGTTCCAGCTTAGACAAGTCCATTCAAAGCGGCCGTAACCTCTGTCAAGTACAATATTGCCAAGTTCCTTTAAAAGTGCTTTTCCATAACCATTTCCACGACATTCCGGCTCAATGAAAAGGTCTTCAAGATGCATATTGACATTTCCGATATAAGTTGAAAAGCTTAAAAAGTACAATGCAAAACCTATTGTCTTGCCATCAAGAATGGCAAATATCACTTCTGCCTGCTTTTCATCAAAAACCCATTTTTCAATGTCGTCTGCAGTTGCTGTTACTTCATCTAATCTTTTTTCATACTCGGCAAGTTTTTTGATATATTCCAAAATTAGTTCACAATCTTTTCTCTCTGCGATTTTGAATGTTAGATTTTCCATATGTTTAGTTTGACTTTTGCATTTAAAAATTTTGACTTCGTCTAAATCTTTATTGTTTTTTGATTATTCAATAGGTTTTAAGCAATTTCGAGTAAAAGTAATGAAGGAATTCTGGAGTCATTTGTTTTTGGCTTTTTGACATCTGTTTGCCGGGTACCGCGCTATAGTGCATATCTGATTTCGCTTATAGCCTTGAGGGTAAGTTCCGGAAGCGGTTTGTATGCTATTTTATTTGCCGGTTTGGTAATTTTAGGAGCTGTCTATCTCCTGTTTGAATCAGTCAAAGTATTGGTTTAGCACTGTCATCTATTTCATTCAAAAACTTAATTAGCCAAAAGCCATAGATAATTAGTTGGTGTAGATTTATGGCTAATTTTGATTCAATAGAAAGTGCAAGGGAATTTTTCTATAAGGACAAGTTCGCAGTCAATACTGGAGTAAAATTGGATGAACTTACAGAAGATAAGGCGGTCTGTTCACTCGAACTCAATGATGACCACAGAAATGCTTATGGTGGAGTGATGGGCGGTGTAATATTTACATTGGCCGATTTTGCATTTGCAGTGCTATCAAATCAGATTCATCAGTTAACTGTTGCTCAGCAGGTAAGCATTAATTATCTCGCCGCTCCAAAAGGTGACACTCTTTTTGCAGAAGCAACCTGCCGTAAAAGTGGTCGCACATCATCAATTATAATCGTCAATATCTCTGATGATGTCGGCAGGGATGTTGCACAGTTTGTTGGAACAGGATTTAAATTATAATAGCTTAATTTAGGAATTCGGGAATATTAATCATTTTTCAAATCCAAGAATTCCATTAATCTTTTTCATACGATAGAGCATTTTAAAAAACTTTTCATGTTCTGTGATTCCTCCACTGGTGGGATTTATTTCAAATGCCTTCTTAAAAGAGTTTATTGCTTTTTCGATATGTCCTGTTCGTATGAACATTTCTCCTTGTGCAAACCAGATTTCATCATATTCGGGACTAATGTCAAGTGCTTTTTCATAATAGTCTTTTGATGCTTTGAAATCATTTCTTTCAAAACTTTCAACTGCTTTCAGCATCAGGTCATGGGAGGTTAGCGTTACATCATTTTTCTTTTTAAGCAGTTGGGATTTCAGATTGATTGCACTTTTGTTTTTTGGGTCTATTTCAAAGACAAGGTTATAGCATGCCTCGGCATCGTCAAATTCATTCAGCTCTACAAGATTTCTTCCCTTTGATAGAAGTGCTATGATGTCCTGGGGGTCTTCCTTTAGCATTCTATCGATATAGTTTAGGGCACTTCTATGGTCCTGGTTCATTTCAAGGTAATGTATTTTGTGATATAGTCCTATAGGGTTGTGGGGATTGATATCCAGCAGTTCATCAATGGTTTCGTTGACATTATCCAATCTTTCAAGTGTTATCAATGCATTAGCTTTAAAGATTAGCATCCTTTCAGTGGTTTGGCGATTTAATTCCTTGTTGCATTCATTTAAAAGCATTTCCGAGTATCCCTTTGCTTTGGCTTTTTCTCCAAGCATATTGTATATTTGGCTTAAGTTGTTAAGAATTGAGATGTTTTCCGGATCCATTGCAAGGCATTTTAAGAGTATCTCCTTTGCCTGAATAAATTCGCCCTTTTCAATGCATTGCTGCGCCTTCTTCATAGTTTTTTCGAAACGGTTTCGTCTCCACATCTAATCACCAATTATATGCTCTGCAAGGTTAAATAAAGCTGCTAAATTATTTGGGTTGAGGTTAAGCAGTTCATTTGTGGTTTCAAGTGACTTGTACGTTTTTTTTAGGTAGTTCAGAGAATTAATTTTACATGTTAACATCTTTTCGGATTTTGGATAGGAGTCGCAGATTTTCACAATGCTTTTGTGATACTTTTCTGATTTTTCGCTTTGTCCCGTAATTTCATAAACCTCAGCAATTTCGCTCATACGTTTTATATTTTCAAAATCAATATTGCTTTTATTTCGCATATTTTTCACCAATTCTTTTTGTAATTAGTTTTTATTGATTTTATTGCTTTTAAATTTATCTATTATAAGTTTAAGTGATTATTGATTTGTTGTTGTTGATATAAGGTCATATAAATATTGTTTTGAAATCGTATTTCATGTTTAAAAATTCATTTGGCATTTTGTATTACTTTTCAATTCGGATATTTTTTTCACGGTCGTATTGGATTCTATCCTTAAATTCCAGGAAGTTTGTTATCCGTGTTTTACTGGATAAATTTGTTTTGAATGGGTTTTTAAATGTTTATATTATGTATGAGGTTTAAATATCTTATTTGGTGTGGATTTCATATTAAAACCATTTACTTTATATGTAATGAAATTAATAACTAATAAGTGACTAATTAACAAGTCGTGAAAAATTTTAATTTCAGGGTCTGCACTGCCGCAGACTCTGAAATTTTTTTATAAGTCCCTGATTGTTGATTTTCACAACATTTTTAATGTTTGCCGTACAAATTTTTCATGTCATTTAATTGAATTTATAATCAATCAAAATGCTGTTTTTATTTAAATCTATTCTTTTAATTTAACATATTTGAAAGTATTTTATTTCAAAACTAATTTTTTTAAGATTGATTTTCATCAATCTATATATCACAACATATAATTATCAATTTTTCTAAAAATATCATCATGGAACTCATGGATGTAATGCTTAAAAGAAGAAGTACTCGGAAATTCAATGATGAAGACATAACAAAAGAGGAACTGGATAAAATCCTTCACTCAGCCCTCTTGGCACCAACCAGCAGGAACAGAAAACCGTGCAATTTCATGGTAATCGAAAGGAAGGAAACCCTGGAGTTGCTGTCCAAATCTAAAGATCATGGGGCCGATTTGTTAAGGGGTGCCAATAAGGCAATTGCCGTTGTTGCTGATACAATGATTGCAGATACCTGGATTGAAGATTCATCCATTGCACTGACCTATATGCATCTGATGGCGACAGAGTTGGGTCTTGGAAGCTGTTGGGTACAAATTCATCTGAGAAGTAGGGATGGTGTTGATTCACAGGAAATTGTTCGTGATATCCTGAAAATAGATGATCATTATAAAATAGTTGGGGTTCTTGCATTGGGCCATTCTGATGACATTCCTGAAGCTCACAGCATTGAAGATGTGGACAAAGGCAAGATACATTTTTTAGTTTAACCACTTTTCACCCTTGAGAAGTTACAAAATCTTTATTAATATTTCAAATAAACTTTTATATATAATTAGTGAGAGGGTATTGAAATGCACGTTAAGGAACTATTGGATGAATTAGATATTAGAGTAAAATTGCCTCAGCACTGGTATTCAACAGACATCAGCAATGACTTTGAAGATGCGGAACTTCTTCAAAATGACGATATCATTAAAATCGAGACTGTCAGTGAGAAAAACACTAAATTGATTCTCATAGATGTTGGCGATGGAATGAGCATCGTTACAAAATTCCCTGATGGAAAGGTCATTGGCGTTAAGTACCTGCAAAACAAAGATGACTTTGAATACATTGGAAAACCTTCTGAGTTGTATTATTGATTGGGTCACTACAAAATATTTAAATATTCTTTCGTATATATCCACAATTATAAATTAGGAGGAATAAAGTATGGTTGATAAAAAAGCTCCTGCAGATGGTTGGCCTGTTATTAGTGGAGACTATATTGTAGGGGATCCGGAAAGTCCTGTTGCAGTAACTACTCTTGCTTCACACATTGAAGCCGAATTGTCCGGAGCAGCTATTGCTGGACCATGTAAGACTGAAAATTTAGGTATTGAAAAAGTTGTAGCAAACATTATATCAAATCCGAACATTAGATTTTTGATTTTGGCTGGCGCGGAAGTGCAGGGCCACATTACCGGTCAAAGTTTCAAAGCATTGCATGAGAATGGTGCAGACCCTGACAAAAAGAAAATTATCGGGGCTACAGGAGCAATTCCTTTTGTAGAAAATGTTCCTCTTGAAGGGGTTGAAAGATTCCAGCAGCAATTGGAGATTGTTGATTTAATCGACACGGAAGACATTGGGGCAATCCAGTCCAAAATCAATGAATGTGTTGAAAAAGATCCTGGAGCTATTGAAGCCGATCCGATTGTAATGGAAGTTGACGAAGAAGAAGAAAAGATGGTCATTGTTGACAAAAAAGATTCCAAGAAAAAAGCTGAGGCATAAATGTCTCAGTATTTGCTATTTTTTTAAAAACCTGAATTGAATCTATTCAATTCATTAATTTTTTCAATATTGTATGCTTGTTTTTCCATGTTTGCATATCCTATTTTTTGTGTGCATGCGCATTTTCACTTTTTTGCATTTTCTTAAAAAATACAAAAACTTTATATATAACCTAAAACAGATAGATTATTACAGTCGAAATACTGTAATTTTCTAAAAAATATAACTTAAAATAATTAAGTTTATATACTATAAGAATTAATGTATTATTACAAAGATGTATATCTTTTTAAAAAATACATTAATTTCAAATCCACGCCATTGTATTTTAAGGTGATATATAAAAAAATAAAGTGAGGTAATAATATGGACTCAAAAATTAACTGGAGCGAAAAGGTAAAAAATCTTGACAATAACATAAGAAAAGAGATTGGTATTGAAGAGGAAAATGATGCTAAACACATCTTGATTAAAGTACAGACAAAATCAGCCGAAGCCATTGAACCTGCATTCATTGTTGGTGAAGATGAAACATTCCTTGATTTGTTTGTATTGTCTCCACAGGGACCGGGAATCACATCCACTGCTGTTTTGAAAGATAATATTCAAAGTGTCGGAGTGATTGGAGGAATTTCCGCTGAAAAAGTCGACCCGTCCGATATCCCTGATGAAACACCACTGCTTGATGATATATCAGGCCTTTACCAATAGCTTAGTTTTGGCTCACCACCAAAACTAATGCTCATTCAACCACCATTTAAAAAATAACTTTCTCTAAAGGGATTTAAATGCAAAAGATAATACTCAATAATATAGCAGAAATATTTTCTGGCCTGTCATATAGGCGTTATTTAGATGAAAGTGGAGAGGACTTCAAAATCATAGTTCAAAGATCCATAAAAAGGGATGGTGAACTATCTGATTTTGAAGAGGCATCTCTTAAAGGCAATATCAAGGACAGATATTTCACTCAAAAAAATGATGTTCTGATGAAAATGACCTATCCCTATGACGTTGTTTGCGTCAATGAGGAAAAACTTGTCGTAAGTGACAGAATTGCAATAATAAGGCTTGAAAAAGGCTATGACCCTGATTTTATTTCACATCTATTGACCAATGCTCATATTAAAAAACAACTCCATGAACTTGGAGGCAGCGGAAAAATCCCTCATACATCACTTAAGGAAATAAAGCAACTCCAGCTATTTGTTCCGGATTTCAAAATACAAAAGAAATACGGAGAACTTCTAAACACAATCAACGATAAGATATTTGAAGATTTGCGTCAGGTCGATTATGACAGGCGCCTCAAGGAAGCAATTTTAAATGATTTGTGGGAGGCCAATAATGAACTATAGAAAATCCACAAACCGCAATACCCTAAAACAGATAATGCATTATTTAAGAAGGGATGAACTGCCTCCGGAAACTGACTTTATTATTCTATACTCTTTTTTATACAAGTATTGTTCTGATCACACCAAATCATCATTGTTGTTTGAACTGAAAAGTAAGAAAATCAGCATATCCGAAGCTTATCGAAGCGGAATATTTCAGTCTGAAATAAGCCTTGACTTATTGAAGTTAAACGGATTTTTCATTAAAAAACCTGAAGCATTCATTGAAGAGGTAGTTAACGCCAATTACTTAAAACCTGGGTTTCTTCAGGAATTTTTAAGAGTATTCCCGGAATTTACGATATTCAACTCTGAATATCATAATATGCAGTATTTTGATCATCTCTTTAAGATAACAGATGAGATAATCCACAGATTCAAGTTCGACAGCCAAGCAAACAAGAACCTCTGCGAAATAATCTATCTGATTTCAAAACTGAATGTGATGGAGGATGATTTGGGCTTCGATGAGGTTTTCAGCATACTTTCATCATCAAGATACATTAGCACCGAATCCAATCCCGAATACATTACACAAGTATTGTCTGAAATAATTTTAACCGAGAAAAAGACTGTAAACAGTGTTTATGATCCATTCATGAAGGATGGAAAATCCATAACACAATTGAATGATAGGCTGAAAAATGGGCTGAAATACTGTTATGGTAAGGATGTTAACGAATTGAATTTCTTATATTCCATGGCGAAATTTTTCATGAAGGGATTTTCATTCAACAATGTATTTTTAAAACATGAGGACGCTCTTGATTCGGTTGACATTAATGGCGCATCATTTGACGTTATCATTTCAAGAGTTCCGATAGCCATTAAAAACTACTATTCATCAAATGTTAAACAGAATATGGAAATTGCAAAAAGGAATAAGCGCAGTGAACTTGAAAACATTCTTTTGAATAACTTCGGAATGGACGGCGATTCCTTTAAGCAGGACAACGAATTAAATCAGGCTTTGGAAAATCTTGTTGAAAAAATTGATTTCAATGATTCGGCAATGGAGTTTAAAGGCCAATATGAATCATTAAGGGATAGCGAATTTTTATTTTTAATCAATCTCGTGGAGGCCTTAAACCAAGATGGGATCATGGCCATAAGCATCTCTGAAAATTTCCTGTTTAAGGATTCCCTTGAAATCCTTAGGAGGTACCTGACTCTTGAAAAAAATTACATTGATGCAATAATTCGAATTCCAAATGAATTTATCCGTTCAAGACCTGAAGTTGTTATAGTATTTAGAAAAGACAGGTCTCGTGAGGATATTCTCTTCATTGACATGTCTTCTGAGTACGATACTCAGAAAAACGCATATACATTTCCGGGTTTATTTAGAAATAGTTTAGTTTTGGATGAAAATACCATAAGCAAAATGAGAAACGTATTCCTAAACAGGATTGCAATGCCCAAATATTCTAATTTGATTTCAATGGATGAAATTGAGGATAATGATTTCAATCTTTCTGTTTCTCGTTATGTGGATACATTTGAAGGGGAATTTGTTTCGCTTGAGGATTTGGCATCACAAAAGCAGGACATCGACCTTAATCTCAGGAAGTTAAATTTAAAAATTAAAAAAATGATGGATGAATTAGATATCCGTTTTTAATGCGATATCTTCCTGAAATTCATCACCGACTTTTTCTTCCATTTTTTTAAAGTAGGATATGTGCACGATTTCATTTTCAAAGGTGTATAATTTCCCAAGACCTTCCTGATTTTCAAAATCGAAGAATTCCTCCAGACCTTTACTTTCTCTTTTTTCAAATGTTGAATTGAAGGCATCAGCGATTATTTTGTGTGCAGTATCAATATTTATTGCAAAGGCCTTATCTTTAATTTCAGCATCAATCAGGTAACTTTTCAGTATTTTTTCATGAAATGCCCGGTATATGCTGTTGTTTAGGAATATTTCAAATCCTTTGATTTCTCCGTCAACGATTATTAAAATGCCATTTTGTCCATCGGCAACGCTGAATTCTTCAATGAACTTGTTATGGTCGATTTTCAGTTGTTCGTAACTTTCCTGCATTGCACTTGTAGGGGATACGAAGGAATTTTTGACTTCCAAATCATTAATTGAAGACCATACGGTATCCTGAAAGGATGATGTCTTTCTTGAGGCATATTCCTTGGCCCTGCGGGTTTTGTAATTTGCAATATAGTTGGAATTTTTAAATTCGCTTTTGTATGCCCATCTTCCCTTTTCAGTGCAGCTTACGGGAACTTTCATATCACTTTTGGCTGCAATGATGGTTGTGGCATTAACAAGACGGTTTTGGTCACCTCCAACCACTTCCTCCCCATCAATTAAAATCAGTGGAGTCACAGCATTGTTTTTGACAATTAATGTGTTTACGGTTGAGACTTCACATTCCTTGACTTCAACCAATCCCAGTTCAAATCCCTTTTTAAGTGTCAGGAGATCTAATTTTGTATTTGAATTGCTTTTAATAGGAATTATGCTAATGTTTCTGTAGGATTGAGGAGCTAAAAGTTCAATGTTGCTATTGATTTCCTCTAAATTTGAAATTATCATGTTATTCACCTTTCAGTTCAACTTTTGACAAGTCTTCACAAAGGTAGTGGACATCGCTTTCCTCGTCTTTTATTTCTTCGGTTAACTCTTCAATTGACAGCACTTTTGCAATAACATTTTTGCCTTTGATGAATTGTATTTTTGCAAAGTATTCGTCTGAAATCTTGTCGTATAATCTTCCGGCGCTCATTGTTCCGCGAATTACTGTCTGGATACTGTTTGATACATAGCCGATTTTTCCAAAATATCTCATTTCGCAGGCTATTGCTTCATCATCATATTTATTTTCCGGTTCTTTTACTAATTTTACAATTCCATTTAGAACCAGGGGTTTTTGTCCGTGCAAATCGTCAAATGCTATCACTGTAATATACATTTTTCATCACCTTGTGTATATCTTGTGTATTAATGTTATATAAGGTTATCTGAAAAAATTTTCAATCGATGGTTTTTGGTGGTTAAAAAGAGGAAAATAAAATAAAAAAAGTAGATTTATAATCTACTTACTTTAATTAAAGATTCAACAGGAACGCCTTCAATTTCAGAAAGGCCTGCTTTATCGATTAATACTGTAACACAGGTAGGTTCTCCGCCGAGATCTTTAACAGTATGAATAACTTCTTTTGCGGTTTTTCCACTTGTAATTACATCATCAACAATAACGACTTTTTTGCCTTCAACGGTTCCGAAGTTGGTACTGATGGTACCTTCATCGTCACTTTCTTCAGCATCTTTTCTGTGCTTGTGAGGGTGGAAAATAGCTAATGAAGTGTCTTCTCCACTCATATCTTCCATCAAATCTGCCATTACAGTTGCAAAAGGAATGCCGCTTACTGCAATGCCTACAACAGTATCGACATCTCCATGTGATAATGCCATGTCACTTAAAGCACCTGAAACATAACTTAAACGGGTGGAATTTCCACCAATGCTTTTCCAATTAATGGCAAAGTCAACAGGAGCTTCGGCTTTTACTTCGGTTGTTTTTTGAAGAGTAAGCCATCTTGCGGTATCCATACTTACATTAAGTTCGTCGGCTATTTCTCCGGTTGTAAATCCGTGTTGTCTTAATTCTTGTGCCTTTTCTATTAATTTTCCTTTCACATTATCACCTTATTGAAGTTCTTCAAAACTAATTGGTTTATGTTCTTTGGAGGATCTGTTTGCAGCAATAACCATTTGAAGAGCTTTCAGTCCATCTTCACCAGTGATTTCTGGTTCTGTACCGTTCATTACTGCATTTAAAAATGATTTCAATTCACTTTTAAGTGGTTCTTCATGTTTGATTTGGATATCTTGAGCAAATTTGCCGTATACTTCGATACTTTGTTTGATATAGTCAACAGAGATGATTCCTGCGGTACCGGTAAGTTCCAATTCTCTGCGTTTATATGGAGTAAGCCAGTTAACTTCAATGATTCCAGTGGATTCGTTGTCAAAGTTAACCATGATTTCTGCATGGTCCTCAAATTCACTGTCGTCGAAACTGCTGTTCATGCTGCCGTAAACCTGAGTCACTTCTTCTTCAAATAGGTAATTCATAATATCTAAATCGTGAATAGCTAAATCTATTGAAACACCAACATCCTTGATTCTTGGTGGGAGAGGTCCTACTCTTTTTGCAAATGCAGAAACAACATCTCCAATTACTCCATCCTCAATAAGTTCTTTAGCCTTTTGAACTGCAGGATTGAATCTTTCAACATGTCCTGTTGCGAGCATGACTCCTGCTTCTTTGGCTGCAGTAATCATTTCTTCAGCTTCTTCCAATGTGAATGCTATAGGCTTTTCAACCAAAACATGTTTTCCGTGGTGTATGGCTTCCATAACGACGTCATGGTGGAATGTTGTTGGTACACATACGCTTACGGCTTCGATTTCAGGGTTTTCTAATAAATCACTGTATTCAGTATATCCTTTAGCGCCATATTTTTTCTCAATTTTCTTAAGCGCTCTTTCGCTTACATCACTTACAGCGATTAAATTTGCTTCTTCCATTTTATGGTAGACACGAACATGGTTTTCACCCATCGCTCCTACTCCGACAACTCCTACGTTTATAGTTTTCAATTTAATTCCTCCGTTTAAACATAATCTGTGAAAATTTTTCCGATGCGTCTGCCAAGTTCAAGCGCATCTTTGATGGATCCCTTTTCACTTTGCTCTTTAAGGATTTCTCCTTGTTTGGTTAATAATATTGAATAAATATTAAATTGATTGTTGTTCATGCGTGCTATTGAACCGATTGGCCATTGGCAGCCAACCCCCAGCTCTTCCAGTACTTTTTTTTCACAAACAACTTCTTGCATTGAGATGTAATCATTCAATTTTGAAATTGCTTCTTTTTTATCAGAATCCTTTCTAGTTATAATGGCCAATGCCCCTTGACCAGCAGGGGGAGTAATGTAATCTAGTGGAAATACATTTTTGATGTATTTGGTTAAATTCAACCTTTTCAATCCGGCTTCGGCCATGATTGTTGCATCCAAATCGCTTTCTAATGCTTTTTGAATTCGGGTTTCAATATTTCCTCTGATAGGTTTAAGTTCAAATTCTTTGTTGTAATGATTACAAAAAGCTTCTCTTCTAAGGCTGCTTGTTCCAAGCTTTGAACCTGGACCCAATTCATTCCAGTCCTTTTTAGAAATCAATACTTCATTTGGAGATTCACGTTTTGGAACGGCTACAATTTCTAAATCTTCATCCAATTCAGTAGGCAAATCCTTAAAACTGTGTACTGTAAAATCAACTTCCTCTTCTAAAAGAGCGATATCCAATTCTTTTGTAAAAAGCCCTTTTGAATCCATATTATATAGCTGGGATGTAGTAATTTTATCTCCTTTTGTCTTTATTATTTCTACATCAATAGATTCTCCGGTTATTTTAGATAAATCGGCACATACTTGGTTAGTTTGTGCTAAAGCTAATTGACTACCGCGTGTTCCCACAATCATTAATTATCTCCAATTTTAAAATTTATTTTATAAGATTGACTTATAACATTTTGTTACATTATTAATCTTTAGAATTAATATATATTAAATGTTTCAATTTTTGGAGCATTTCACCTTTGTGAAAGTTTCCTGTAATCTGAGCGATAGATAAAAAGAAGATTTTTTTCATTTTCGATGGCCATGTTGTAAACATCATTGCAGTTTTCAATATATGTAAACTTCCTATTGATTTTTGAGGAGAGGGACAATCCCAAATCTCCGGTTAGTATCAAATCGCTTTCAAGGCCATTTAAATATGTCGCTAGTTTTTCTTCATCGATTTCTTCGCATGTTATTCCGTAATCTCCTCCTATTGAAATGAGGTAATCATCTAAATTGCGGATCATGTTCACCGATTCTTTTATGGCCTGTGTATTTAGTCCAGGATTTATCTCTTCAATAATTGTTGAGTTTTTAATGATTTTTCTGTTGGTTCTGCCGGGAATGCCTTTATAGCTTTTGATTCCATTAATTATCTTGTCTTGATTAATCTCTAAACTGAGGCAGGTTAAGATAACTCCCAAAACATTGCTTGCATGGTGAGGACCGGGGGCAAAGCAGTCTAATTTGATTTCACCGGAAACAACATTATCATTAATGGTTTTTACATTGCGGTATTCGATTTCAAGTTCTGTTAGGTCTAAATCATATTTCGCATTTCTGATAAATAAGTTTGCATTTCTGTCATTTAGGCTGAATGTGTTGGTTTTCTCGTGTTTGATGTCTGAATAGTATTTGTCAAACGCTTCTTTTTGAATGCAAACGCATTTGCATTTGAAAACTTGTCTTTTTGCCTGTGATGCGCTACCTCTGCCTTTTGCTATCGGATAGTCTTCGGCAATGTTCAATAAAAGTCCCACATCTCCAATGCCGCAGACGCCTAATGAGGACTCGAAAATGGCTGAATTATATTTTTTCAGGTTTTTGCTTTCAACTGTTCCTTCGGCAATTTTACAGATGGGGTTGGCAATTTTATAAGCCAAATCCACAGTTTCCTTAATATTTGCCGGGGTAATGGATATGTTTCTTTTTAAGATGATTTCATTATGGTTTTCGTATAGCAGGGCTCCCAGACTTGACAGGATTAGGGGATTGTCATCTAGCAGTATTTCCTTAAGCATAAATGCGGAGGTTGTTTTTCCCTTAACTCCGGTAATTTCGATTTTGATGATGTCTCTGCCCCAGCCATCCAAAAGGTCCTTTACAATATCATGATGGGTTTGAAATGTATAATTCAGGTTAGGATTATAAGATTTTATTTCATTGGGGCTTAACGGAAGGTGTATGGGATAGATTACATTCATATCTCCCTTAAAATTCGTCAAATCTTCTAACTGGATTAGTTCTACATCGTAAACTTCAAGCATTTTTTTGTCAATGCCTTTCAGTGTATTGTATATGTCATATGCAAGGACATTTTTGCCTTTTTTGGCTAAACTGATGGCGATTTTTACTCCGCCGTGGGTTAAGTCAATTACAAGATTGTTCATTATGGGCACCGGGTGTTGTTTTCGATTCCACCGTCTTTCAGTTTGTCCTTAACTTTTTCATAGAAGTATTTGCTTGAAGTTCTGATGAAGTATGCATTCTTGTTTGATTTTTTGAATTTGATTTCTTCTTCGTATTCTGCCTCTTCATTGATTTGACCATCCATAACAAATACTGCGCTTTTACCTTTTTTAAGTAATTTGACAGTAATTTCACTATTGTCTGATACTACAAATGGCCTTACTCCTAACTTATACGGACAGATTGGAATTATGACAAATCCTGCCACTTTTGGATCAACAATTGGGCCTCCGGCAGACATTGCATAAGCGGTAGAACCGCTTGGAGTTGAGATAATTAGCCCGTCTGCTCTAACCTCTTCTATAATTTCACCATCAACCTGTATTTCAAAATGAAGCATTTTGGCAGGTTTGTCGGTCATGACAACCACTTCATTCATTGCGGTGAAATTGTGATTTTCGTGTGATACTACAAGCCTTGTTCTTTTTTCTTTATAGTAATTTCCTTTCAAGATCTCTTTTAGAGCGGTAAATGTGTCCTTAACTTCAATTTCAGTTAAAAACCCTACTGTTCCCATGTTTATTCCAAAGATTGGAATCTCCGGGTTAAGTCTTGACTGTGCTCTTAGAAGTGTTCCGTCTCCTCCAAGGATTGTCGCCATATCGCAATCAAAATTAAAGAGTTCCTCGCTTAATTTGTTATAATCAATATTCAAATCGATATCGTCAAGCATATCTGCAATTTCGGGATATACGTCTTTTGTATCCTGAATAATCTTATCCAGATTAGGATTGTCCTTAAGTTCAATTAGTTTTTCCGACAATCTTTTTTCAATGACAACTTCACATCCGTTTGTCAATATAAAATCGATAATCTTGGCTGTAAATAGGATTGGAACTTTTTTATCTATTCTTGAAATGATTCCGATTTTACCGATGACGTCTGCCTGATTATTATTTAATATGTCAATGATTTGTTTATGCATTACTTTGTTGTTTGCAGCAACCACAATGGTTTTTTCGTAAATGCTCAATACGTTATTGAGGGGCTGGCCGTATTTGTCGGTGATGATACATCCTGCTTCATCAAGAATTAGTTTTCCGGCAGCTATGTCAATTATTCTGCTTCCTCTCAAATCAAGAAATGCATCGTATCTTCCGCTTGCAACATATGAAAGTTCCAACACGACACTTCCAAGAACCCTCATACGGCGGGCTCTGTCAACGAGTTTGGATGCTTCTGAGGTTCCGGATTTGGTAAATCCTCCGAGGGTCATGTTGTTGATTTTAACATTGTCGCTTGGCTTTACATTTTCATTGTTCAATTTGCATCCTTTGCCTTTTTCAGCTTCAAAGTAGTTCCCGTTGGCTAAATTGTATACAAAACCAAGTTCCACATCGTTTATTGTTGCAAGTCTTCCCTGATTAACTTCTGCAACTGCTATTGAAATGGCATATGCAGGAATTTCTTTAATTGCATTGCTTGTTCCATCAACCGGATCAATTAGAAATATGAATTTTGGTGTTTCTTCATCGCTCAAATCGGTTCTTCTCAATTCCTGTGTTAATGTGATGCTTCTTTTAGTTCCCTTACCTAATTTCAGTTCTCCAATTTCTTCACTAACCAAATATGATAAGACATTAGCATTTTTAAGGATATTGACAATTTTCTCTTCCACGACATGGTCGATATAGGATGTGGGAGTGCCGTCAGCCCCGATTTTTATATGTGTGCCTCCGAATTCCGTTCCGGCATATTCCCTGGCAATAGGTCCTACTGCCCTTATGATTCTGTTAGCTAAATTTTTAGCAATCTTTTTGCTTTTTTCATCCATTGTTATTTCTCCTCAATATCGTCATTCAAATAAACCACTGAGGCCACCACTGAAGCGATTTCTTCAACAGTTGTTGTTGAAATTTCAGTGTACAGTTTTCTGATTTCAACACCTCTTTTTTCCATCATATATTCAACCATTTCTTTTGATTGTCTGATAATTTCATCAGCATCTCTGTTGATGTGTGATGCTTCGACTACACAGCCCAATTCGTCTCCGATGGCCACACTTACTGAGGCGGTTATCACATCTCCCGGAGTGTCTGAGGTTATTTCAGATAAAACGCAGTTTACCATTGAACCCGCTTTGAGTTTAGGCAATGGCTGAATCTTTGCATTTCCTGCAAGCATGCTGGAAACTTTTATTAGATTAACATCACCAATTCCCGCATCACTGAGGGCATTGTCAAATGCATTTAATTTTGTTGGTCCTTCCTCTTTTCCAGAAACGATTGCTATTCTCATTTTATCACTGATTAATTATTTGTCATTTAATATATTTAAATAGTCTAAGGTTTCAAGTTTATTATTTTTTTGAAATAAACGAATGATTTATATAAAATGGAAAAGATAGTTTATAGTAATCTAATAATATTCCTTATTATAAGATTAAAAACCGGTTTTTATATAAAAATGGAGGAAAATTAATGTCAACAAAAGTTGTAGAAATTAAAACATTAAAAGTTGGAAAATATATAGTTTTAGGAGGAGAAGCCTGTAAAATCATCAGTTATACCACTTCATCTCCTGGTAAACACGGAGCTGCAAAAGCAAGAATCGAAGCAGTCGGTGTTTTCGATAATCAAAAAAGAAGTCTCGTTAAACCTGTAGATAACAAAGTAGATATTCCTATAATCGACAAAAGATTAGGACAAGTTATCTCTATCCAGGGTGACAATGTACAGATTATGGATATGGAAAATTATGATACCATTGACTTGCCAATGCCTGAAGACTTAAAAGATGCAATCGTTGAAGGTATTGAAGTTGAATACATTGTTGCTATGGGAAACATGAAAATAATGAGAACTAGAGGATCATAAGTTCTCTTTTTTTATTTTCCTTTTTTTAGATAAATATGCTTTTAAATACTTATGAACCGTGGAAATTTGCATTTTCAGCAGAAAATGACGAAATCAAAGAAAATTCATTTGGGATAATTGGAGTTCCATTTGACAGCACTACTTCTTATCATTCCGGTTCACGTTTAGGACCAATTGTTGTTCGTGAAGCTTCATTTGGTTTTGAAAAATACAATACTATTTTTAATAAAGATTTAACCGCTACTTTTTATGATTTCGGTGACGTCAATGTCGTTCCGGGAAACTGTGAAAAAACCTGCAAGATTGTTGAAGACACTGTTTCAGAACTGCTCGGCCTAAATATAAAACCGATTATCATTGGCGGTGAGCACTCAGCATCAATCGGAGCCATAAATGCATTATATGAGAAATATGACAAGCTGACCGTAATACATCTTGATGCCCATCGTGATTTGGCCTTTGAATTCATCGGCGAGAAATACTCACATGCAACCGTAATGAGAAGAGCACATGAAAAGGGCGTCAGTCTTGTACAGATTGGAATAAGATCATCATCAAAAGAGGAAGAGGAATACGTAAAGTCAACATATGACATTCAGACATTCAAAAACAGGGATGTCCACAAGCATATGGATGCAATCGAATATTACCTCACAAACATCGATGGACCAATCTACATTTCAGTGGATATGGATGTTTTCAATCCGGCCATAGCTCCAAACGTTGGAAATCCGACTCCTGGTGGATTGTTTGTCCATGACATCGAAACAATCCTTGAAACATTATGCCACAAGAATATTGTCGGTTTGGATGTAGTTGAAACCGCAAGCAACAGATTGGGCGATGCAACTGCCGTTGTTGCAGCCAAAATCATCTATGATTTCTTGACTTTAATTGAATAGTTCAAATGTAAAAAATATATAGATAAATTTAATACTCATTTTTTTTAAAGATAATACTATCTGGCGAAAGTTATCTTCGCAGAGGTGTTATATATTTGAAAATTTTTTTAAATTTGAGGAAAATGGAACTAATTTTAAAACTGAAATTATTGCAGGTCTCACCACATTCCTCGCCATGGCTTACATTTTAGGTGTAAACCCTGTTATCTTGGGTGATGGTGGTTTGCCTGTTACCGGAGTATTTTTTGCAACTGCTGTTGCATCCGGTGTTGCTAGTATAATTATGGGCTGGTTGCCAAATATCCGGTCGGACTGGCTCCAGGTATGGGACTGAACGCGCTGTTTACATATACAATAATCCTTGGAATGGGAAACAGTGCTGAAACTGCACTTGCAGCGGTACTTCTTTCAAGTATAATCTTTTTAATATTACCATTTCCGGTCTTAGGGAAGCTATCCTAAATGCAATTCCTCTTGACTTGAAACTCGGTATCGGTGCAGCAATAGGATTTTTCCTTGCATTTTTAGGTCTCAAAGGTGCAGGAATCATTGCAGCTGATCCTTCAACTTTCGTAACAATGGGATCACTCACAGCCGCTCCGGCACTTCTTGCATTAATCGGTATTATCATCACATTGATTTTATATGTTAAACAAGTGCCTGCATCCGTATTCATCGGTTTGGTGCTCACTGCAATCATTGGTGTAATATTCACTCTGGCAGGATTCGGTACCGGTGATGTATTGATGCCTGCCGTTCCGGCACAGGCCATATCCTTTGATTTTGACCTCTCCCTATTTGGTGCATGTTTCAATGGATTCGGAACACTTTTCAATAACATTCCAAACCTGATAATGATGCTTTTTTCACTCGTATTCGTGACATTCTTCGATACAACAGGAACACTGATGGCTATCGGAAGACAATGCGGATTCATCGATGAAGAAGGTCATGCTGCTGGAATTGAAAAGGCATTCCTCGCAGATGCAGTCGGAGGTATTGTAGGTGCAGTATTCGGTACAAGTACTGTCACAGCATATGTGGAAAGTGCAACTGGTGTCGGTCTTGGTGGTAAAACAGGATTGGCCGCTATTGTCACAGGTATATTATTCTTCTTATCAATCATCTTTGCTCCATTAGTGCTTGGATTATTCACATCTCCAGTCACCTGTGCAGCATTGGTTATTGTCGGTATATTGATGATCGGACAATTGAAAGAAGTTGAATGGGACAATATTGTTGTAGCATCTTCAGTATTTATGACCATTGTCATGATGATTTTAACCTACTCCATTTCATTGGGTATCGCTTGGGGATTCGTAGTTTACGCAGTTGCAAGCATAGCCAGTGGAAAGGCAAAAGAGTTAGGTTGGGCTATCTGGCTGATGGTTATAGTATTTGTAATATATCTGTTCTTCGGACTTTAGACTCAATTTTTGAGTCTACTTTTTTTTATTTTTTTTTTAAAATCAGTCGTTATAATCTTTTTCTACTTTGTCAAGATAATATTTGCCCTTATCGGTGATGCTGTAAAATCTATATCGTTTGTCCTCTTCATTAAGACATTCCACTAGTTCTGCTTCCTTTAATGTTTTAAGATATTTTGAAACATGGTTGCTGTTGTCATCAATTTCCTTGCTGATTTTTGACGGTATCTTATCTTCCTTTTCAAGTGATTTTAAAACATTTAATCTTTTTTTAGAGCGTGCTAGCAGAGATACAATGCTCATATCGTCTTTTTGACTCATATTTAAAAATTTAATTTTAGCTATTTAATAGATATCTATATGATATTAGCATGCTAATAGCAATGTTTATATTATGTGTGTACCAAATCTATTATTACAATTATGGAGGTTAATTATGAACAAGAAAATTTTAACTTTGTTAGTTGTATTTTTTGTAGCTATTTCTGTAGCTTGTGTATATGCAGAAGGAATGGAATCTCATGATTTCGGAAAGTTTAAAATGGATATTCCAGTTGCTCCAAATGGAGAAATAGAGGAAACTCAAGGAGGTACTGGAAATCATCCTATATATGCAATTCCTAATCCTGATAGTACTCTTTTTGCTTATGCGGACTATTTCGACACAAGTTATGTAAATGGAACCAAAAATGTCACTGATTTTGTTTTAAATAAGGTTAAAGAAAATTACACTGTAGATGTTGTAAATGGTACACCTACATGGGTTTATGATGGTGATGAAAATTCATATGCTTCAAATATGGGATATCTGGTATCTTCAGATGATGACACACAAGTTGTACTTATTCAAGGTAGAGATATTCATATCCAAGATGCTGTGAATAGTATTGAATTTAAATAAGTAAGCAATAGTTTACTTATTTTACTTTTTTTTTAAGGTGGAACAATGAATAAAAAGGTTTTATTTACTTTAATAATATTGTTTATATCTATTGTTTCGGCATCCAGTGTTAGCGCATGGTGGATATTCGGTGGTGGAAGTGATGTGACCGTTAACGGAGTTAATTTCCATTTGCCTGACGGATTTGATGTTGAAAATCCAGTAAAGTCTGACATTGATGATACCTATGAAAATACTGTTTATAAGAATACTGAAACTGGTGATGCTGTTGATATTGCAGTTGATAATAAAGTAGCGGATGATTCATCAATAACTAATTCCTTAATTAACAAAGGATTTGAACAAAAAAATATCGCTGGAAAAGATGGATTTTATAAAATGTATTTGTCAACAAATGTAGAATTTGTTTATATTGATAATGATAAGGTTGTTTCTATTATAGTTCCATTTGTTTATGATAAGTATGGAGATAATTTCATGAAATATGATGAGCTTCTTGCTGAAATAATTAAATGAAGGGGATATAATGAGTGAGGATATTGCAAATAATTTTGAACTAAGGCCGGTCATTATAGGTGCAGTAATTTCAATCGTATGTATAGTGATTGGAATGTCAACGGGTATTGGGTTTTTAGGTATTTTTGGATTGATTATAGGATCTGCAGTAGCAGGTTTCATTAGTGAAAATTCAACAAGGTATGCCTTAATATATGGTGCGATTATTGGAATTGTTAGTAGTTTTTTATTATTTACAGTATTTACAATACCTATATTTATTATATTAGGGTTATTCGGAGGATTTGTTGGTAAAATCATAAAGAGCAATTTTCAAATTGAATAACCTAATTTCAATCCATATTTTTCTTTTTTTCAAACCATAACAATACCATTAAATATTACTCAAAACAATATCTATAATATTAACTAAAAATGGAGCATATTGTTATGAATAAACGAACTATTGAGCTTTCAGGCCATATTATCGACTCATTGACTCTAACCAAGACAATGGGCATTATTATGGACAAGGGCGGAGAATTTGATATTTTGGAAATCGATGTTGGACGTAAAAAATCAGATGTAAGTCATGCAAAGATTGAAGTTTCCGCCAATTCTCCCGAACTACTTGAATCTATTT
>NZ_JBGVFE010000037.1:0-15851 GCF_045120835.1 Methanobrevibacter sp.
ATCATATTTGCCCATGATGTTTTCATAATCGGATATTATCTCGGAAATCAATGCCAGGTTCAATGCGGCCTTTTTGGCTTCAAAATCACTTCTTGTGAGAAGCTCGTCCATATATCCTGTAATCCTTATCAGCTCATAATAGACCTGAAGGCAAGTCAACCTTACGTCACTAAGCGATGATTTCAAATCGTTCAAGGCAGCGAAAAAGTCCAAGTCATGCTCATCGACTATTCCGATTGATTTGAGCCTTTCGCGTGAACATGTGCTTAAATCGATGTGGCCTGCCCTTTTAAATATTTCATCCAACGTATCATCCGAGTAATCCCTTACGACATCCATTATTGAAGTGGATTTTGATGATGAATCAATCGGCTTGAAGCTATTTTTGACATTGACGACACTGGCATGGTATTTGAGCTCTATATCATTCAGGATGTCCTGAGTCCTGCGGGACAGTTTGAAAACCTTTGAGGAGTTATAGTACTTATCAGTAAATGAAGACAGATTAATCCACTGTCCTCCATCCCCATAATATGCCAGTCGGGTAGGATTGAACGGCAGGATATACCATAAAAGAGCCAGCACAGCCTTGACTTCATCCTGATAAATCAAATCATCGATTCCCTTAAGGTAGTATGGAATGCCCTCCTTTTCAAACTCCTCAAGAATGTCCTTTTTATCCTTGTGGCTTCTGAACAGTATGCAGACATCGCTGTACTTTGAAATCTTTCCTGAACTTTTGAGGTTTTTGATTATATATGCTATTCCCTTATATTCATCATCGCCACTTTTGTTTTCAAGCATGTAAACAGGCATCTTGTATTCATTGTCTGTTCTTAGATCCTTTGGATTTACACGCTTTTCGGCAATGAATTTCTCATTGAAATCAACGATGTCGGCCGTTGAGCGGTAGTTGTTTACCAGAATCTTCTTTTCAAACTCTTCGCTTTGGGAGTAGTCATTGAAAAACTGAGGATTGGCCGCCCTGAATGAGTATATGCTCTGGTCTGCATCTCCGACAACAGTGAATGTATCGGCAATGCTTTTCAGGTGTTCAAATATCTGCATCTGAACAGCATCCGTGTCCTGAAACTCGTCAATCAGCACATTTCGGTATTGAACCTGCTTTAGGTTGTCATTGTCTGACAATATCTCAAGAGCCTTGATGAGCAGGTAGTTCTGGTCACAGACATGTTCATCCTCCATGAGGTCTATCCATTCAGCGTATGACTTTGCAATCTGGAGATATCTTGCCTTGTAAACGTCACACTGAAACTTCAGGGCCCTGATTTCCTTTTTTGAAGGATACTGATTATGAGGATGAGTCCTGAAGTATTCATCAATATAGGCAAGATACTCATCGCTTGGAGTGTATTTCGACTCGATATATTCAATCAGGGCATCCGAGTCCACTTCAAACAGCGCATACTCATCATATTTCTTCAGTACCTGTCCGGATTCATAGTTTCTCAAAAATGCCGGACCGGTAAATCCCAAATCCTCCTTGTGTTTGTTGAAAAACAGATTCCTTTCGGATTCCCTTTTAAGCAGGTTGTATGGAATGTCGCAGAAGTCGGAAAGGATTGACCTGCAGAAGCTGTGAATAGTACTTATTCTCATCTGATTTATTACATTCAGTTCCAGTTTGGTGTCCTTTTTGAATCTCTCCCTCAATTCCTCGGCAGCCTTGTTTGTAAATGTGATAACAAGTATTGATTGGGGGTCTGCACCATTTTCGATAAGATGCAATACCCTTTCAATTATGACACGGGTCTTGCCCGCTCCGGGACCTGCGTTAATCACAAGCGGCTTTTCAACGTATTCGACAGCCTCCCTCTGATAGTCATCAAGTTCAACTTCCGGCGGAATTTCACGAATAGTGCAGCGGTCTGATTTTCTCACCGCCTCAAAGTTCACGGAACGTGTAATCTGATTTCCTTCAATGTCAAAGAGATTCAAAGTCAGGATGTGATTTTTTATGAATGCGTTGAGATTATCCTCAATCAGATTCAGGGCATGATTCCTGTCTTTTGAGTCCAGCTCATCAATGGAAATCAGCTCATCGCCTTCAAGGCCTAAAAGTGAAGGCATTATTGAGTTAACCTCAAGATTGTCGATTATGAGGTAAATGTCCTCGTCGGTTATTTTCGGATTATTGCCCAAAAACGAAAAATCGAATTCATAGTCCACCTGCAGGAACTCCTCAATTGCCACAAAGTAATCCTCATAGATATATTCAAACAGTACTCTGTGGACGCTTTGGATATCGGACAGTGTTATCTTCAATGCAGGGTCATTGAAAACGTCAATCGTAAAGACAAGTTCCCTTTTGGTTTGGCGGCAGAACAAATCAAGGATAACCTTGGCGCTGGCCATGGCTAGGTTGTATTTTTTCACGACAATCAGCTTCTCCATGACACAGCAAAGGTCATATAAGTTCCTAAATTTACCTTTCAAAAAAGTAAAAACGCTACTTTCTCTCATTATAATCATTGAAACGTTTGGTTATAAAGGCTCCCGTAATCTCATCAGGCTGTATAAGGCCTTCTGAAATATCGTCCTCAATTTGAGACACAATATAGTCTCCTTCAGCTTTTGTGAGTCTTTTGAATTTGATGAGCTTTGAAAAGGAATCGCCACTGCCTTCAACAAATTCGCTGAGCTTCACACGACACCGAGCCTTCTTGTCTTCGCTTTTCAGAAGACATTGACGCCTGAACTCCTCCTTGATGCCATTCTTAAATTCCCTGGCTTCAAGTACCTCTCCACGGATATTGAATATGATTTGGACAATATCCGAATCCTTTAAGATGGGATATTTGCTTTTCATGTTCACGATAAGTAGAGTATCGTAATTTCTTCCCACTATCCTCTCCAGCTCACGGATATATGAGGCCTGCTTAATGGAATTTGAAAAATAATACTCCAAATACCTTTTGATTTGAAAATCCGAGATATTTTCCTCATGTATTTTGGATTCAACCCTTGAACATATCAGATTGATTTCATCATCAGACAAATCATATTCCTTCAGGTATTTGACATAAAAGTCGCTGTCCTTCCTGACCAGATTACGTAAAAATTCAAGCTTTTCCTGCTTTTCAAGGCCTGTAACCCTTTTGATAAAATAGTCATCCAGGGTTTCGACAATATTTTCCGGGATTATCCTTCCGGAGTTGACATCGCTTTTAAGCTCGCCCACTATAAGTTCACATTCATTCAGACTCAAGCCGTAGGAGTAAAGCAGGTAATTAAAAAAAGGAGTGTCATAATCTCCAATAAGTTCATCTAGTCTTTGGACAATAACTTCATTAATCATAATTGTTCATATTTTGTTTAAAATAAGTTAAATAAGTTTTTACTGTTTAACTGGGGGAAAAATATAGGAGATATATGAATAGGTGAAATATATGAACAAAACAGAAAACAACAAAAACCCCCAGTCAAACAGATGTCAGCGTGATTATTTGAACAGTCTATCCAAATTCGAATATTGAGGATTTCTCGTTAATGTTGAAACACCAATTATTGCGCATTCATCAGAGGACTTCTCTGTAAGTGAAACTTCAGGATTCAGGAGACTTCTCTTTTTTTCCAGCCATGGGAACCTGTTCATCCCAACCAGCTGCCTTAACTCTTCAATCGTATCTGCTTCAAGGACGATCTGCCTTCCACGGACCGCAAAAAGATAGATGAAACTGCCTCCAACATGAAAGACATTCAGGAAATCTGTTGTGAAGTCTCCAGTGTTTTGCCCATCAAGTCGGCTTCCACATTCGTTGCAGTAGCTGAAGCTATCTGTGAGATTTTTAAAACAATTCGGACAAGTTTTCATTTAAAACCTCCTTAAAAAAGATTAAAATAATGGTGATTTCACCATGCATTTAATCCTCTACGCTCTTCAATCAATTCCCGAGCGGAAATTTCATCAAACACATACCATATCCTGTCTTCGCCCAACACCAATTCCTTCAACTCGCATAGGGAATCAGCCTCAAGCACATATCCAAATTCATTATAACAATATTTGTTTCCGACCACATGAACCCTGAAAAGTCCTGTGTCATTTTTCAGGTAATTCACCTTCAGTTCAATCGTGAGAAGTTCCTCAAGGAATATGAGGACCTCCTTCAATTCATGATTCCTGACATGGGAGAGATCCAAAATCCCATAGTCAATTTCTTCAAGCGTCTTGGCACACAAAAACTCAACAATCTCTACCGAATATTTTGCTAAATCAAACCTCATTGAAACCTCTTAAATCAATACTACCCACAACAAACATGAATTAAACAGCAACATTATATAATTTGATATCCTGTCCTCCTTTTTGACGAATATTAAATAAAGTATCAATAGCAATGAAACTAATATCAAGATTAACTGCAATGCAGTCAAAAGGTTTAAAATCATTTTATCATCCCCTCCATGATTTCAATAACTCTTTTGTTTAAAGGGTTTTCAAGTGAAATGAAACTCTCATCTGCACGAGTTGATCCGAACTCTGCAAAGTATGGGGTCTGTGCGCAGCCCCCTTCAATGGTTGCTCCGAATGTCACTTCGCTTCCCTTAACCTTAATGCCGAAATCGGCGAATTCAAATATCAAGACATCATCAGTGTCTTTTGTTCTAAATTCTTCAGTGCTTCCACCATATTCCAGTTCGAATACAGCTTCGCCATCAATTTCACTTGCAGTCACATATACAAGGCGAATATAAATCCCATCTTCCTCAGCCTTTCGGGAGAGGAATTCAAAGAATTCATCGCTCATTTCATCAAATGAATATTTTTCATCAGCCTTGCCGGCATATGTCGGCATGTAGTCCCTGGATGTGAGTTCATCCACATAAAAATGGAATTCATCCTTTCCAGCCACAGAGTTTTCAACAGTCCTTTTAACGTCTATATTTATGCTTTTCTTAATCTCCATTATTATTCCTCTAAATGATGATAGTCTATAAGTTTCATTATGGCGGGTTACCATAAATCAGGAATTCAACAAATACTAAAATTCTCGCTTAAGCATCTTAAGCATCAGATAAATCTAAAAGAACACTACGCTCCATGCAGTAGTTAATTTCGTTTGTGGTGTCATTTTATCAACCTCCCGTTTAGAAGAGTTCGTATACAGTCATTGTACAATGATGGTCAGTTAGTCCATAATTTTCAGTGCAAGTAAATATTACTTTGGCATCATATATAAAGGTTTTGGTTTTTTGGTGTTTTTGCAGCAAAATTGCATAAATCTTAAAAAAAATAATTTCATGGAGAACTACAGTTCCCCATTTTTTCGTCTTTCGTCGAGAAGTTCAAGACCCAGGTCTCCCAATTTGTACTTTTGGATTTTTCCGCTTGTGGTAAGCGGGAACTCATCAACAAAGAATACGTATTTAGGTACCTTATATCTTGCAATGGACCCTATACAGAAATCACGGATGTCAGCTTCGGTGACATCATCAAATCCATCTTCCTTAATGATGAATGCACCTACGATTTCCCCGTACTTTTCATCAGGTATACCTGCAACCTGCACATCCTGAACGCATTCATGGGTAAAGAGGAATTCCTCAATCTCACGAGGATAGATGTTTTCCCCACCACGGATAATCATGTCCTTTATACGGCCTACAATGGAATAATATCCGTCCTCATCCACTGTTGCAAGATCGCCTGAGTGAAGCCATCCGTCAGGCTCGATGGTTTCTGCGGTTTTCTCAGGCATGTTGTAATACCCTTTCATAACATTGAAACCACGACACATTATCTCACCAGTTTCGCCAGGACCCAATTCCTCGCCGGTTTCGGGATCAACGATTTTAACTTCGATGTTAGGGAATTTTCTGCCTACAGTATTGATTTTTTTCTCGAATGTGTCGGCAGCATTGGTCTGTGTGAAACCCGGTGCAGCCTCAGTAAGTCCGTATACGCTTGTAATCTCTTTCATGTTCATCTTTTCAATGGCATCCTTCATTGTTTCAACAGGACAGGTTGAACCTGCCATAATTCCTGTACGAAGGGAACTCATGTCGAACATGTCAAACATAGGATGGTTCATCATTCCGATAAACATTGTAGGAACTCCATAAATGGATGTGCACTTTTCCTTTTGAATTGAAGATATTGCAAGCAACGGGTCATACTCCTCAAGCACAACCATTGTAGATCCATGGGTAATGACTGCCATTACACCTAAAACAGTTCCAAAACAATGGAAAAGAGGTACCTGTAAAAGCAGACGGTCATCTTTAGTATAGTTCATGTTTTCACCAATGTAGTAACCGTCATTAACAATATTACGGGAAGTAAGCATTACTCCTTTTGGGAAACCTTCAGTACCTGAGGTATATTGCATATTGATTACGTCATGCTGTGTTACGGAGTCCTTTATTTTCTGGTACTCCTCTTCATCATAGTTCATACCAAGCAGCAATAATTCATTGGTGTTGTACATTCCCCTGTGCTTTTCCTGACCTACGTGGAAAATGAATTTCAGACGAGGGAATTTTTCAGCCACAAGATGTCCTCTTGCACAGTTTTTAAGCTCAGGGACAAGCTCATTTATTATGTCAAAGTAACTGGTATCCCTGAATCCATCGGTCATGGCCAATGCTTTCATGTCAGACTGCTTTAAAACATACTCCAGTTCATGTGATTGGTAAGCTGTGTTGACAGTTACGATTGTAGCACCAATTTTAGCAGTTGCAAACATGTAAGTCAACCATTCCGGGACATTTTTGGCCCATATGCCCACATGGTCTCCCTTTTCAATTCCAATAGCCAGCATTCCTTTTGCCAGATTATCAATTCTTTCGTCAAATTCTTTGTAAGTAAATCTTAAATTTCTATCAGGATAAACAATAAATTCATGATCAGGCTGTTTTTCAACCATTGATTCGAAAAACTTTCCTAACGGCAGTTCTGTAAATAATTCGCTCATATTTTCACCTCATTTTTTTATAAAATAACTAAACCAAAATACAAATCCCTAATGCAATCTCAATTGCAATGTTTTCAAGTTCAAATCCAAAACAGCTGTGAAAAATCTATCAATCTTTGGTTTGTGAGTTATTTTATTCATCTTGACAATCCCCTTAGTATGGTGTGTATAATACGGCGAGTATTTTAGCTTTATCTTCACCGCTTGCGTGAAGGTGGTGTGGCACTACTGAGTCATAAAAGATTGTGTCGCCTTCACCGATTGTATAAGTGTCCTTACCGTAGATGACTTCAATTTCTCCTTCTAAAACGTAAATGAACTCTTCACCTTCGTGGGATGACAGTTCCTTTTCCCCTTCCTCATATTTGATGTCTATTATGAACGGGTCAATGTTTCTGTCTATTTTGCCTGCACCTAAAGAGTGGAACTCCAGATTGGTTGCATTTGTAACGTCTTCCCTTCCTGAAAAGAATAATGAGTTTTCGGTTTTTCCTCCACGGGTTATTACGGGCCCGAGTTCCGGAGTGTCATCTAAAAAAGTACCTAAACGTACACCTAATGCCCTTGCCATTTTGGTTAATGGTGTAAGGGAAGGTATAACCTCTCCATCCTCCATGGCCTGTAGGACCTCAAGCTTTACGCCGCTTCTCTCGGAAAGTTCTTCTATAGACATGTCCTGTCTAGCTCTAATGTCTTTAATCTTTTGTGCAAAGTCTTCGTTTGTCATATTTTTTTCACTTCTTTTGGATTTTTTACTTAAAAAGATTTAAGTATGAATAATTATCTTTTATAAAATATATAAAAGTATCCTAATTTCGCCTCAAAAATATAAAATATTTAGTTTTCATGACAAAAAAGATTGAAATAATAACATTCATTCAACTTAATAAAATTGCAACGGAAAAATCATAATATATAAATATAATTGTCTAAAACTCTTGAATTTAGATAAAACTGCAAAATTGAGATTGAAAATAAGAAAAAAAATATATACTTTGAAATACAACGAAATAATGTAGAGAACATTCCCCGTTTCTTTACAATAAATTATCTGAAAACTATATTAGAGATGAGAAAATTCAAATTGGCGGATAAGGTTGGAGCAATCTGGCCTTATTCAATGAATGTCACAAAAAGTATAATATATGATGCCAAAAATATGTTATAAGGTGATATTTTGAAAAGAAGAACAAAAATCATTCTCATCGTTACTTTCATACTTATTCTCGGTTTGGTTGTCTTCAACGATTACTACCAAAAGGAACATGCCCCTTACAAGGTAATAGGAAACAACAGCTTAGGAACCGTTGAAAAGATAATCTATGGAAATCAGAGTGCCGAAAAATCAATAGCTTTGATTACCGGAATACATCCAAGGGAAAAGCTGGCAATCAACCCTGAAATTAAGGCGGCTAAGGAATATTGCCAGGAACATGATGACGTCAAGGTCATACATTATCAGGTCAATGTAACCAAGACTCCTGAAGACTATCAGGAGGGAAGGACAAATGGAGAAAGCCTTGTTCATGACTTTGTAAATCCTGAAGTTACAAAATCAGATGCCGACAGCGTAATCATCAGTCATTCACATGTTGAATGGTATGGTGAGGGTTTTTATGTTGCAACTCCCGAAATGGACAACGCATCCGTTGACATTGCCAAAAAGATAAATGCAACAGACGACTTTGGATACTATCCAAGAACCGGAAACGAATCATACAAGTCAACTTCCGCAGTTCTTGTATCAAAGCCTATTGCACAGGCAGGATATCCTACTTTCGTATATGAAATCCCTGAAAACATCACAAAACAGGATTCAACCGACATGACCAAAGAGCTTATCGATTTATTAGTAAAATATTCCTGCTAATATTTTACTACCTCTTTTTTATATCAGACCCCACAAATAATTAAGCATGAAACTGGAAGAATATCTTGATTATTTCAACAGCGGAAAATTAATGGATGCAGATTCCGAATTTCAGGAAATGAGTGATTACCTGCTTCAGGAAGCAGTGAAAATCAAAATGGAATTGAACAATGAATATCACACTCCCGAAGAAGTTCAGGAAATCTTTTCAAGACTTACCGGACAGCCTGTCAATGAAACATTGAGGCTGATTCCGCCATTCCATACGGATTGCGGCAAAAACATCCACATCGGAAGCGACGTGTTCATCAACTCAAACTGCTCAATGCAGGATCAGGGCGGAATCTACATTGGAGATGATGTTTTCATAGGCCATAACGTATGCCTTTTAACATTGAACCATGACCTTAATCCCGAAAAGCGTGCCAATCTCATTCCTGCGCCAATACACATTGAAAACCGTGTCTGGCTAGGTTCAAATGTCACAATACTTCCGGGAGTTCGCATAGGTGAAAATTCGGTTGTTGCGGCAGGTGCCGTTGTAACCAAAGATGTCGAGGCAAATACCGTTGTCGGAGGAATTCCTGCAAAAATCATCAAAGAAATTGATGAATGAATTCTTGAATTGATGAATAATTAAATGCATAGTTGAATCCAATACTATTAAAATAATGATGACTATATTGAATTTAAACTATCCTACTATATAAAACATGAAAGTGAAATAACCTCATGCATATCATGAAGCAAAATTCAAATCAATTCGAGAGCAATTACAATTATATATTAACACAAACAAAGTTTTAATTAATTTGAAAGGACTGTTTTATCATGTTAACAATTAACCAATGCTATCTAAATTTTGTAGATAAAATCTTAAAAACCGGAAAAGAAACCTATAAGGACTCAAATCATCATTTGGTGGAAAGCCTAGGCAATTTCTACATAATTGATGATCCTTTGAACTTGAAATTCAGGGCAAAATATCAAAACTACACAACAGATATGATGCTTGCAGACATCAAAGCCGGAAAATTCGATATGGAAGCATGCCCAATAAAAAGCGATGCACTGTATGAATACGTAAAGTCAGCGGAAAATCCAGATGACCAGGGATTTGTATACACATATCCCAACCGTATCTATGCACATTTTAACATTGATCAGTTCAATACAATGAAAGAAAGGATTTTGACCGCTACCGGATCAAACAGGGCAGTTGCAGTTACAATCGACCCTTCACTTGATGCAGACAGGGAAGACATACCATGCCTTCAGTTCCTTCAGTGCATTGTGCGTGACAACGAACTTACAATCCACTGCATCTTCAGAAGCAATGACATTTTCGGTGCATTCTACTCAAACATGTTTTTCATCGCATATATGGGTTTGAAAATGAAAGAAGAAGTCAACAAGGAAATCATGGGCGAGAAACTGAACTTCGGCGGAGTTCACTATCACTCAACCTCAGGCCACATCTACAATACAGATCTAAAGGCCGCCCGCAACCTAATCAAAGCCAACAAATAAGATTCAATTATCCGATTGTTATCTTATTTCTTATTTTTAATTTTCCGTACTTGGAGATAATTGAATATTTTCCCTTTTTATATTTTTCATTGACTTTCAATACCGCTTTTCCTTTCTTATTTGTTTTGACAACGTATTTTTTACCATGGAATTTGAAAAGCATCTTCTTGTTTTTGAGCTTCTTGCCCTTGGAGCTGACGAGCTTTGCGGTGAACCTGATTGCCTTTCCCTTTTTGACCTTGATGTTTTTGGTAATGATTGTTGATTTAACGATTATTTTGTTGCTTACCTTAAATCCGTCATATCCTGCAGTTATCTCATAGGTTCCAGGCTTCTGTCTGATTTTCAAAGCAGCATAACCGTTTTCATCGGTATATGCATAATATTTTTTATTGTCTATCTTAAAGGTAACCCTAAGTCCTTTCACATAGTTTCCGTAATCGTCACAGACTCTGACCTTATATTGTGTTTTGGATGCATAATAGATTTTCAGATTCTTGTTCTTGGTTATCCTGTTTACAACCTTGATTTTTTGAGCCATTACTTCTCCGGTTTGAGGATTTGTAATCCTGAGGTCATACTTGCCTGAATCCAAAGCGATTTTCAGTGAAATTGCCCCATTTTTATCTGTGACAAGCCTGTAATTAACGTTGTTTAAAACAATGCTGATTTCACGATTGACCAACAGATTTCCTGCACTATCCCTTAAGGTTGCTGTATACTGGGCATTAAAAGCATAAACGCTATTTTGTGTGGTTTCAATTGTTGATTTGACCGTAATTGCACAGCTTGCAGTTGACTTTATATATTCATCATCGCCGATGAAATTCACAGAAGCGATGAAAAATCCTGGACTTGATTTGATATGGAATGTTGCAAATCCGTTTGAATCTGTTCTGCCCTTATATGTCTGACCGTTAATCTTTATGAAAAGGTCCCTGTCGGGAATGACGCTTCCATTAGCATCAAACAGCTGGGCAGAATATGGTCCGCCGTAATATAGTGTTGTGCCATTGGCCTTTACACTGGTCTTATGGTAGGTTATATTGAAACTGCCATTTATAGGGTCTGCCCTGTAAATCACACTTGATAACCTTATGATATAGTCATATCTGTCGCAGGGAAGGTCTTTCAGTTCAATCAGGACATTGCCGTTGTTAGAATTGTAGAACTTATGTATTCCGTTAATGTTCAAATCGATTGTATACTCCCTAGCGCAGTTTTTGATGCTTATTCCAAAAATGGCATAGTTTTCATTGATAATCTGACTAAACAGAATATCTGCATCCATCTTTGATACTGTCACATTGGTGTTGGCAAATGATACGTTATATCTGAATGAATCGTCATGATAATATGCAAAGATGTTGTTGAAGCCAGTCTGGGTAAATGTGTGGGTTATATTGGCTGTTCCATTGACCACATCCGCACGAAAAGTTTCCTCAGACATCAAAAACAGCACATGGCCGGAATTAATCGGATTATTGTTTTCATCAAAAACATATACTGTCACATTTACAGGATTCATGCATTCGCCTGCAGATACATTCAATTCCAGTCTTGTATCGATATAAGTTATCTCAAATGAAATGTTTGCAGATGAGGAATCATAATTCAATGAATCGCTGTAATATGCTGAAACGTTGACAATGCCCGGCATGACACTTATTCCATTCAGATTGGCCAGCCCATCTGCAACCTCAACCGGATAATACCTATTTCCAATAATGAAATTGACAATTCCTGAACTGACAGGATTGTTATCCTTGTCCAGAATCATTGCAGTAATATTTATCGGATTGTGGACGCTTGAAACTGTCAAGCTAATATTTGTGCTTATCAAAGAGCTTGTGATTTCCACAGTCCTGTTGGATGAGACGTAACCTGTCAGATTAAATTCACAGCTTACATTAGTATCCTTCAAATCGATTTTAAGACGGGCAACGCCATTGTTTAACTTAACGCTGTATGTTTCATCTCCAATCCTGAAAACTACATTTCCTGAGTTAACCGGATATCCGTACTCATTTAAAACTGTGGCAATTAAATCTGCACTTGCTGAAGTCCTGTTTTCGATTGCCAATGATAATGTAGTGTTGATTGGATTTAAGATAGTGAATGCCTTTATGCATGCCACCTGTGAATTGTAGACATGATCAGGATATGTCCCTTCATAATCATAGAGGTCCTTCCAGCTTTTGCCGTCATAGCTTATGAATGAAATGCCTTCGTGATACAACTTACTATTCAAAAGCACTATTTCAGATATCGGAACTCCCGCATCCCCATCAACCCTAATTTTAAACAGCACTTCAAATGCATCTCCGGCATCAAGAGGAATGAAATCATCCAAATCAATTGTATAGTAACCAGGGGCAGATTTTCCTGATTTTGCTGTTTTCAGATTGCCGTTAACATAAACTGACAAGTCCCATTCTGTGGTCTTTTCGAAATATGTTGAAACGGCAGCCAAATATTCATTATCGGTTGATGTGAACATGTTCTTATACCAGACAGTATCCTTAGTATCGAAAAGATAATCAGTCTTGCCTACATCGTACTGGTAGTTCTTATCGTATTTGATGGTGTCATTGAAAACGAATGCAATTGCACCGTCACTATCTCCCAATTTCAGGCATGAGGAATCATAATAGGAAATATAAAAGTATCCATTGTCTCCCCAGCTGCTGCCCCAGCTATTCTTGGCTATCCATGCGCCCTTTCCGGGAGCGTTTGGAATTACAAAATCATCATCCCAGCCAACCAGTGCCACGGCATGGTTGTTCGGCAGGCTGCCGGTATAGTACTGCACATAATGTCCGACCTGATAATTGTATGAAGCGGTCATGAAAAGGCTTGAATAAACAGCGCCATAGTCCATGATGGCCTTTTTGATTTCATCCAAATCCGTATTGCTTGACCTTTGAAAGAATCTCATGTTTTGAACATGGAAAATGCTTTCTAGAATTGGAGACAGAGAGGATTTATCATCATATTCATCATCGCTTTCAAGAACCGGTCCAAGCCAACTTACAAGATATCCGAAACCCATATTGTCGAATCCACCCTCATTGGTGTCCATAGACCATCCGTAATATGAATAATAGGAAGCCAGATTCTTCATGTTGCCTTCTGACAGGTCAAAATAGTCGTCTGAAACGGCCAGAATTGCTGATTCAAGAGTGGCCAGAATTGCAAATGACCAGCAGTTTCCGCTGCTTAGCTGATTTTTAACTGTAGTTCTGGGACTCATGTATGAAACGGGAATATTTATATTATTGGATATTCCATTGTATAACGTATAATTGTTCCTTGTAAGAATGAAAGTGAGATTGGAAATTTCATACAGATTACTGTAAAAACCTGCAGTGTTGTTTAAATAGACATTGTCATGCATGCTTATCTTATCGTTAAGAAGCGAATAGAATGCTCCAGCATATGAAATGGCCGAATTATTTTCAAAGACATTGCCCCTTATTGAACCTCCTGTGGAATTGTAGATGAATAATGCTCCGGCATTATCTGCCTTATTTAAAATGAAACTTGAATCTGAAAGATTTAATGTGCCATAGACCTGATAGATGCTTCCACCATCATATTTGGCAGTACTGTTATAGCAATAGATGTTTTTCAAAGTTGAATCAACTGACAAAAGCGTAAATGCAGCTCCAAAATCCGCAGATGAGTTTATGACTTCGATATCCTCACCGTTGAGACTTCCGGTTTCGATATAAACAGCTCCTCCGGCACCGTATAATGAGCTGTCAGAGATGAATTTGCTTCTTTTGATTGTGACTTTAGGTTTATTGTATACCTGCTGACAGGCAATAGCCCCTCCAAAGCTATATGCAGTATTGTTAATGAATGAACAGTCATTTATCTCCAAAATTCCACCTTTCAGATAGATTGCACCTCCGTATTTGGCATAGTTATTTATAAATGTGCATCCGTCCAGATATGCATTGTTTGAATAGCTCCCGCAATATATTGCGCCTCCGAAATCGTTTGATGAAATTGCTGAAGAATTGGCAAATATAGTGTTGCTTGCCCTTAGATTGCCCTGATTATAAATGGTCAAATCGCATATGGTGACATTTGACAATATCAGCTGCTTATTTACTACCAAAACAGCGCCATGTCCATTGATGATGGTTTTTGAAGCGTCGCTTCCATAAAATGAAATGTTTGAATGGGTATTTAAAACCGAATAATTGTATTCCCCATTTGCCAGATGAATTACAGAATTGTCCAATATCCTTGCATCACGAAGAGTCTTGTATGGATTGTCCGCAGAACCGTCGCCGTGGTCATGTACGGCATTAATATCAAAGTAAATATCATTGCTGCTGGAATCTGAAATGTCAGTCGTATTGTTGTCCTCTGCAAAGGAAACAGGAATGACGACCAACAGCAACAGCAAAAATGATAAGATAATAATTGATCTGTCGAGTCTTTCGAACAATTTAATCAACTCTTATTTTTTAATTTGAATGGTATTTTTAACTTTCAGTTTGCCATAAGAAGAGATAATCGGATATTTTCCAACCTTATATTTTTTTGTAATCTTTAAAGTGGCCTTTCCTTTCTTATTGGTTTTGGCCTTATATTTTTTACCGTCGAATTTGAATTTGATTTTTTTATTCTTTAGGGCTTTTCCGTTTTTATCCAAAAGCTTTGCGGAAAATTTGATTGGTTTTCCCTTCTTGACCTTAATGTCTTTAGTAATTAGAGTCGTTTTAACAGTGACTGTATTAAATACTCTGAAATCCTTATATTCTGCAGTGATTATATAATTGCCTGGCATCAATGATAGCTTGAATGAAGCAAAACCGTTCTTGTCGGTTTTGACATTGTACCGGTTATTGTTTATTGTAAATGTTACGCCAACTCCAACTGCAGCATTACCATCATCATCGAGAACCTTGACCGTATAATACTTGCCTGCACCATAATACATTACGACATCCTTGTTTTCACAAATCCTTGCAACAACATCAATATTTTGAGTTTTCACCTCTCCGGTACATGGGTTGACAATTTCAATGACATATCTGTTAGGAGACACATCAATGTCCAGCACTGCAAAGCCGTTTTCGTCAGTCTTGACCTTGCGGCTAATTGAATTGACTACAAGAATGATTTCAGCATTGTTCAATTCTTTTCCATGATTATCCAATAGCTGAATTCTGTACTGTGAGTTGAAGGTTTTCACTTCATCCTTTGAGATGATTGTAGGATTCAGGATGAAATCCGAAGATACTTCTGATGAGTCATAATAAAAGCCTAGATTGAATGTGGCTGTAACGCTATGTTTTTTGAATGTTTCAAACACCCAAGTGAATGTTGCGCTTCCGTTTGCAATATCAACTGCATATGGAATTCCGTCAACCGTAAATGTGACATTGCCTATCTCAACAACAGAGCCCTTAGAATCCAATACAACCGCAGTGATGCTTAAAGGATTATACTCACCTGAAAGAGTTAGTGAGATATTTGTAGCCATTAAAGAAGAC
>NZ_JBGVFE010000038.1:0-33696 GCF_045120835.1 Methanobrevibacter sp.
TTAATAATCGCAACTATTGGAATGTTGATTTGGGCTAACGGTGCATATGGTGTAATGGATATTTTCGGTTACATGGGAGATATTTTATCTTACGCTCGTCTTTTAGCATTGTGTTTAGCTACCGGCGGTATTGCTATGACAGTTAACATCTTAACTGGTTTAGTAAACGATATGATTCCTTTCGTAGGTATTATTATTGGTGTCATAGTATTTATCGGAGGTCACATAGCAAACTTCGCTTTCCAGGTATTAGGTGCATTTGTTAACGCTTTACGTCTTAACTATGTAGAGTTCTTCTCACAATTCTTTATGGAAGGTAAAGATAAATTTGAAGCTTTCAAAGCAAGAAGAACATTTACAAAAATTAAAAATTAAAAATTTTTCATTTATATCTTAAATTAAATTTAAAAAATCAATTATTTCAAAGGTGAATTAAATATGGTAGAAATTGCTTTAGGTACTGCTTTAGCAGCTATTGGTGCTGGAGTAGCAATTGGTTTTGCCGGATTAGGTTCCGGTTTAGGTCAAGGTATGGCAGCTGCTGGTTCTGTAGGTGCAGTTGCAGAAGACAATGACATGTTTGCAAGAGGTATTATTTTCTCTGCATTGCCGGAAACTCAGGCTATTTACGGTTTCTTGGTTGCAATCTTATTATTAGTATTCTCAGGATTATTAGGTGGAGGAAACGGATTACCTACTGAAGCAGGTATTGTAGCTATCGGTGTAGGTGCATCCATCGGATTTGCTGGTTTAGGTTCCGGTATGGGACAAGGTATGGCAGCAGCATCCTCTGTCGGCGCTATCGTAGAAGACAATGATATGTTTGCTCGTGGTATTATTTTCTCTGCATTGCCAGAGACACAAGCTATTTACGGTTTCTTGATTGCTATTTTACTTATGGTATTCGGTGGAATCTTAGGTGCAGCTTAGGGGGCAATTTATATGAGCTCAGGCACAAGTAAAATTGTTGAAAGCATTATGTCTGAAGCCCAAGAGAAAGCTGATGTAATCATTCAAGATGCAAATACTGAAGTTTCAGCGATTCAAGCAAAAGCTGAAAAAACAGCCGAACTTGAAAAAACAAAAATTTTAGAAAACGGTAAAAAACAATCTGATATGAGATATCAGCAAATTATCTCTGAAGCTAAGATGAATGCTCGTAGAGCAGAATTAGGCGCTAAAGAAGAAGTAATCG
Source organism: Methanobrevibacter sp. (assembly GCF_045120835.1). GTDB lineage: Archaea > Methanobacteriota > Methanobacteria > Methanobacteriales > Methanobacteriaceae > Methanocatella. The sequence continues at coordinate 1,196 of NZ_JBGVFE010000038.1, forward strand.
AAGCTGCTTTCAATCAAGCTATTGGAGAATTAAAAGTGAAAGCTTCTTCTGGTGACGATGAATATGAAGATTCATTAGGTAAAATGATTAAGGAAGCTGCGGATGAAATCGGCAGTGATGATTTAATCTTACAATTGAATGAAGCCGATACTAAGAAATTTAAAGATGACTTATCTTCACAGGGTTCAGACTCTTTTGAAATTGATGGCATTAAATTTACATTAGGTGAACCTATTGAAACAATTGGTGGTGCTGTTTTAAAAACCACTAATGGGGATATTGAAGTAAATAACACAATTGAAGCTAGATTAGAAAGATATAAAAGTATCTTACGTAGTGAAGTTGCTGAAATATTATTTAAATAATTAGGAGGATAAATTATGGCAGATGGAATTGCTACCTTAATAAGTTCTGTAGGACTTACACAAGAGACATTTCTTGTATTCTGTGTAATCGCAATACTTGTTGTAGGTGCAGTAGTTGTAATCATTACATCCAGACCAATTTTGGACATTTATCCTTATCTTAATCCAAGTTCAAGAGTAAGAGCTAGAAAAGGAAGATTATTTGATGAAAAACAAATTTCTGAACTCGTTGAAACCAACGATGTTGAAGAAGTTGAAAATTATCTCAAAGGTGTTCCTGAATACGCTGACGTTTTAGATGAGTACCCACTTGATAAGGCATTAGACGTTGAACGTGCTAACACTTACGATTTTGTTGCAAGATTAGCTCCTAAAGATATTAAAGACCCATTTGTCGTAATGTCTAAAAAAGCAGACATCGACAACATCAAAAGTCTTTTAACCGCTAAGGAAGTTGGTCTTTCATCTGATGAGACAAGAGAATTGTTAATTCCTTGTGGATCATTATACGACGAATTGGAATCATTAGCTGACGTTGATAACGTAACTGATGTTGTAACAAGTTTGGACAATACCGAATATGCGGAAGCTTTAGAAGATGCTCTTCCACAATATGAAGATACTAATATGGTTCTTCCATTAGAATCTGCTTTAGATAAATATTATTTAGGCAAGTTATTACGTTCCACTGATGTTCCTTCCGATGAAAATAAACAGATTTTATACTCATATGTTGGAACTCAAGTTGATGTAGCTAATCTAAAACTAATTATAAGGGCTAAGGAAGATGGTCTTGACTATGATGCAATCTCCCCTTATATATTAGAAGAAGGATACCAATTACGTGATTGGAAACTTAAAGATTTAATGGAATCTCCAGATGTTACAAACGTTATATCTGGTTTAGAAGGAACAAAATATGCTGATGCATTGACTGATGTGATGCCGGTATACAATGAAACCGGTTCAGTTGCTGTATTTGAAAAAGCATTGGATGTTTACACTTCCGAATATTCAAAATCTTTAGCTGTTAAAAAACCATTAGGTATTGGTCCAATTATTGGTTATTTAAGTCAAAAAGAAAGTGAAATTAAAAATTTAAAAATTATTGCAAGAGCTAAAAGAGAAGCAGACTTCCCAAATTCTAAAATCATGGAGATGTTAATATGAGTTCAGTAGCAATCATAGGAGATATTGACACTGTTTCAGGATTTAGATTAGGTGGTGTCAAAAAGGCGGAAGTTGTCAACACTTCCGAAGAAGCTATTGCAGCTTTTGATAAATTTTTAGATGAAGAGATTTCAATTATTATCATTACTCAATTATTGGCTAATGAAATGAGAAATCATATTGATAGAAAAATTGGTTCAAATGTATTGCCAATGATAATTGAAATACCTGATAAGGATGGGTCCTCAGAAGGATCATCTGATCAAATAAATGAGCTTATTAAAAGAGTTATCGGGGTAGAGATGGTTAAATGATTATCGAAGGAAAAATTATTAAGATTGCTGGGCCTGTTATTATCGCAGATGGTATGAGAGGGGCTCAGATGCTTGAGATGGTAAGGGTAGGTGACGAAAAGCTTATCGGGGAAATCATCGAGCTTGAGGGTGACACCGCAACTATCCAAGTATATGAAGAAACAGCCGGTATACAGCCGGGTGAAGTAGTTGAATGTACTGGTGGAGCATTGTCAGTAGAACTTGGTCCTGGTGTAATGAGTTCTATTTTCGACGGAATTCAAAGACCTTTAAGAATCATCAGAGAGGAATCTGGTGACTTTATTGCAAGGGGAATTGATGTAGATTCAGTCAACAAAGAGAAAAAATGGGCATTCAAACCAGTAGCAAAAGTTGGAGACAAATTAAAAGCTGGAGATGTTCTTGGTGAAGTACAGGAAACCACTGCAGTTTTACACAGAATCATGGTTCCTCCAACATTAGAAGGTGAAGTAACTGAAATCGCAGCTGAAGGCGAATACACAGTACTTGACGACATCGCTGAAGTTGGTGGCCAAAAAGTTCAAATGCTCCAAAAATGGCCGGTAAAAAGAAGCCGTCCATATGTAAGAAAATTAGATCCAGATATACCATTAGTAACTGGTCAAAGAGCACAAGACACTTTCTTCTCAGTAGCTAAAGGTGGGGCAGCAGCTATTCCAGGTCCATTCGGATCAGGTAAAACTGTTACACAACAGCAATTAGCTAAATGGGCAGACGCAGACATCGTTGTATATATTGGATGTGGAGAACGTGGTAACGAAATGACAGAAGTACTTACCGAATTCCCATTCCTTGACGACCCAAAAACCGGTAACCCATTGATGGACAGAACTGTTCTTATTGCTAACACTTCAAACATGCCGGTAGCAGCTAGGGAAGCATGTGTATATACTGGAATCACTATTGCTGAATACTACCGTGACCAAGGTTACGATGTAGCGCTCATGGCAGACTCAACCTCAAGATGGGCTGAAGCTATGAGGGAGATTTCAGGAAGATTAGAAGAAATGCCTGGGGAAGAAGGTTATCCAGCATACTTAGCATCCAGATTAGCTCAATTCTACGAAAGAGCTGGAAGGGTAGAAACTATAGGAACCGAACCTAAAGTGGCTTCCATTTCCGTAGTCGGTGCAGTATCACCTCCTGGTGGGGACTTATCCGAACCTGTTACACAAAACACATTACGTATCTGTAAAGTGTTCTGGGCATTAGACGCATCTCTTGCAGATAAACGTCACTTCCCTTCAATCGACTGGCTGCAAAGTTATTCATTATATGTTGACAGTATTGAAGGCTGGTGGGCTGAAAATGTAGCAGCAGACTGGAGAGCAACTCGTGACCAAGCTATGAGTCTTTTACAAAAAGAATCAGAGTTACAAGAAATTGTACAATTAGTAGGTCCTGACGCATTGCCTGAAACTGACCAAGCTACTTTAGAAACTACCCGTATGTTAAGAGAAGATTTCTTACAACAAAACGCATTTGATGATGTAGATACATACTGTGCACCTGAAAAACAATATAAAATGTTAAAAACCATTTTATTATTCTACAAAGAATCTCTTGCAGCTGTTAACAGAGGCGCTCCAATTGCAAATATTGTAGCATTACCTGTTAAAGAAGAAATCGGTAAAATGAAATACATACCACAAGATGAATTTGATGCAAAAATTGAAGAAATTCAATCCGCAATTACTAAACAATGCAGTGAGGCTTAAAAATGAATACAAATATTAAAACAAGAGAATATACTACTGTATCTGAAGTCTCAGGTCCTTTGATGGTTGTTGAAGGAGTAGAAGGCGTTGGTTACAATGAAATTGTAGATATTGAAACACCAACTGGTGAAAAAAGAAGTGGACAAGTTCTTGAAGTAACTAAAGATGTTGCTGTTATCCAAGTATTCGAAGGTACAAATGATTTAAACACTAAAGATACCAAAACCAGATTCACTGGTCAAACCGCAAAAATCGGTGTATCCAGAGACATGATGGGACGTATCTTTAACGGTATCGGTAAACCTATTGATGGCGGACCAGAAATCATCCCTGATGAAGAATTAGATATTAACGGGGCTCCTATGAACCCTGCTTCTCGTGAATTCCCAGAAGAATTTATTCAAACTGGTATCTCTACCATTGACGGAATGAACACATTAGTAAGAGGTCAAAAACTTCCTATTTTCTCAGGATCTGGTTTACCTCACAACGATTTGGCCGTACAAATTGCAAGACAAGCTAAAGTATTAGGTGCAGACGATGAGTTTGCAGTAATTTTCGCAGCTATGGGTATTACAAACGAAGAAGCAAACTTCTTTATGAGAGATTTCGAACGTACTGGAGCTTTAGAAAAATTAACAGTATTCATGAACTTAGCAGACGACCCTGCTATTGAAAGAATCTTGACTCCAAAAATGGCATTGACCACTGCTGAATATTATGCATTCACCTTAGGCATGCAGGTATTGGTTATCTTAACAGATATGACCAACTACTGTGAAGCTTTAAGGGAAATTTCCGCAGCAAGGGAAGAAGTGCCTGGAAGAAGAGGTTACCCTGGTTACATGTACACTGACCTTGCAGGTATCTATGAAAGGGCAGGACGTATTGACGGTAAAGAAGGTTCAATTACTCAAATGCCAATTTTGGTTATGCCTCAAGACGATATTACTCACCCAATTCCTGACTTAACCGGTTATATTACCGAAGGACAAATCGTATTGAGTAGGGAAATCTCAAGGAAAGGTATTTATCCTCCTGTAGATGTACTTCCTTCACTTTCTCGTTTGATGAGTGGGGGTATCGGTGGAGACAAAACTCGTGATGACCACAGTGGTGTATCTGACCAACTTTATTCTGCATATGCAGAAGGTCGTGAATTAAGAGACCTCGTTGCGGTTGTAGGGGAAGAAGCACTTACTGAAAGGGATCAAAAATTCTTAGAGTTTGCTCAAGCATTCGAAGATCAATTCATTACTCAAAGTAAAGATGAAGACAGAACAATCTTCGAAACTCTCGATCTTGGTTGGAGTTTACTTAAAATCTTACCTAAAGCAGAGCTCAAAAGGGTTAAAGAAGAATTTATTGAACAATACCTTCCAAAAGATGACTAATCTCATTACAGTAATGTAGGTGATTAAATGGCACAAGATATTATAGATGGAATTAATCCAACTCGTATGGAATTGTTATCTCTTAAAAATAGGACTAAACTAGCTGTAAAAGGACATGGTTTACTTAAAGAAAAAAGGGATGCATTGATTAAAGAGTTTTTTGATATCTTGGATCGTGTCAAAGGTATTCGTGAAAATGCAGAATTAAGTCTCAAAGAAGCAAATGATGCTTTGGTTGAAGCTCAAATTGCTATGGGAGATTTAGCTGTTAAAAAGGCAGCTTTATCAGTTAAAGAATCTATTGATGTTGAAATCACATCAAGAAGTGTTATGGGCGTTGCAGTACCAGTAACCAATGTTAAGATGGAAGAAAGGTCCATTATCGACAGAGGTTACGGATTCTCTGACACTACCATACAATTGGACGAAGCTGCTAAGAAATTCGAGGAATCTCTTAAGTATTTGATTGAACTTGGTGAAGTGGAAAAGACCATTTTCTTACTTGCTGAGGAAATTGAAGCTACTAAACGTAGGGTAAATGCTTTAGAACATATTATGATTCCAAGATTCCAAAATACTGAAAAGTATATTGATATGAGACTCCAAGAAATGGAAAGGGAAAACTTCGTTAGATTGAAAATGATTAGATCAACAATTGAGAAAAATGAGAAAGCGGCTGCTGCAGCTGAAGCAGCTCAAAATGCAGAAGCTTAAATTTTTCTTAATTTTTTTCATTTTCTTCTATTTTTTATTATTTTTTTTATTTAAAGTTCATTAATGTTTTAATTTTTAAAAAAATATATTAAATTAAATTACTGTAAAATTATATTATTACTGAAAAGGTTATAAAAATGAAAAGAAATCCAATTGACCAATTTATGAAGGACCCGGACAATAAGGCCAAAGTATTTGTCTGGATGACTCGTGGAATGATTATAACTACTTTTATGATAACAATTGGTGTAATATTGTTTATTCTTCATCTAGTTGGCTTATTTTAGATGCTTCATTAACAATTTTACTTGTTGATTCTACTTTTTTGCACAATTTTTCAAAATCGCTGGATTTTTCTATTATTGTAAGTAAAGGTTCGCCTTTCTCGGTGATGGAACCTTCATGGGGCATGTCATAGATATTGTCTAAATCAAGAGGGGAATACTTCATCCTTACAGGAGAGTAAATGATTTTTTTGTAGGTGTAGCATTTCGCTTTTGGAATGTCTATTATCTCGCCAAGGCATGCTTTGATATGTGCTTCGAGCATATTGATTCCAAACGTTTTTTCCACGCATTCGAATGTGCCCTGAAGTCTCGGATTAATTTCAATCACATGCAGTCCTTTTTCATTAAGGATGTAATCCACACCATTCGATCCTATCAGGCCGAAATTTTCAATTAAACTTTCACTTGTTTTGGCCATTTTGCATATAATGTTGTCAATATCATCAACTTCAGCCATAATGGATTTTTCTGTTAACGGGAGGATATTTCCAATATATATGAACTTGTCCTCTGCTCCAAAGTCGTTCATTGTAAGCAGTCTTGAATTTGCAATGCATTTTGCATCGTCTTTAGTCGATAGTACTGATGAACTTAAGTTGATGCCTTTTACGTATTCCTGCATGATGAATTCATTGCCATTAAAATCAATTTCACCATCATTATCTAATAGGTTTATGTCATACCCTCCACTTCCTTGAAGGGGTTTTAAAATAAATTGACTGTTGGGATAATTTCCATCTATTTCAAATGCTTCATCTATATCACTCACACGAAAAGTCATTGGAGTTAAGAATTTTTCCTTGATTTTTTTGTAGAATCTGAATTTGTCTTCAACATTTCCGACATCCCTGTTTCCAAGTATCTTTTTTCGATCATCTTTTTTGAAGTCGCTTGGAGAGATGCCTGAAATGGGAATGATATAATCAACTTCATCAAGATAATCCTGGGAAATTTCCAGGAGTGCTCCTGGGCTGAATTCATCTTCAAAGATTCCGCAGCTTTGGTTTTCATTTTCCCTTAAAATAATCCTTTGATTTTTTGTCTTGGGCATATCGGGAGTTGAAAAATAGCTGGCTGAATAAACCTCATAATCAAGCTTCAATGCACTGTTAAGCATACTTCTTGTATCAATTCCAATAAGTAATAGCTTTTTCATAAAAAATCAGTAAAAAAAGTTTTTAGTAGTCCCGAGCGGAGTCGAACCGCCGTCTCCGGGTCCAAAGCCTAGAAGGATTACCACTACCCTACGGGACTATATGCGTTGTACTGTATACAACATTTAATATATATTTATTATGTAGTATTTAAACCTATCGGTAATTTATTAAATTTTGGTAAAATAGGCATTTTTCGTGCCATAAACAATTAAAGCAGATTTCAGATACGCTTTCTTTTGTTTTGAATATCTCATCAATTTTTTCAAACAGTTCAACCGAATCATATTCCCTTGAGGAGTCAAGCTTTTTGAGCACTTCCCTATCCATTGAAACGATTCTGTCGTTTTGTGTTGTGTTTTCACATAATCCGTTCTTTAGGTTCGGGCAGGATGTGCAGATGTCATCCGGTGAATCTGTAAGTGATATGGTGGTTTTTGAAAGCTTTCTCATATTGTTGACTTCAGTCATGTTTTTTACAAAGTTTTCATCATAGCCATATCCTTGAAAACCTTTAAGGCACAATAGGTGATGTCCTCTTATGTGAAGTTTCATTTAAATCAAAAAATAAAAAAAGAAAGGTTGTAAAAACCTTTTTAGTCCTTTGGTAAAAATACTTTGGAGAGTGCTGCTGCACCCAATATTTTTAGGATGTCTCCTGCAATAAATGGGACGAGACCCATCATTAAAAGATCAATAATTCCAATAGGGGTGCCCTGCATGCCTAAAAACAGTGCAAGGCCTGCTAAACCTGGAATGTAAATTAATGCGAAATTAGCAATTCCAATGGTTATAGCCATCTTTTTGAAATTACGTGCACTAGCATATCTTTCGGTTATGTATCCTATGAAGTAGGATGCAATAACAAATCCTATAAAGAATCCTACGGTTGAACCTAGGAATACTTCAATTCCTCCGGTCATACCTCCAAACCAAGGAATAAATGCAATACCTAAGACGATATATAAAATTTGGCTTAAGCATCCATATTTTTTACCTAAGAATAAACCAGAACATAATACTGCAAAGGTCTGTGCAGTTATAGGAACTGGAGTCCATGGAAGCGGAATAATGATCTGTGCCATTATACCGGTTATGCATGCCATCATCAATGACATGAGTAGTTTAGTGGCGGTACTAGAGTCCTGTATTCTTTCGAATACATTTTTTCTAGTATCATAGTAACTATCTATATTTATATTCATTTTTTACCTCCAATTCGATATTATAAGTTATTATTATGATTTATTTTAGTTTATAGTTATCAGTTTCACGTCATGTGGTTTTTTAACTATATTCATGGATTTAAAGGCAACTAATTTCTTAATTCCTTTTTCGGATGCAACATCGACAAGTCTCTGTGAGATTACGCCGTCAAAGATGACTGTATCTGCAGTGCCTTCAATATTTTTGATTTCTTCATAAATATTTTCAACTTCGACCTCTTTTGTCATGTTCAATGCTTCATCTAGAATAGCTCCGCATCCGGTACCTTCAAATTCCTTTAGCATGTCTTTCATTAGGCTGACTTCATCATCCTCAATTTCAGGTTTCGGCTCTTTTACTGGTTGATGTTTTTCGTTGCGGTTATATCTGTGATGTTTCTTGTGATGTCTGTTATTGTTGTCCTTCTTATTGTTGTTATTGTTGGAGTCATTTAAAATGTTGGTTGTAGCCAAAAACTGTGCTGTAGGAACTTTGTCCCTAAGTGCAACCAATACTTCGTCCTTTTCCAGATCTTCAACTTCTTTTCCTTTTGGAGCACGGGTAATGTAGTCCACATCTCCAATTTGAAGGAGTTCTTTCAAGATAAGTTCTCCGCCTCTGTCACCATCGACAAATGCTGTGGTGGTTCTTTTTTTACTTAACTCACCAATGGAACGTGGCACACTCACTCCTTCAACGGCAACAGTATTTTTAATGCCGTATTTAAGCAAGTTCAAAACATCGCTACGTCCTTCCACAACAATAATCGCATCGGATGTGTGGATGCTTGGACCAGCAGGAAGACGATCTTCGCCGTATTCAGAGATTTCATGAACTCTCATGGCTTCCCTTACTTCTTCAATCATTCTCATACTGGTTGGGCCAACGCTTTCAACCATGTTTTTGTAGATTTCTTTTGCACGGTTAACGACTTGTTCCCTTTTGACAGCCCTTACATCTTCAACTTTTGTTGTGTGGATTTCTGCTTCACATGGACCTACTCTGTTGATGGTCTCCAATGATGCAGCGAGAATGGCGGTTTCAACTCTGTCTAAACTGGAGGGAATTACAATTTCTCCTTTTGCCCTTCCGCTGTTTGAATGGATGTTAACTTGAATCCTTCCTATTCTTCCAGTTCTTTGGAGTTCTCTTAAATCTAAATCGTTACTAAGTAAACCTTCAGTTTGCCCAAAGACAGCACCGACAACGTCCGGCTTTTCAACAATACCGTTGGCTGTAATTTGAGCATGGATTAAATATTTTGTTGTTGTTAATTCTTCACCTTTTCCCATATTTAAGCCTCCTAAGCTTATTAATCGGGATAATTTATGTAATAACTAAAAATTGAAATTATTTTTAGGTGAAATTTGCATAAATTACACGATAATATGGTCTTTTTGACCTTATATACACTAAAAAGAGTCGATACATTTTGAGAGTTTTACTATTAAGATTTTCCTATTTTTAGAATATACTTGTGTTATATATTTTTAATAAGTTTCTTAACCTTTGATTTTGCTTAATAATAAATTTTCTCCCTTTTTTGATTAAATTAATAATAATTATAATAATGTAATAATGTATGTAAACTCTATGAGCATATAATAATTTAAGTATATGTTTCAATACTTCAATTATTATTTTAGTTATAACTAATATATAAAATCTATGAAATGTATTTAAAGGTTGTTAAATAATATTAATATACGAGTGGTGAAGTATGTCAGTAAGTCCAAAAAATTTAATAAATAAGAATAAAAATTTAAACAAGCGTTTAGATATTAATAAAATTAATTTAGATAATGTTTCAATTGATGATTTAAGCTATAACGGTAAAAATTATGGGAAATACATTAATCTGATGTCTTTGCTTGAGAATGTTTCAGCATGTCAGGTCTCTGATGCATATAATGCTGTTTCCAGAAGATCAGGAACAATTCAATCAATCAAGCCAATCAATAACCAAAAGGTCTTTGGACCTATTTTCACTGCCGAAACCGCAAGTGATGATTGGGGAACATCAGCATTGGCCATCGATGAGGCAAATCCGGGGGATATACTCTTTTTCAAAGTTGACTCTGAAGATATGGCCATATGGGGTGAACTGGCATCTACCTGTGCACGTGACAACGGAATTAAGGCAACCGTCATTTACGGTTCAGCACGTGACCTTGATGCTCTTTTACACATGAATTATCCGATTTTTGCATCTAATTTCTGTCCAAATGCAGGTTCAGCTTTGGGATTAGGTAGTTTGAACGAAAGCATTGAAATTGAAGGCCAAACAATCAATCCTGGTGATTTTTTCATTGGAGATGAAAGTGGCATTGTTGTGATTCCTAAGGAACTGTTTGCAAAAACCATGGCTGCCACCCTTGAGGTAAAGGTAAAGGAATCAAAAATCATCAAAGAGATTGAAAATGGCAGAACCCTCGGTGAGATTGTCGGACTCAAATAGAAAAACATTTAAATAGATATTAATATTTATATATAAATATATCGATAACTTTATATATTAGTTATTTATAATTATTTAAATGATACAGATTTGATTTTAAGTTGGATTTTATGAAATTTTTAGGAAACAGTTTGCATATAGCAAACTCTGGAAAATTAATAGCAAGGTCTAATAAGACACCTTCGCCGGGAGGCATTGTTTTTGACAGTAATAAGAACAAAATAGGTAAGGTCAGTTATGTCTTTGGACCTACTAAAGAACCATATGTTTCTATTCGTCTCTTTAAATCAGCAAACCGAGATGAAATAGAAAATCATTGTGGTGAAAAACTGTTTGTATCAAAACCAAAATCCAAAAAACCTAGAAAAAGGAGGATGAAACCACGACACAAGAAGTAAAAGAAGCTCCTCAAAATGAACGCATAAGATCTGTTGAGGCTAGAAGACAAAGAGATGTTTATGACGATTCCAAACAAACAATATGTCCGGAATGTGGTTCAGAAGAATTGATCGGTGACTACGAAAGAGCAGAGGTTGTATGTGCCCGTTGCGGTTTGGTCATTGATGAAAACCTTGTAGATATGGGTCCTGAATGGAGGGCATTTGACCACGAACAGAGGGACAAACGTACAAGAGTTGGAGCTCCAATTACCTACACTATTCACGATAAAGGTCTCAGTACAATGATTGACTGGAGAAACAAAGATATCTACGGTCGTGATATTCCTGCAAGAAACAGAGCTCAATGGTACAGATTAAGGAAATGGCAAAGAAAAATCAGAATTTCCGGAGCTACTGAAAGGAATTTGGCATTCGCTTTAAGTGAACTTGACCGTGACTCTTCAAGACTTGGGCTTCCAAGAAGCGTAAGGGAAGCTGCAAGCGTTGTTTACAGAAGTGCTGTAGACAACAAACTAATCAGAGGAAGAAGTATTGAAGGGGTTGTGGCCGCTTCACTTTATGCCGCATGCAGACGTTGTAATGTGCCTCGTACCTTAGATGAGATTGCTGAAGTTTCTCGCGTAACCAAAAAAGAGGTTGGAAGAACATACAGGTTCCTGACCCGTGAACTGAACATTAAGTTACCGCCAACTTCTCCTGTAGATTATGTGCCAAGATTCGCTTCAGAACTTGGTCTTTCAGGCGAAGCACAATCCAAGGCTATTGAAATTATCGAAAAGGCAATGGATAAAGGATTGACTTCAGGAAGAGGACCTACTGGTGTAGCTGCAGCCGCATTATATATTGCATCCGTTTTGCTTGGTGAGAGAAAAACACAAAGGGATGTTGCAGACATTGCGGGAGTTACCGAAGTAACAATCCGTAACAGGTACAAGGAATTAACAGAACAATTGGAAATGGGTGTAACATTATAGTTGAGCCCAGATTAATGAAGTCTAATAGCTTTATTAATCAAACTTTTTTTTATTTTTGAGGATTTAAAATGGATAAAAGATTATCATTTATTGTTGTTGCAATTGCCGTTATTCTCATAGCTGTTGGAGGATATCTGATTTTAACAAATCCGATTGGAGACCATGTTGAATCGACTGACATGGACTTGAAAGCCCATGATTTCAAACTGTTTTCCATGGATACTCCGGAGGGTTCAAATTTCACAGTTAAAAATGAGGCTGACGGAATGAAATACTATTTGAATTCAGGAAAGTATTCAGACAATATTTCAAGCATAATCATCAGCAGGAATTTGACCGAATCACTTATGGGGGACAATTCCGTTTCCATTTCTAATTCAACTTCCGAACAGATTTATTCTTCCCAATTCAAAAACGAGACAGTGTACAAACTGGTATCCAATCAGGGTGATGTTGACATTATTTTGATGGGCAGTGATTTGAATCTTTTAAAGGAGCTTTCAAATACGATTAAGATTAAGGACATGAGCAGTCTTTAGTCCTATGAGTATTTTTCGATTCTATAAATCAGCTCTTTGATTATTCCATCATTATTTGTTTTTTTAACTTTTTCAAGTTTCTTTTCATATTTCGGAAGTCTGGACAAGAATTTTTGAACTTTTGAAGGAACCATTACCTCATGATATTCCCCATATCCTAGGCGCTGAACATAATATCCGTTGAGTGCCTGTTCAAAGTTTCCAATTGCCGGAACGGAATATATTGGTTTTTTAAGGCTGATTGCTTCTGAAATAAATGTGAATCCTCCATTACAGATTACTGCCTTTGCCGATGCAAGGTCATCATAAAATTCGTCTTCATTGAACTGCTTATAGGTTAAATTGCCGTCTACCTTATCCACATTGAATCCGTAAACGATGAACTCTTCGTTTTTCAATGCCTTTAGTCTGCGAACAAGTTTGACACTTTCACGGCTTGTCTGATAAACGATTATATGGTCTCCTTTGACAGGTTCCAATTTTCGAATGTCTTCACGGATTACCGGAGGATATATTACGGCATTGTGTTTTGCCCGGATGCGAGGATAAAAGAAGCTTGTTAGGATATAGACTTTCGGTCTAACGACATATGTTTTGATAACTCCCTTGGCCTTGAGCATCTCAACCCTCTTATTGTAGGGGTAGTGTATTCTTGTCTGTGTAATCATATGAATATTGTCCAGGCTGATTAGTGGAATGTCCAATAGTTTGGCTACTCTTGTGGCATAAATTTCAAAATCGGTCACTATGACTTCCGGTCTGAGTTCCCTTGCCTTTTTATATAGATTTTCATATCCTATCTTTATGTTTGTAGGATTTCTTCTTATTGCATTGGCCAATGTCTGAAGGTTGTCTACCTTATTGTTGATGTAGACTGTATTAAAGCCGCCGATTTCATAAACATTGTCAAATTTGGATTTCAGGTATTCGTAAGCCCTGTCGCTTGAAAAAATGTAGACGTCGTATTTTTCCCGGATTCTGTCAATTATGACTCCGCTGCGGATGGCATGCCCCATTCCCTCGCCGCAAATACAGTAGAACACGACTTTTTTTGATCTCTTTTTCTTGATTTTAAAGCGTGCTCTTGCAGCATGGACCTTTTGAACGGACTCGTCATATGTTCCCTTGATTTCATTAATCCTGTCAGTAGTTCGGCTTAATCTTTCCAGTCTTGTTGTAGTAATCCTTTCATGGCCATGATCAAAGTTATAGTTGAGGTCTTCGGCATCGGTTCTTTTTCCCAAAAAGTCATTGACTGTACTTTTTCCGTATTGCTTTATCAATGTTTCAAGACCTTCCTCTTCAAGCCTTCTTGTTGAAACACCGATTTTTGCACTTCTTAGAACTTTAAACCTTTCTTTTTTTGCCAATCGTTCAATATAGTCTGTATCTTCTCCAAAGGTTAGGGATTCGTCATATCCTCCGCATTCGTCATGCAGTTTCTTTTTTGAAATGATTCCATAACACCCTGCACCATGAGGCTTTATCTTTTCAACGCTAATCATGAAATAATTGGCAAAATCATGGAACAGCTTATCCGTTGCCTTGTCTGATATCGGAAGCATTTGTGTAATGGCGATTCCGAGCCTTTCCATTCGGAATTCATATATTACATTTCTCAAATAGTCATCTGTAAGCTCCAAATCCGAATCAAGGAACAGGAGATATTCTCCCTGAGCTATCTTAGCACCATTATTCCTTCCCACTCCAGGCAATCCTCCATCAACTACTATGCAACCATATTCATCTGCAATTTCACGGGTCCTATCAGTTGAGTTAGCATCAGCCACTATGACTTCATAATCGCTAAAGTTCTGCTTTTTAATACTTTCCAACAGGACAGGAAGGTATTCCTCTTCATTGTAGGTAGGTATGATAATGCTTAAAATCATATGTTTAAATTTATTTTTTAAAGTAATAAGTTTTTGTGAAAAATGGCTTTTTTCATGATTTTGGTTGTTTTTAATAATTTTCTTGAAGAAAATTTTTTTCAAAGACAAGAGAAATTTTGTCTAAAAATTGATTTTTTTAATAATATTTATTTTTTCCAGCTGATTGATTTTTGTTTTTTGAATTTATATTTTAAGATTAAAAATCTGTCATTTCAATTTTCCAAGATTTTAATTGCGACAGCATTGATTTGAATTGTTTCTAGTTAGTTACAGTATGGAAATTGTTTCCGAGTAAGTCAATATTTTTAACATATTTCTAATTTATCATAATTATTAATTGGGGTTTTATAAAATATTGATTATTATTCTTTATTAGATTAAATTTGCTTAATTTTAGTTTGTTTTGTCATTTGAAGCATTTACAGTTGAAATGTACCTCTCTCTTGGAGATTAATTTTTGGCACTGTCGACCCTGCCAAGCATCATCATTGCAATGATTGTTAGGATAAATCCGCAAAACATTAATGCTGTTGGAATTTCTGCATATAAAAAAAGTCCAAATATCAAGGCCGCAAAAGGTTCAGCTCCTGAAAGCAATATTGAGGATACTCCTGAGTCAATATAGTTAAGGCTAACAGTTGAAAAGATGTAAGGCAAGGCAAATGAAAATGTTGAGTGAACTATTAAAAACAGAATGCTCAATTGGGGATTAATTGAAATAAAACTGGAAATTTGGCCAAAATCAGTGAATGGAAGCAGAGCCAGGGTGATAAAAATCACTGAATAGAAAAGTATTGTGAATGTGTGGTTGCCGGTTTCAATTGATTTTTTGGAGGCCATCAAATAAACTGCCCAGAATAGCGCTGCACCAATGCCTGAAAGAATTCCAAATAGCGGGAGTTGGGTGAGGTTGTCTTCCAGGGCTCCTGTCATAAGAAGACATCCAAAAATAGCTAACAGCATACATATTATCTTTTTGGATGTGACCTTTTCTCTAAATAGCACATATGCAAAAATCAAAACGAAAATAGGGGCTGTTGATAGAAGCACTGCTGCTAGGGATAATGGAATAGTATTCATGGATTCATTGTAGCAGAGATTAAGTCCGATAATGCAGACTGCGCAAAGCAGGAATAACGGAATGTCTGATAGGTTTATCTTAAATAATTTCCTGTCGCTCAGTAGAATTGCAATTAGGATAGGAATAATCGCAATTGAAAACCTTAAAAACAGCAGTGTTGTTGAATCAATTCCATTTTGAGTCAATGTCCTGACAAATATTCCGCTTGATCCAAACATTATCCCTGCAATGACTGGCAGTATTAAATAGATTCTTTTCATGCTATCACTACATGTATGAATAAACATTCCATGAAACGGTATAATATTCGCACGAATTATTCAGCGGAACTTTCAGGTCATTGATCAGTTCCATTTCATTGTAAGCGGGGTCGATATGGTATGTGGTCTTATTTGTATCGTTATTGTGCTCATAATCGATTACTTCGATGCTGATGTTGCCCAAATCAATGTTTTCACTTGGATTTGTGATGTCTACAGTATAATAGTCAGGTTCCGCTCCCGCAAAAGCTATTGTAAAACGCAGGAATATCACTGCAACCACTAAAAAATAGATTGCGAAACGGTTGAGGATGTATCTTATTTTGCCGAAATTTCTGTTTTTGTAAACCGGTTGGAAGGATTCGTTGTCCTTAAGAAGATTTTTATCTCCAAAAAATCGTCCAACAATATAGTTTAGATAATATCCGTTTCTGTAAACTAAGTAAAGGCCGAATATTCCTACATAGGAAGGAGTTGCAAACATTCCTCCGTCGATTGCACCGATTATCAGGCAGCTTGAGAAAAATGCCATCAGGAAATTGGTAAACCATGGGCGTCTTTGTGATGCAAGCACTATTGTCACAAAGAGTATCGGAATCAATAAGATTATTAAAAATGATATGCTTGGAATGTATTGATATAGGCCAACTCCAGTGTTGATGTTGCTTTGTATAAAAGGTCCCATCATTTGAGTTAGAACCTCTCCCAGAATGGACTTTAGAAGATGAGTATGCAGAATGCTTGTGGAACTCATGCCGTTAGTCATAGATACAAAGATGGTGTTGAGCTTTATTCCCATCTGCAGTCTAAATAAAACTTCAAGCAGAATTCCTGAAATTAATAAAACAGTTCCGGTAATGATTGAAATCACCAGATATTTGGTTGTGTTAATTTCCTTTTTGATTGTTTGGGATAATATTAAAAATAAGCCTAAAAGACCAAAAAATATTATATCTTTTCCTTTAGATGATCCCATTAAAAAAGTATATGTAATCGGTCGGATTACAGGATTCAATATGTCAGTTAGAAAAATTATTCCCCCAAGAAGAATAAATATGGCTCCAACCAGTATAGTTTTATTAACTTTCATTAACAATAATTTAATTATTAATACTTTAAATAAGTGATGTTTATGTTCCCAATCGAATATTTCATAGGTTTGATATTAATTGGTATCTGTGCAGGATTTGCATCCGGACTTTTGGGTGTTGGTGGAGGATTTCTAATCGTTCCCTTGCAGTATTTCCTGTTAAAATACATTGGAATCGAACCTGATTTGGCAATTCTTATCTCTTTCGGTACCAGTTTGGCAATCATTGTTCCGACATCACTTAGTGGCGCTTATAGGCATTCCCGGTCCATGGACAATATCATAAAACCGGGAATTCGATTAGGCGTCTTCGGATTGATTGGAGGTGCTTTGGGAGGGCTTGTCGCATCGGCCATGCCTTCAAGGATATTGGAGATAATCTTTGGATGCCTATTGCTTTTCATCACCGTCAATAATGTTGTAAATATTAACAAGGAAA
The DNA here is from genome assembly GCF_045120835.1 of Methanobrevibacter sp. Lineage (GTDB taxonomy): Archaea > Methanobacteriota > Methanobacteria > Methanobacteriales > Methanobacteriaceae > Methanocatella. The sequence goes on from NZ_JBGVFE010000038.1 coordinate 18,673, forward strand.
GGGAGGATGCAAAAATTCCCTTTAACTGGTTATCAACAGCCATAATAGGTCTTGTAGTCGGATTTTCATCAGGACTTTTGGGCGTTGGTGGAGGAATATTTTTAATAGCCATTTTGACTGCACTTTTGGGATTTTCATTGATAGAGGCCATTGGAACATCTTCAGTGTTTATCTGCCTGACTGCAATAGGAGGATTTTTATCCTACATGCTTTCAGGTTGGGGAGTCAGCACATTTCCATATTCAATCGGTTATGTGAGCTTAATCAATTTTGCACTGATTGCATGTTTTTCAGTTCCGATGGCATCATTGGGTGCTAAAATGGCACATAAAGTGCCTCAAAAGAAACTGAAGATAATATTTTCAATTCTGGTATTGTACATGGCTTTAAAGATGCTTGGAATCTTGCCTTAGGGTGATAAAATGGAGAGAAAAACCGGAGAAAACTTTGATGATAAAACCGCAGAAGATCTTTTTGATAAACTGAGAAATGTTGAAGGAAAAGTAAAGCCTAAAAAAGAGGACAGTAAATTAAGCAATATCTCCAATCTGATGAGTGAGGCTCAATATTTGGAAAATAAGGGTAAATTGGATGAAGCAATCGATTTATATAATCAGGTCATTTTCACACTGCCAGATTCTTCAAAAGCTTACTGGGCATTGGATCGAATCTATCAAAAGCAGGGAGATATTGATTCAGAAAAAGAAATTTTAAAAAAAGCAATAAGTAACTGCAGCAAAAATGAGGATTTTAAAAAAAGATTAGGCGAATTATAATCCGCCAATTGCAAATCTAATAATAAAACTTATGACAAATACTAATATTGCAAAGTATATTATGAATCGGCCATGTTTTCGGTAGAGTGGAGTGTCCTTTTTCATATAGAATAATATTGCTCCATATATCAATCCAATCAATGGAGATATGACTGCTATTATATATCCGATTATTGGAATTATGATTGTTCCTTCATTTTCCATCTTTTCACCTCTTTTCACTATGTATGTTAATGCCCATTCCTGTTGCGGTTATGTGGATGTTGTCGCTGCCTAATCCAATCAGTCCGTATTTGATGTCCAAATCCAAAACTCCATTGCCACCGTCGGCTTTAATTTTATTGGCCAACTTGATTAGACAGTCATCTTTTCCATTTTTAATGCAAACTAAACGTTTTTCCTCTATCTGTTCACGTTTAATACTTATTTCATCCTTATTTTCAATAACTATTTCGCTTTGGTACATGCCAAGAAGATCATGACTTCTGTCTTTCATGTCGGTGCTTGTCAAAAAGAAGAAATTCAATGAATTCAGTTTATCATTACTATCTACCTCATTAAATTGGGGAATCGGCTCGATGGGCATCCCTTCTTGTGGAGTTTCCCATCGGATATTGTATTTGACTTTTTTCAAGAATTTTATAAGTTTTCTAATAGCCCATGCAAGGTTTGATGCAAGTGCGCCAAGAACTACTAAAAGAAGATAATTTACAAGTGTAGGAAATGCTGCCTGCAAAATTACAATAATTGACCCTGCAGTTATAATGTTCATTCCTAACGTAGGATTTTTTAAGATAAAACTGTAAAATGTGGTATAGATGAAAAGGATGAATGCACTTGTTGCACCTAAATTTTTGCCGATAATCCTATTTTCGATCATGGTTTCTGCATATCCTGCAGCCAATGGGGCAAAAATCAGACCTAAATTCCATCCGAATATTGCAATTCTAAAATATAGAAAAATTCCATAAACTATAAGTCCGATTCCTGTTCCAAATCCGATACATAGGAATGCCTTTCCGATTTTTTTGAAATCTACTTTTTTTTCTTCGTTTTTCATGTTATTCGAATTTAATTGCGGTACCGTAGGCGGTAACAAGAATTGTATTTCCCATGGTGCCTCCTAAATTATCGTAGGAGATTTTAAGGCCGATAATTGCATTTGCACCTAATTTTTCAGCCTTTTCTTCCATACTCTTGAATGCAATGTCTCGGGCCTTTTCCAATTGCTCTTCATATTGTGTGGTTCTTCCGCCTACAACATCACGAACACCTGAAAATATGTCTTTATAAATATTGGACCCGATTAGGGATTCGCCTGTAACCAGTCCCTTGTATTCAATAATTTCCTTATTTTCAAGAGTGTTTGAAGAAGTTAAAATCATTGTATCACTATTTTACAAAGGTCATTATTGCCCAGATTATTAAAAAGATTGCAATAACCACATATAAGATTATTTGAGATCTTTTTCTTTGTTTTAATCTAGCATCCCAGACTTTTTGACAGTCCGGTGAGCATACTAGTTCGTTTAAAGGTATTGGGGTTCCACAAATTGGGCAATGTTTATGAGGGTCTACTGCCATTTTATCATCTCCTTATATTTTGAAAAATTCTTTTGTATTTTTATTAACTTGACAAGCAAGCTCTTCTGCATCAATTCCCATGCAGAGTGCAATTGTTTTGAGGATATGGGGCAAATATTTAGGTTCATTTCTATTTTTTTTAGGTTTTTTATCAAAGTTTTTAGGTATTAAAAATGGTGCATCCGTTTCGATCATTAATTTTTCAGGTGGAATAACACTTACTGCTTCCTGCAGGTCTCTTCCTCTTTTCATATCGCAAATCCATCCTGTAACACCAATAAAACATCCTAAATCAACATAGTTTTGTGCTTCAGCTTTTGTTCCGGTAAAGCAATGCACAACAGATTTTTCAATCACGCTGTCATGCCTTTTTAAGATATCATATAGATCTTTGTGAGCTTCTCGTTCATGTAAAAACAAAGGCATATCTATGCGTTCTGCAAGTTCCACCTGTGCTTCAAACCATTTTCTCTGCAAATCCTGCGGTGAGAAGTTCCTGTTATAGTCAAGACCGCATTCTCCAATGGCCACAACACAATCATTTTTAGCTATTTTTTCAAGTTCAAACATGCTGTGTCCGTTGCAGGTTTTTGCATCATGGGGATGAACTCCTGATGTTGAAAATAAAGTGCCAGGATATTTGGATGCATATTCAGCTGCAAGTTGGCTTGAATTTACATTTGTTCCAGTAATGATGAACTGGTTTACGCCAACCTTTTTGGCTTCTTCGATTATTTCAACACGGTCATTTCTGAAGGACTTATGCATCAAATTTAAACCGATGTCAACGAGGTTATCCACTTTTTCACCTATTCGCTAAGGACTCTTGTTCCGACATTTTCACCATTCACTGCTTTAATTAAGTTTTCAGGTTCAAATCCGTTGGTAATGACAGTTTCCAGGTTGGACCTTTTAATCATCTGAACTGCAGTGGTATCGAAGAATTCATAGGTTCCTGCCTTAACGTCTTTACCGCTTAAAAACTCAAGCAAATCTGTAGCGGTAATTTCAGGAACAAGTTCGGCATCATCAAATTTGTTAGGATCTTTTGTATACATTCCATCAACAGAAGTCAGGTTTATAAGTTTGTCTGCTTGGATATATTCGGCCAAAATTGCTGAAACAGCATCGGTACTGTGTGCAGGTTCTGTTCCACCCATAACGATGATTTTTCCACTGGCTGAAAATTCTAAAGCTTCCTGGAAATTATGAGGGACTCTTTGATATGCCGCATCACCGAGTGCCGAAAGCATCAGTTTGGCATTGATTCTTGTAACTTCAATTCCGATATCATCACATTGCGCTTCACCGGCACCCAAGTCACGAACAACACTGATATATTCTCTTGCAGGTTTTCCTCCACCTATGACAACAAATATTTCATGTTCTTTTGCCAAATCCATTAAGATGGCACTATATTCTTGGAATTTTTTACTATCATACTCTTTAAGTAAGATTGATCCTCCAATTGCAACAACAATTTTCATATATTCACCTTATATTAATTTATCATTACAATATTATTTAAATTTTAATTTGAATATATTAGTAATGGTGTAACAATGAATTTGGAAAATCAGATATATGTCAGAAAGTCTTGCCGTGATTATTTAGATGGGGAAATTGACATCAAAATCATTCATGAATTCATCGCAAATGCCAAGGTGTTGAATGAGAATATTGATTATTATTATGAAATTCTAACTCCTGATAAGCTTAATATTCGTACTCCCTGGAAGTCTCCTTATTATCTGGCATTGTTCAGCGAAAAAAGGGATAATTATCTTGAAAATATCGGTTTTGTTTTCCAGCAGCTTTGTCTTTTCATGCAAAGCATTGGAATCGGCAGCTGTTGGGTAGGTATGGCATCGCTTAAAAAAAGAAATCCTGATTTTGTCATTGTGATTTCTTTTGGAAAATCCAACAATATGACTCGTGAAATATCTCAATTCAAGAGAAAGAAACTGTCAGACATTTCAGACACTGAAGATGAAAGATTGGTTCCGGCACAGCTTGCCCCATCAGCAATTAACTCACAGCCATGGTATTATAAACATGTTGGCGATGGATTTGATGTCTATCAGGCAAAACAAAATTTTTTAAAGCGACAGGTGCTTAAGAAATGGAATCCGATTGATGTGGGCATATCTCTTGCTCATATGTATGTAGCCAATCCAGATTCATTTGAATTTTTTACAAAAAGCGGTTTTGAAGATATTAAAGGTTATACCTATACCGGCAGTATCAAAATTTAAAAAAAAGAAAAAGGGAGAGGATTCAAGCTTCCTCTGCGCTTAACACTTTATAAAATAAACCTGCGATTACTGCACCTATAATTGGGGCTAGTATAAATACCCAAACCTGCTGGAGAGCTTGACCTCCAAGGAATAGTGCAGGTGCTAAACTACGTGCAGGGTTAACTGAAGTTCCTGTGAGTGGAATTCCCATAATGTGTACAAAAGCAAGGGTTAAACCGATTACGATACCTGCAACCGCACTGTTTTCCGCTTTTTTTGTGACTCCAAGAACTGTGAATACAAATACAAAGGTTAAGATAATTTCAACAATTATTGCTCCGATAACGTCGAGACCCACTATTGAAGCAGATCCAAATCCGTTTTGACCAAGTCCGGTTGCTGCATATCCTCCCAAGACTGGTGCTGAGTTGATGATTACTGCTAAAAGAGCGATACCAATGATTGCACCGATACATTGGAATATGATATACATAATCAAGTCTTTTGCCTCTAGTCTGCCGTCAATCCACATACCGATTGAAACGGCAGGATTTATATGGCATCCAGAGATGTCTCCAATCACATAAGCCATGGCCACAATGGATAAACCGAATGCCAGTGCAATTCCAAGGGGGCCTAATGCGGAGCCCGCTATGGCGGCACTTCCACAACCGAACAGTACAAGAACCATTGTTCCTATTAATTCTGATATATATCTTTTCATAATTTTTCCTCAATTTTTTATCTTTTTAAATTCTCCTAATTCTCTTAAATAGTCTATATGCAAGGAATAATACAAATAATACCAATATGAATGGGAATAAGTGTAGTAATATTGAATCATTTACTTTATCGAAGTGATATTCACTATTAAAGCCCATATGTTCTGCATCTGTATGATTCTGTGTAATCTTAGCAAAGTTGTATAACAAATCATAATAGCTGATTTGTGCCCCTTCATATGAAATAGAATCTGGCGCTCTGCCGTTTGCATCCATGTATTCTCGAACTATTCCTCCCATTTTGAAATAATCGTATACTGAATATGTGTCTTTTGCAAAGAGTGAAATTCCCATTGGATCTTCAGGTCCATCAAATTCCTTTGGAACATCAAGGCCGTTTCCATTGAGATAGGAACTTGTCTGATATAAAAGCTGTGCGGCGGAATAATTGCCGTAAGTTCCATCCATCTCTTTATCTCCACTTTCTACTAATTCTTTACTTGCATCGGCCATGACTGACGGTTTGACGATATTGTGTGTTAGCAATCCGTCGCTTAATACTTTTGAATCATTACCATGAGTATTTATGATGTCAACGATTTCCTGAGCAATCTGCTTGTTCATCTCTTCATCGTAGTTTTCTAAAATGCCGTCATTTGCATTATTCGGGAATTCTTTTGCTGGCTGCACATAATAAATTCCGGCATTCTTAAGGAATGTTCCTGGGTCGTGCATTCCTGCAAGGCTTTCATTTGAGTAATTGTCGTCCCAAGCCCTTCTCAGGAAGTTGGTGTTATTGTCCAAATCATAATTTCCTATATTGACAAATACATATTGCTTATCTGAGTTTGTTGAAGCGCTGGCTAGCTGCAGATAGTTTCCGGCATCCGAAGCGGCCAGACAAATGCTCACGTCACTTGTCACTTCTATTGCCCGCCATCCTTCTCCTGGGGCAGGGGCCTGATTGTCAATAATTACCTGAAGTTCTCCTCCACTTAACTCCTCAATGTAGCTTTTCAAAGAATTTAATACTTGTAAATCATGATCATGGTCTACAATATTGTCTGATGTTATGAAAACAGTCTTTGCTGCAGTAACATCTTGAACAAGAGGAGCTACTATTAATATTGCCATAATTAATATTGCTATTTGTTTTTTCATGTCTCTTTACCTTTGTTTGTACTATATTCTATTATATTAATTATCAATAAAATATTTTTCCCATTCAGTATAATATTTACTTTAAAATGTAATATTTCACTCTAAAATCAATTTTAAAGTCTTTAAATACATAGTTTTAAATAATAAAGTGTTTAAAAGATATTTTGAGGATTTAAAAAGGTTATCTTTTATTTTAGGTTCAATATTGCTTTGATTTAATAAATATTTCTCATGGCTTTTGGATTGAAGCTAACTTTAAAATTCTGTCAGATTATTTGCCTTAAAATAATTTGTGTTAGGGAGTCATTTGATTTTCTTCCTATGAATTTTGAATTATCTTTAAATTGAAGGGTCTATTTATTATTTTTAAGTCTAAAACTAAAAATAAAAAGGTTAATCACTAGTTAATAGCTTTTTGTTAATTAATAGTATTATAATCGTCCTCAACTTAGGTGATTAAAATGTTAAAGAATAGAAAGAGGTTTATTGGAGGAAATTTCCTTTTATGCATAGTTGTCATCTGTTTAATCTTTACTGCAGTGGGATATGGTGTAGATAATTCGTTTGCAGTTGAATTAAACGATACATCTGCTGAAATAGGATTGGAATCCAATGATATGGAAAGACTAGAAAATTCTCAATACAATGAAATTTTGGAGGTGGATTCTCAGGATTCGCAGGATATTTTGGGTGTAATAATTGAACCGAAAGGAAACAGTTTTGCAGATATACAGGAGGCAATCAATTCCGCTCATGACGGTGATACCGTAAAACTCTCGGGAACTTATTACACAACAGGCAAGGGACATATGTACATTCAAAATAAGAAGATTACTCTGACTTCCGATACTGGTGCAATATGTGATGCACGTAATGTAGAGCGCTGTTTGGATATAAATGGTGGGGGTTCGGGTACTGTAATAAGCAATATAAAATTCATAAATGGTAATTATGATGTGGGATCAGCCATATTTGTCAATACGAACAATGTCCGCATTGAAAACTGTATTTTTGAAGACAACCATGCTCAGGTGGGTGGTGCAATCTACACTCCATATGATTTGAACATTGCTGCGGGTACCATAATAGATAATTGCAAATTCCGAAGAAACACGGCTTATAATGAAAATTTTGAAAATTATTCATTTGCAGCAGCACTTTCTGTGTATGGTAAGGATTCAGAAATCACAAATTGTGTTTTTGAGGATAACTGGGTAAAAGGAAAATATGATGCATATGGTGGAGCAATCCAACTCGGTTTGGAGTCTCCGAGTTCAAATATTAAGGTATCCGGATGTACTTTTAGAAATAATAGTGCTATCTGTATAAATGGAGCATCCCATGGAGGTGCAGGATGTGTACGTGATGGAATATCCTATATTAATTGCCTGTTTGTCGGCAATGTTGCAGACCAGGGTGGTGCATTAACATTTCATGCATCAGGTTCTATTATTAACTGTACATTTGTTAATAACACTGCTGAGAAACTGTATGGCGGAGCACTCTCAACAGGTTTTTTATATGATTATATGAAATTAGATATTTTGGACTGCAATTTTGATGGAAATACTGCTCCGGTTGGTGGAGCCGTTCAGGCAAAAGGCCTAAACATACTGATTGACAATTCAAATTTCAAGAACAACTCTGTAACCCGGTATGGTGGTGCAGTTAATATTGAAGCTGAAGATGTTACAATTCAGAATTCAGTTTTCAATTCAAACAAGGCTAATATAGATGGCGGTGCGCTTTATATTAAAGGCAAAAACACTTTGGTCAAAGATTCTTCATTCATCTCAAATGAAGCGATTCCGGATAAAGATAAGCTTGATGACGGATTGGGTGGAGCAATTTATATCAACAGTTCCTATGCAACCATTCAAAACAATGCATTCAAATTCAATACTGCAAGAAACGGAAGTGCAATATATTATGATGAATCCGGCAAAAAGCTGACTTTGGATAATAATGAAATGTTCAAGAATCAGGCATGGGTTTATCATTTGCCGATATCTGCCGAGGACATATATTATGGAGATAGCGAAAAAATTAAAGTAATTCTGATTGGTGGAAATAATATTGGGGACTTTGATAACTTGGGAGTTTCCAATGCAATCCATAATGCCGCAGACAATTTCAATATAGTCATTGATGGGGAATATCCGATCGATGGGGCTAGCGATAGCGGAAGGTTATATCAGGATGACAGGGAATATAACATAAATGTTTTGCTTACCGTAAAACATGAGGATGGCACTGTAGTCTATAATGAAACTGGTTATACAAATTACTTGGGAGAAATCCAGGTTGATTTGGATAATCTGAAAGCTGGAAAATATTATGTTTCAGCAAAACATTATGAAGACGATTACTATAAGGCCATTACAAACGCAACGGTATTCACCGTTACTCCTAAGGTAGATAATGAAGTAACAAAATCGGTTTCAAAGACAATTGCAGACTTTGAAGATGTAGTTACATGGACCATAACCGTTAAAAATCACGGTCCGAGCGATTCCACTAACGTTACAGTATATGACGTTTTGCCGGAGGGTTTAATTTGGCTGAATGATACTTCCAACGGAAAATACGATCCCAATTCAGGAGTATTGGCGATTGGGGATTTAAAGGTAAATGAAATATTTTCATTTGATATTGTTTGTGTAGTCAACAGGACAGGACATTTCATAAATAAAGTTGATGTCACAGCTTTCGAATTCGATTCAAATACAACAAACAATCATGATGAAAAATCAATCTTTGTAAATCCTGCAAGCGATTTGGCTGTTGTGAAGAGTGTTTCAAACACCAAGCCAAACTACAAAGACATCATTGACTGGACAATTGAAATAACCAACAATGGCCCGGATACTGCACATGATGTGGAAATGTTCGATTTGATTCCTAAATCTCTGATAATTCTAAATGCAGATAAGGACTATGATGTCAAGTCAGGAATTTGGAAGGTCGGAACTCTAAATTCAGGTGAAAAGGCAACTTTAAATATCCGATGCATGGTCAACGGCACGGGGATGATTGAAAATTTCGTTCGAGTTAATGCAACTGAATTTGACTATGATTTGACAAACAACAATGACACGGAAAGGGTATTCGTAGACCCGGCAAGTGATTTGGCTATTGATAAGGCAGTTAATGCAAGCAATGTAAACTTTATGGATACTGTAAAGTGGATATTGACAGTTTCAAACAACGGCCCTGATGCGGCAGAAAATGTCCGTGTTTTGGATTTGCTGCCTGACGGATTCACCTACATTGATTCAAAATCCACAAAAGGCAAATATGAAGATGGAATATTTGAAATAGATAAGCTTTCAGTTGGTGAAACTGCAGTCATTGAAATCATAACATTGGTTGAAACAACAGGAAAACATGTAAATATTGCAAACGTCAGCAGCGACATGTATGATTTTAATTTGACAAACAACGAGGATAACGAAACAATACTTGTCAATCCTTCAGCTGACCTGTCGGTTTCAAAGTCTGTCAGTGATGAAAATCCAAGATTTAACGATATCGTTATATGGACAATTGAAATCATAAACAATGGTCCCGACGATGCCCACAATGTACATGTTCATGATTTGCTTCCGAGGGAACTTGTCTGGATTGATGATGACAGTTCTGGAGACTATAATCCTCTGACTGGAATACTGTTCATTGAGGAACTTGGTGTTGATGAATCATTTATCCTAAAAATAGAGTGTAGGGTTAATGCAACAGGATTGATAGAAAATAGGGTTTTGGTAAATGCAACAGAATATGACCATAACATGACAAATAACTTCGACAATGAAACAATTTATGTTGAAAAGTCAGCGGATGTGGCAATTGTCAAGTCAGTCAATAATTCCGCACCGAACTACAATGATTTGGTAAAGTGGACATTGGTCATTTCAAATGGCGGACCGGACAACGCAACAAATGTGGAGGTTGTAGACCTGCTTCCTGAAGGTTTGACCCTGATTGATTATACCGCAACCAGGGGATTTTATGATGAAGGAAGATGGGTTATGTGCTGCTTAAATAAGGGGGCGAGTGAAACTCTTGAAATTATCTGCAGGGTTAATAAGACCGGCAGGATTGTTAACTTGGCATCAATTCGCGCCGATGAATATGACAGCAATCCCGACAACAATAATGACAGTGAATCCATTGATGTGCCTTTGGCAGTTGATTTGGGTGTGATAATTAAGGCGAACAATACCAGTCCTCTATTTGGCGAAAGCGTCAATTGGATTATCATCGTTAAAAACAATGGTCCAGACAATGCAACAGGAGTTGTCTTAAGCGATATTCTGCCTAATGAATTGATATTTTCCAAATATGATTCGGATAGAGGCATCTATAAAGATGATGTCTGGGATATCGGTTCTCTGAATGTTGGAGATAGTGTCAATCTGAATATCACAACTGTCTGCGATGCTTTGGGAGCCATAATCAATGATGTTGATGTGAGAGCCATGCAGTATGACTGGAACATGTCAAACAATCATGCGCAGGATATGGTCGATGTAAGACCAGTTGCTGATTTGTCAGTCATAAAATCAGTCGATAAGGATTCTCCGAATTATGGTGAAAGAGTTAAATGGACATTGACGGTGTCAAACAACGGTCCGAATATGGCGACCAATGTGATTGTCGAAGACATTCTGCCTGAAGGTTTGACTTTTTTAAGCTCAAATGGGGATTATCATGGAAACATCTGGCAAATAGGAAATCTGAATGTGGGTGAGGTCAAAAGCCTTGAGATTTTCTGCAAGGTCACATCAACCGGCAATTTTATCAATGTTGCCAAAATCAGAAGCGATGAATATGATCCGGATGAATCAAATAACAGAGCGCAAAAGTCAATATCCGTTAAACCTGCATCCGATTTGTCAGTTACCAAAATTGCATCAAGATATTCCTATAAGGTTGGAGATGTAATCGAATATGTGATTGAAGTGGTCAATAACGGTCCGGATACTGCCTATAATGTCAAGGTTTCAGAGATTCTGGATGAAATGCTTAAATTGAAATCATTTAAGGCAACCAAAGGTGGATTCAACAAGGCATCCAATGTCTGGACAATCGCCACACTGCGTTATGGCGAATCGGCAAAACTGTTTATAAAAGTAGTTGCTGCCGGTCCGGGTATCATAAAAAACACAGTTGAAGTTACAAGCGATACATTTGATTGGGACAAATCCAACAATAAGGATTTTGCTGTAGTTGATGTATCAAAGCCTTCAGATACTTCCAAAAAAACTCCTAAAAATGATTTGAATGATGAAAAAGTAAGTAATCTTGAAACGCATCCAACTGCTAATCCTATTGCAGTGCTAATGTTTTCCTTACTGTTTTCTGCTATTATTTTTAGGAAAGGATATCTCAAAGAAAAGTTAAATTAAAGTAGCATTTTTGCTACTATTTTTATTTTTTTTCAAACGATTTTTCGAAATTATTCAACTATCAAAATTATTAATTTCACGATAAATTATTTTAATACTTGTCATAATAACTGGCCAAATACTGCTCCATTTTTTTAATTTAATCAATAGCTTTAAATATAACTTACAATAAATGTATGGTTAGATATTGATGTAAGAATAATTTTTCGCAAAAAATTACTGATTGACTCAATATTTTAAAAATTCAAACGAGGTGTAAATTATGTCTGAAGAAGAAATGATTGATGAAACTTCCGGAGAATTCATCGAAGAAGATGATGAAAAATTACCTTTCGCTAAAGCAGAAGTTGTTCGTTTAATGAAAGAAAATCTTGATGACGACAAAATGATTAGGGAAAGAGTAAAAGTAGAAATGAACAAGTTCTTAGGTGAAGTATTGAAAAACGTATGTAAACAGTTAAATGAATATCCATACACCACTATCGAATACGAAATGCTTAAGGAATCAACATATCCATACACTAACATTGAAAGAATCAATCAAGAAAAAGAAAGAATATTATTACATTTGGAAGCTATTAAAGCTGACTGTAATGCATTAGCTATGGATGTACAAAGAACCTTAAAATTAAAAGATGTTGCTGAAGAAGACACTTTCGCTAACTTTTCAGCAAGTATCGAAGAAGAAGAGGAAGAAGAATAATTATTCTTCCTTTAATTATCTTCAATATGACTAAAACCTGTTTTTAAATCGTGCAATTCCTCTTCAGGAATTTCCAGAATTTCCACCCTGTCACTTACAACATTGCTTTGGCCGAAGGGATCAAGGATAATTAATGTGGCAGTGCCGTTACCTTTTATCAGCTCTTGAATTTTGTCCAATGCAATTTTCCCATTTTTTTGAGATTCCTCATCGTCAAATAAATTCAATGCTTTTTTAACAGCGCTTTCAAAACGAGTTAGCACCCCTTCCACATTGGTCACATAGCCTTCAGATTTTGGGCCGGGCTCTACCTTAACGCCAATTTCAGGAATGATGACTGTGGCAGACTGTGACCTGACCACTCGGACTGATAATGTGTTTTTGTTAATTTCAAGAACATATTTTGCAGGGTCATTCTGCTCTAATGCTATAATGTCTGAGTGCTTGAATCCGCAGGAGGGACATTGTATTGTTGTTTCCATAACTTTTCCGAAATGGGGAATTTCAATTTCTTTCATTATGGATTTTGCAACGCCGTCAACAGCGCATGCGGGACATTTGATAATCATTTCATTAATGGTTTCATCATTCATTTAAAACATATCCTTTATTATTTAATTCTTTAACGATTTCATCGAGCTTTTCCGGATTGGATGCACAGATGGTTGTTTGCCTATATTCGGATAGCCTATAGAGTTCGGCCAGGTATTCTTTTTTGCTTTCATCTTCATTGATCTTTTGAATGAACTTGTTTGCCGATTCACTATCTGAAACACCAATTTTACGACTCAACGGTTCCTTAAAACCTTTGATGTTGTAGGTAATGTTTTCCAATGTTCCATTGTTCTTTTTGATAATTATGTCTATAACGTCAGCAAGATCATCCACGTCATTGATTAGCTTGATTGTTATGCAGGATTTGTTAATGATTCCCAGAATCTGTTCCAATGTCTGGTCTATGGTTTTGGAATTGATTATGTGCACATTGTTTGCTCTTGCCTGGTCCAGCAGGTGGTCATGTATGATTCTGTTTTCCTTAAAGAAATCAAGCTGTTTTCCGCCTCGATGTATTTGAACAGCCCTTTTCACGAATCTTTCCTTGTGGGATTCCTCATCTGAACTCAAGACGAAAAAGTAAATGTTTGCATAATCTTTAAATTGGTCGATATTGATTAATCCAGGAACCAGATGCACTCCTTCTATAATGATGTCGTCATAATCGGTAATTGCCCTTTGGATAATCTTTTCAAGTGCCGGGATGACATATGATGCATGGTCATCGAATCCAGCTGAAATCAAATCATCATAACTTGTGTATCTGCTTTTATTTCTGATGCTTTTGTATGCATCATAAGATGAGCTGTGTAGTGCAGGAGCATATTCCTTGCCAATTATGCCTCTGACAACGGCTCTGATAAAGTCACTTTCAATCAAATGTTTGATATTTAATTTTTTTGCGAGTTCCGCAGCAATAGTTGATTTTCCAATCCCTGATGCGCTTCCAATCAATATTACATAAGGTTTTCTCATCTTTTTTCTCCAAAATCTTTTTTGTAATTATTTCTAATATATGTAATTTTTACTTATAAAAACATTATACATTTATTAATGTGAAAAATTATAATTAATTATAATAACAATTTTTTAAAATTTTATTTTTAAAAATTTAATAGAATAATTCACATGATTAGTTATAAGTTATAAATTATAGGATAGGGGTGAAGTTTTTGTATTCAGTAAAATCAGTTAAAGATATTCAGGATTTAAATCCGTTCATTGTTGTAGGTTGCGGAGGTGGAGGAGAAAAATTCTCCAATCTCGACGGTATAGAAACCGTAGGTTATATTGACGATAATGTTAAAAAGCAGGGCAAGCAGTTCTGTGGAAAGATAATATCTGCCAGTTTGGATGAGTGTTTGAAAAGTGCACCTGATGCAAAATCATTGGTGATAATGCTGCCGATTGGTGCTGAAGGCGCTGCATTGAAATACGCAGTTCAGGCAATTGATGCAGGATTGAATGTTGTCACTTCATTTAGATCATTATCCATTCAGGAAAACTCATCTTTAAAGAAATTTGCTGATTCAAGAAATCTTGTTATAAAAGAAATCGGTCCAAGACTTGACGTTGTTGAAAAAATAGCTGGTGTCGCCCCAAAAAAATCATGTGAAGTTTTACCAAAGATATCTTATACTCCTAAAGCACCAGTAATTTTTGTTGGAGGAACATCTCAGGAATGCGGAAAAAGAACCACCACTAAAATGCTTGGTTTGGCAAGCAGTGAAAGAGGAATGAATCCGGCAATTATTTCCACTGATGAAATGGGTTTGGAAGAACCGACTGATTTTAACTTTAGAGCAGGGAGTTTATCTGCGATGGATGTCCCATCCGCTGTGTTGTCTGCAATCAAATATGTGGAAGAAACCAAAAAAC